>NZ_JBHXTJ010000072.1:0-23426 GCF_042677525.1 Streptomyces sp. NPDC127114
GTGTCCGGACGTTTCGGACTCCTCCACGAGCGAAGCGAAGGGGAGGTGGCAGTCCGGACACCCCCGCCCGCGCGGAGGCCCCGGATCCCGGCGGACCCACGGGTGCGAGGCGATACGTACGTCACGCGGGCCTCCTGACCGTACGACGGGAGACGTGCCGCGCGTCGAGTCCGGAGAGCCCGCGGACGGCGACGTAGGCCTTCTCCCGGCCGGGCAGCGAGACCCGGCCGCGCAGCACGGCCTCCGGATCCCGTTCGATCCGGTCGAGGAGCCGTCGGTAGATGCCGGCCATGGCGGCCACGCACGCCCCGCTGCGCCGGTCGAGCATCGGCAGCAGCCGGTATCCCTCGGCGAACAGCGCGCGGGCGCGGCGCACCTCGAAGTGCACGAGCCCCGCGAAGTCGGCGCCCTCCGCCGGGGTGTCCGAGGCGAAGCCGTCGGAGCACCCGAACTTGGCCAGGTCGTCGCCCGGCAGATAGGTGCGCCCGTTCCCGGCGTCCTCGCGGACGTCGCGCAGGATGTTGGTGAGCTGGAGGGCCAGGCCGAGGGTGTCGGCGTACTCGGCCGCGCGGTCGGCGCCGACGGCGCCGGACTGCGTGCCGAAGACGCCGAGCGAGAGCCGGCCGATGGCTCCGGCCACGCAGCGGCAGTAGACCTTGAGGTCGTCCCAGGTCTCGTAGGTCTCACCGCGCACGTCCATGAGGACGCCGTCGATGAGCTCGTCGAGCCCGCCGAGCGGGATCGGGAAGCGGCGGGCGGCGTCGGCGAGGGCGACGGCCACCGGATCGGTGTCGTCCTCCTCGACCTCGCCGGCGCGGATGCGGGAGAGGACCGCCCGGGTGGCCTCCAGCCGGTCCTTCTTGTCGCCGGGTGCCAGCGGCCCGTCGCCGATGTCGTCGACGCGCCGCGAGAAGGCGTAGAGCGCCGACATGGCGTGCCGCTTCTCGGTCGGCAGCAGCCGGATCCCGTAGGCGAAGTTGCGGGCCTGCTGTCCGGTCACGGCCTCGCAGTAGCTGTACGCGGCCTGGACCGGCGCGGACGGCTGCGACTGTCCCTCCACTGTGCGGCTCACCCCTCTCTCCGCGCCGCGAGCAGGACGGCACCCGCCCGGCGCACCAGACTCGATCGGTCGGCCTTGGGCGGCCCGGGCAGGACGTCGAAGCCGGCGGCGGCGATCGCGTCGAGCGCCGCGTACCCGCCGGCCGTGAAGCCCGCGAGCAGCAGCCGCAGCCGGCCGTGGACGCTGCCGACGAGCGGGGCGCCGGCGTCGAGCAGGGCGCGGGCCCGCTCGGCCTCGAAGGCGATCAGGGCACGCACCGAGGCTCCGGCGGTGGGCCGGGCGAGGTCGTCCTCGCTCACGTGGAAGCGCTTCAGGTCCTCGGCGGGGAGGTAGATCCGGTCGCGCGTCAGGTCCTCGGCGACGTCCTGGAGGTGCTCGACGATCTGGAGCGCGGTGCAGATCTCGTCGGAGCGGCGGATCCGTTCCGGCGTCGCGGTGCCGGTGATGCCGAGGACGAGCCGGCCGACGGGGTTGGCGGAGAGCTCGCAGTACGCGACCAGGTCGTCGTAGGTCTCGTAGCGGCCGACGAGCTGGTCCTGGCGGTTGGCGGCGACGAGTCCGAGGAACGGCTCCGGGTCGAGGCCGCACCGCTCGACGGTGGGGACGAGGGCGCGCAGCAGCGGATGCCGGGGCGGGCCGTCGACGGGGTCGAAGACGCGCCTGAGGTCGGTCTCGAAGGCGTCGAGCATCGCGAGCCGGTCGTCGGCCCGCTCGGCCGGGACGCCGAGGTGGCGGGCGTCCGCGGCGCCGGGCGCGAGGTCGCCGTCGCCGATGTCGTCGACGAGACGGGCGAAGCCGTAGACGGCCATGAGGTCGTCGCGCCAGGCGCGCGGCAGGAAGAAGGGGGCCACGGGGAAGTTCTCGTCCGCGGCCTTGCCGAGTGTGCTGCGCGAGGAGGCGTCGGGGCGCACCTGCCGGGTTCCCGTCACCGGCCGCTGCCCGACGCGGGGACGGCGACACCCTCGTGGAGCTGGAGATTCTGCGTCATGGCCGTCACATCTCCCGTTCTACACCGCGGATCCAATCCATCCTATTTCGGACACGCCGCCGAGCCGTGCCCGTGGCTCTCGGCCCGGTGCCGGGGCGCCGAGGGGTATCGCCCCACTTGCCGCGAAACAGACCGGTACAGCTTACGTGGTAGGAGGCATCGTGCCGCGCCGGGGGCCCGGGCGCCTGTCGACAACACCGGCGGGTCCGCCAACCTTCCCGGCACGAGCGGAAGTTCACATTTCCTTGACCTTGTTTTCGACCGTCGGCGACACGCCCGTCAGGGGCGTGGCCGTCAGGGGCGTGGCCGTCAGGGGACGCGGGTGCCGGAGACCACCATCGCGAGCGTGGAGTCGACGACGTCGTTCCGCCGCTGGGCGGGCAGCCGGCGCAGCGGTCCTTCGAGAAGCAGCAGCGACAGTCCGTGGACGGCCGACCACGCGGCGGCGTCGGCGGCGGGCCGGGAGGCGCGCGGCGGCCTGGCCGTCGCGGCGAGGGCCGTCAGGGCGTCGGTGAGCAGGGTGAAGGCACGCACCTCCCCCGCGCCGGCCTCGGGCTCCGCGTCAGGACAGCCGGTGGCGGTACGGGGCGCGCCGAAGGCGGACCGGTAGAGGCCGGGCTGCTCGACGGCGAAGGCCACGTAGCCGCGGCAGAGGGCGGCGAGCCGGGCCTCGGCGGCCAGGGCCGGGTCGTCGGCGCCGGGTACGCGGGCGGCGGCCCGCTCCATGGAGTCGGCGAGGGCCCGCCGGGCGTGGTCGCGGACGGCGGCGAGGAGTTCGCCGCGGCCCTCGAAGTGCCGGTAGGCGGCGGTGGGCGAGACGCCGACCCGGCGGGCCGCCTCGCGCAGCACGACGCGCTCGGGGCCTCCTTCGGTGGCGAGGTCGACGGCCGCGCAGATGAGGGCGTTGCGCAGGTCGCCGTGGTGGTAGGTCTTGCCTCCCGAGATCGCTGCCATGCGCTCATCCTGCCCGATGTTGACCGCATGAACATTCCGGGCGGGTGCTCGACGCGCGAAAACCGGACGTCCGTGAACACGAAACAGCCCCCGCCGATCGGATCGGCGGGGGCGGCGCGCGGCTTCGGGGCTACTTGCCGGTCTCGCGCTCGTAGGCGGCGATGACCTCGTCGGTCGGGCCGTCCATGAGCAGCTCGCCCTTCTCCAGCCAGAGCACGCGGTCGCAGGTGTCGCGGATCGACTTGTTGCTGTGGCTGACCAGGAAGACCGTGCCGGCCTCCTTGCGCAGCTCGCGGATCCGCGCCTCGGAGCGGATCTGGAACTTGCGGTCGCCGGTGGCCAGCGCCTCGTCGATCATGAGGACGTCGTGCTGCTTGGCGGCGGCGATGGCGAAGCGGAGCCGGGCGCCCATGCCGGACGAGTAGGTCCGCATCGGCAGCGAGATGAAGTCGCCCTTCTCGTTGATGCCGGAGAAGTCGACGATGTCCTGATAACGGCTCTTGATCTCCTCGCGGCCCATGCCCATCGCGAGTCCGCCGAGGATCACGTTCCGCTCACCGGTGAGGTCGCTCATGAGCGCCGCGTTGACGCCGAGCAGCGAGGGCTGGCCGTCGGTGTAGACCTTGCCGCTCTCGGTGGGCAGCAGGCCCGCGATGGCGCGCAGCAGGGTCGACTTGCCGGACCCGTTGGTGCCGATGAGGCCGATGGCCTCGCCGCGGTAGGCGGTGAAGGACACGCCGCGGACGGCGTGCACCTTGCGCACCCCGCGGTCGGACTGGCCCTTGCGGCGCCGGATGATGCGGCTCAGCGCGGCGGTGGCGCTGCCCTTGCCGCCGCCGCCTCCGTTGACCCGGTACACGATGTGGACGTTGTCCGCGATGACGGTGGGCACCCGGCCCTGGTTGCTGTCAGCCACGGCCGTACCTTTCCTCGGCCTTCCAGAAGTAGACGAAGCCGCCCACGCCGATCACCACGGACCAGGCGAGGGTGACGAACCAGACGTGCGGCGGGAGGTTGGAGCCGCCGTAGCCGTCGATCAGCGCGAACCGGATCAGGTCCATGTGGAGCGCCGCCGGGTTGTACTGGAGCAGGTCGGCGATCCAGGCCGGCTTGTCCTCCAGCATCACGGGGATCGAGAACATGACGCCGGAGGCGTACATCCAGGTGCGCATGATGAACGGCATCAGCTGCGCGAGGTCCGGGGTCTTGGCGCCCATCCGCGCCACGATCATGGCGAGGCCCGCGTTGAACAGGAACTGCAGGAACAGGGCCGGGAGGACGAGCAGCCAGCTCGCCGACGGGTAGCTGCCGAAGGCCACCGCGATGGCGATGAGCACGAGCATCGAGAACAGCAGCTGCTGGAGCTGCTGGAGCGCGAAGGAGATGGGCAGCGAGGCGCGCGGGAAGTGCAGCGCCCGCACCAGGCCGAGGTTGCCCGAGATCGCGCGCACGCCGGCCATCACCGAGCTCTGGGTGAAGGTGAACACGAACACACCGGTCACCAGGAACGGGACGTACACCGACCGCGACATGCCCCGGTCCGCTTCGAGGATCAGACCGAAGATCAGGAAGTAGACCAGCGCGTTCAGCAGCGGCGTCACCACCTGCCAGAGCTGGCCGAGCTTCGCCTGGCTGTACTGGGCGGTGAGTTTCGCCTGGGAGAAGGCCAGGATGAAGTGCCGCCGGCCCCACAGCTGCCGGATGTACTCCACGAGCCCCGGCCGGGCGCCGCTGACGGCGAGCCCGTACTTGGCCGCCAGCTCGGCCGGGCTCAGGCCGTCGTCGGGGGACGGTCGGGCGCTCGTCACGACCCCACCGTCCTGGGATGTGTCACTCACAGTCGAAACTTTCGTGTTCGGGATGCGCGGCAAGTCGGGTACCCACGATGTCAGACGACGGGCGGGCGTCCCAGTCGGGTCAGCCGCCACACCGTACGCCACCTCATGGGGTGCCGCGGACCGCACGGAGTCCGCCAGCCCGCCCGGAAACCGCCGAACCACGCCTGGAGGGCGGATACGGAGGGACGCCGCGCCAGCGTGAGCAGCAGCCAGACGCCGAGATAGACCGGCACCAGGGGTGCGGGAAGATTGCGGCGCGCCAGCCACACTCGGTTGCGGGCCACGTTGAAGTGGTACGTCGCGTGCCGGGACGGCGGGGTGGTGGGGTGCAGCAGCACCATGTCGGAACGGTAATCGATCATCCAGTCGGCGTCGAGGGCCCGCCAGGCGAGATCGGTTTCCTCGTGCGCGTAGAAGAACTCGTCCGGCAGCCCGCCGACCTCGGCGAACACCTTGGTGCGCACCGCGTTGGCACCGCCCAGGAAGGTGGTCACCCGCGAGGAGCGCATGGGGTCCGAGGCGCGCAGCCGCGGCACGTGCCGGCGCTGGGTGAGCCCGGTCTCCGGGTCGGCGATCCGGAAGCTGATGATGCCGAGCCGCGGGTCGGCGGTGAAGGCCTGGCGGATCAGCTCCGCGGTGTCGGTGTTGGCGAGCAGGCCGTCGTCGTCGAGGAAGAGCAGCGCGTCGACGTCGGTGCCGCCGGGACCGAAGGCCTCGATGCCGATGTTGCGCCCCGCCGGGATGCCGACGTTCTCCGGCAGGCTCACCGTGCGGACGCCCTCGGGCAGTCCGCTGAGCTCCACGCCCTGGCCGACGACGACCACCTCGATCGGGTCGCCGTCCTGCCGGGCGACCGAGTCGAGGAGCGCGCGCAGGTCGTCGGGGCGGTTGCCCATGGTGATGACGACCGCGCCCAGTCTCATCGGCCGGGTCATGACGGCCGCCCTCACTTCAGCCTGCTGGACGCGAGGATCGACACCAGGTGCAGCACGGTCTGCAGCAGCGCGATGCCGGCGAGCACGGCGACGCCGAGCCGGGAGAAGAACAGGTCGCCCCGGACCTGGTCGACGATCGCGAGGACCAGGATCAGCAGGGAGGCCTCGATCCCCAGGATCAGGCGGTGGAACTTGAGCGCGGCGGCGGCCCGGCGGGCCAGCGCCATGCCGGAGGAGCGCGGCTCGGCGGCCGACTCCTTGACCGGGGCCATGCCCGCCTGGTGGCGGGCGACGCCGACCAGGTCGGTCTCGGCCTTGATCAGGATCGCGCCGAGCGCGGCGAGGGTGCCGAGGAAGGCCCACAGCCAGTCGATCCGGCCGCCGCCCCACGGGTCGGCGGCGCGCAGGCCGAAGCCGACGAGTACGGCCGCGTCACAGAGGTAGGCCCCGACCCGGTCGAGGTAGACCCCGGCGAGCGAGTACTGCTTCTTCCAGCGGGCCAGCTCGCCGTCGACGCAGTCGAGCAGCAGATAGCCCTGGACCGCGACCACGCCGAGCACGGCGCCCCAGATGCCGGGGACGAGCAGCGCGGGTGCGGCGAGGACGCCGGACAGCGTCATCAGGTAGGTCAGCTGGTTGGGCGTGACCCGGGTGTTCGCCAGGTGACGGGTGATCCGCAGCGAGATCTCCCGCATGTACAGGCGGCCGCCCCAGTGCTCGCCGCTCCGCCGGTCCTTGACGCCCGGCGGGTGGACGACAGGGCGGAGTTCAGCTACCGATGGCTTTGGCATAGTCGGCGTACGCGTCCCTGATCTGGTCTGTGGACAGGTCGAGGTGTTCGAGGATGGTGAACCGGCCCGGCCGGGTCTGCGGGGCGAACTCCACGGCCCGGACGAACTCGTCGACGGTGAAGCCCATCTCCTCCGGCAGCACGGGCAGGCCGTGCCGGCGCAGGGTCTCGACCATCTGCGCGGACTCCTCGCGGGCTCCGCGCAGGTGCATGGCGAAGGCCGCGCCGAGGCCGCACTGCTCGCCGTGGCTGGCCGCCCGGGTCGGGTAGAGCAGGTCGAAGGCGTGGCTGATCTCGTGGCAGGCGCCCGAGGACGGGCGGCTGTCGCCGCTGATCGACATGGCGATGCCGGACATCACCAGGCCCTCGGAGAGGGTGACGAGGAAGTCGTCGTCGCCGACTCCGCCGGGGTGGCGGAGGACCGCCTCGCCGGCGCTGCGGGCCATGGCCGCGGCCAGACCGTCGACCTTCTCGCCGGTCTCGCGGTGGGACAGCTCCCAGTCGGCGATGGCCGACAGGTTGGAGATGGCGTCGCCGATGCCGGAGCGCACGAAGCGGATCGGCGCGTCCCGGATCACGTCGAGGTCGATGACCAGCGCGATGGGGGTGGGCACGCCGTAGGAGCCACGGCCGTTGTCGTTGTCCAGGGTGGAGATCGGCGAGCAGATGCCGTCGTGCGAGAGGTTGGTGGCGATGGCCACCAGCGGCAGGCCCACCCGGGCCGCCGCGTACTTCGTCACGTCGATGATCTTGCCGCCGCCGAGCGCCACGACCGCGTCGTACCGCTTGCCGCGCATGGAATCGGCGAGCCGGACGGCCTCGTCGATGGTGCCGCCGCTGACCGGGTACCAGTCGGCGTCCGGCAGCTCGGAGGCGAAGCGGTCACGCAGCTTCAGACCGGAGCCGCCGCTGATGGCGACGGCGATCCGGCCGTTGCTGGAGATCCGCTGGTCCGCGAGGAGCGCGGACAGGTCGTCCAGCGCTCCTCCGCGGATGTCGACGACAACCGGCGAGGGGATGAGCCGGGTCAGTACTGGCACGCGATGTCACGGCCCTTCGCGAGGTCGTCGTGGTTGTCGATCTCGACCCACTTGACGTCGCCGATGGGGGCCACGTCGACGGTGAAGCCGCGGTTGACCAGCTCCTGGTAGCCGTCCTCGTAGTACAGGTCGGGGTCGCGCTCGAAGGTGGCCTTCAGCGCGTCGGCCAGCTCCTCGGCGGCCTCGGCCTCGATCAGGGTGACGCCGATGTACTCGCCGGTGGCGTCGGCCGGGTCCATCAGCTTGGTGATCTTCTGGACGCCCTTGCCCTCGGCGGTGACGACCTTCATCTCCTCGTCGGCGAGGTTCTTCACCGTGTCGAGGGCGAGGATGATCTTCTGGCCGTTGCCGCGGGCGGCGAGCAGGGTCTTCTCGACGGAGACCGGGTGGACGGTGTCGCCGTTGGCGAGGATCACACCGCGCTTGAGGACCTCACGGGCGCACCACAGGGAGTAGGCGTTGTTCCACTCCTCGGCCTTGTCGTTGTCGATGAGGGTGAGCTGGATGCCGTACTTGGCCTCCAGGGCCTCCTTGCGCGCGTACACGGCCTCCTTGCGGTAGCCGACGACGATCGCGGCCTCGGTGAGACCGACCTCGGCGAAGTTCTTCAGCGTGAGGTCGAGCACGGTGAGGGAACCGTCACCGGCCGGGTCCACGGGCACGAGGGCCTTCGGAAGCGTGTCGGTGTAGGGGCGCAGACGCCGTCCGGCACCGGCTGCCAGTACGAGGCCAATCATGCTGTCTCTCCTTCGTCATGTACGGCGGGTGCTCCGGAGGACACCCAGAAGCGGATGGACTCCACGAGCACCACGAGGCCCACGGCGACCGCGAGCGCGGTGAGGGCCGAGGTGAAGTCGTTGCCGCGGTTCGCCAGCAGGGCGGCGAGTACGGTCACCACGAGCGTGCGTCCCTCGTGGCCGCCGATGGTGCGCACCAGCCACGCGGGCGGCGCGCCGGTGCCGCCGCGGATGCGGTACACCGTGTCGTAGTGATGGTAGGCGACCGCCGCGACCAGCCCGAATGCGGCGGGGAGTGCCTGCGCGGAGCCGGCCTTGGCGGCGAGCGCGAGCACGGTGACGTATTCGGCGGCGCGGAAGACGGGCGGGACGAGCCAGTCGAGGGGGCCCTTGAGCGGGCGGGCGACGGCGAGGCCGGCGGTCATCACGTAGATCACGGCGACCGCGATCAGGCGCTTGTCGCCGAACGGCAGGTACAGCGCGCCGCCGACCATCACGGCGGCGCCGAGCACGGCGACGGACAGGGGTCCGACGGCGCCGGCCCGCCCGCGCAGCAGCCGGGCCAGGAGCTCGGCGAGCGGGCCCGAGTCGGCGAGGTCCGCCAGCGCCCGGCAGGCGCGCTCGGTGCGGGCCGCCCGGCGGGTGACCGAGCGCAGCACGCGTCCCGCGGTGGTGTAGCAGGCGCCGAAGGCGCAGCCGGCGATCAGCGCCCAGAACACGATCCGGGGGGTGGTGGCGGCGGTGAGGACGGCGATCATCGCCCAGCGCTCGCCGATCGGCAGGATGATCATGCGCCGGGCCCAGACGGTCCAGCCGACGCCGTCGAGCCTGCTGGATAGGGCCGCGGTGGGGCTGGTGTTGGCGGTGGCGTCGTGGTTGGCCTCGTTGAAGGAGAAGTCCACGACGTGCCGGCAGGTCATCAGGACCATGGCGCCGAGCGCGAGGGCCCAGACGTCGTCGCCGTTCCGGGCGGCGCCGAGGGCCAGACCGGCGTAGAAGGCGTACTCCTTGGCCCGGTCGAAGGTGGCGTCGAGCCAGGCGCCCATCGTCGAGTACTTGAGCGCGTAGCGGGCGAGCTGCCCGTCGGTGCAGTCGAGGACGAAGGAGACCAGGAGCAGCACGCCCGCGGCGACGTATCCGGCGCGGTCGCCGGTGGCGGCCAAGCCGGCCGCGAGCAGCGCGGTGAGCAGCGAGGCGGTGGTGACCTGGTTGGGCGTGAGGCCGCGGCGCGCGCACCAGCGGGCGATGTAGCGCGAGTACGGGCTGATGAAGAAGGTGGTGAAGAAGCCGTCGTGGGCCTTGACGGCCGACTTCAGGCGTACGGCCTCGTCGTCGACGGCCTCGACGGCGGTGCGCGCCTGGTGGCGGGCCTCGGGGTCGTCGGGCACGGCGGCGACCAGGGTGCCGAGCTGCGGCCGGTGGACGGCGACGCCGTCGGCGTCGAGCGCGCCGGCGAGGGTGTCGGGGAGGTTGCCGACGACGGTGTGGGTCGGCTGGGCGGCGGGTTCGGCCTCGCCGGCCGTGTCGAGCGCGCGGGCCAGGGCCGGGCGGGCCGCGGGCTGCGCGGTGAGGGCGCCGGGGACCGCGGCCGCCGGGAAGCGGGGGTCGGTGAGCGCGAGCCGCAGGGCGTGGACGTGGCCGACGAAGCGGGGGTCCACGACGGCGACGCGTTGTCCGGCGGGTACGGCGGCGAGCAGGGCGCCCGTCTCGTGCGGACCGGAGGCGACCTCGACGTCGAAGCCGAGGGACCGCAGATCGGCGTCGAGCGACGATCCGGGTACCGGCGGACCGGTGAGGATGGCGGTCGACAGGGCGAACTCACTCCTTGGAGCTGGCGGACGGGCCTGCGCGGCCCACGGCACGGCCCCGGGCGCGGTGTGTGCGGCCCGGCACCGGGCGACGGCACGTCGGCTGAGGCTATCGGATGAACGGAAGCGCGAGTTCATCGAGGTTTCGCGGGGCGGACTCCCCCGGGCCCACTCGCGTCCGTGCGGGTGCGCCCTGCCCTGCGGAGATCATCATGGGCGATCGGCGGCCCGGCCCACAAACCGCGTCCGCGCGCACCGCCGGCCTGCTGGAATAACCGCAGGTCAGAGCATATGACAACGGTGTTCAGTACCGTGTTGCACATACCCCCCACCCGTAGTTCACTGGCTGCTCGGGGCACAGAGACCGACATCACCGGGAGGCCTTGCATGGGGGCTGGACACGACCACGGGCACAGCCACGGCGGCCCGCCGCCGAGCGGTACCGCGGCGCTGGCCTACAGGAACCGGCTGCGGATCGCGCTCGGCATCACGCTCTCCGTGATGGTGCTCGAGATCGTCGGCGGCATCGCGGCCGACTCGCTCGCCCTGATCGCGGACGCCGCCCACATGGCGACCGACGCGGTCGGTCTCGCGATGGCCCTGCTCGCGATCCACTTCGCCAACCGGCCGCCCGCGGGCAACCGCACCTTCGGCTACGCGCGGGCCGAGATCCTCGCCGCGCTCGCCAACTGTCTGCTGCTGCTCGGCGTCGGCGGCTACGTCCTGTACGAGGCGGTCCAGCGGTTCCTGGAGCCGGCCGAGACCCGCGGCGGGCTCGCCATCGCCTTCGCCGTGGTCGGTCTGGTCGCCAACATCGTCTCCCTGACGCTGCTGATGCGCGGCCAGAAGGAGAGCCTGAACGTACGGGGCGCCTACCTGGAGGTGCTGGCCGACGCGCTCGGCTCGGTGACGGTGATCGTCTCCGCGGGCATCATCCTGGCCACCGGCTGGCAGTACGCGGACCCGATCGCCTCGATCCTGATCGGCCTGATGATCGTGCCGCGCACGGTGAAGCTGCTGCGGGAGACCCTGGACGTGCTCCTGGAGTCCGCGCCGAAGGGCGTGGACATGGCCGAGGTACGGGCCCACATACTGGCCCTGCCGGGCGTCGAGGACGTCCACGACCTGCACGCCTGGACGATCACCTCGGGCATGCCGGTGCTCTCGGCGCACGTGGTCGTCGAACCGGAGGTGCTGGACTCCGTCGGGCACGAGAAGATGCTGCACGACCTCCAGGGCTGCCTCGGCTCGCACTTCGACGTCGAGCACTGCACCTTCCAGCTGGAGCCGGCCGGTCACGCGGAGCACGAGGCGAAACTCTGCCTCTGAGGCCCGACCCGGCCTGCTAGCCTCGGAACGACGACTTGCCGGACCCGCAGTGGAGAGGAGCTGAGGTTGATGACCGTCGCGATGGAGGCCGCCCGTAGCGGCGCCGCCCGGTCCAGCCTCAGCTCCCGGGTCTCCGGCTGATCTGATCCCCGGTTTCTTCCACCGGCACGTCATGACGTCGGCCGGGACCCCCTCACCAAGGGTTTCCCACGTTGTCCGACAACGACATCACTGACACCACCACCGCGCTCCACCACGCCTTCTTCGCCCTGCACCACGGTCTGCCGCGGCAGGGCCCCGGCTCCGACTCCACCACCCGCCGTCTGCTCGCTCTCGCGGGTCCGCTTCCCGAGCGGCCGCGCGTGCTCGACCTCGGCTGCGGTCCCGGCCGCTCCGCGCTGCTGCTCGCCGCCGAGGCGGGCGCCGAGGTGACGGCGGTCGACCTGCACGAGCCGTTCCTGGCCGAGCTGCGGGCGGCGGCCGCCGCCCGCGGTCTGGCCGACCGCGTCCACCCCCTGCGGGCCGACATGGGCGCGCTGGAGCAGCTGCCCGACGGTTCCTTCGACCTGGTCTGGGCCGAGAGCTCGGCGTACGTGATCGGCTTCGACCGGGCGCTCGCCGAGTGGCGCCGGCTCCTCGCGCCGGGCGGCACCCTGGTGCTCACCGAGTGCGAGTGGACCACCGACGCGCCGGGCCCTGAGGCCCGCGCGTTCTGGGAGCCGCACTACGCGCTGCGCACCACCGCCGGGAACACGGCGGCGGCCGTCGCCGCCGGCTATCACGTCCTCGGGGTCGTGCCCCAGCCCGAGAGCGACTGGGACGAGTACTACGGCCCGCTCGCCGAGCGGGCGGCGGCCGCCGATCCCGCCTCGCCGGGCATGGCCGAGGCCCTGGCCTCCACCCGGGCCGAGCTGGAGCTGCGCCGCGACCACGGCGGCGACTACGGCTACACCGGTTACGTCCTGCGTCCCGCCGACCCCCGCTGGACGGCCCGTGAGGAGACGGCCGCCGACGAGGCCCGCGTGCGGGAAGTCAACGCGGCGGCCTTCCCCACGCCCGAGGAGGCCGGTCTGGTGGACGCGCTGCGCGCAGACCCGGACGCGTGGCTGCCCGGCCTCTCGTACGTGGCGGAGGCTCCGGACGGCACGGTCGCCGCGTACGCGCTGATCACCCGGTGCCATGTGGACGGCGTCCCCGCGGCGGCCCTGGCGCCGGTCGCGGTGGCGCCGGAGTACCAGCGGACGGGCGCGGGGCAGGCCGTCGTCCGGGCCGTGCTCGACGCGGCGCGGCTGCGCGGGGAGCGGCTCGTTCTGGTGCTCGGCCATCCGGAGTACTACCCGCGGTTCGGATTCGTACGGGCGTCCGCGTACGGGATCAAGCCAGCCTTCGCGGTTCCGGACGAAGCCATGATGGCGCTGGATCTGGGCGGTTCCGGGCCCGTCACCAGGGGCACGATCTCGTATCCGGCGGCTTTCGGGGTCTGACGCGCCGGCCGCTCCCGCCGCGCCGGGTGTACTCCGGTGCGGTGGGAGCGGCCATGTCCGGCCTCCGAAGTACGGACAAGCCGGTTTTGTACGGCAGACTGAGGTGGCCCCTCAGGGCGAGGACCGATGCGAAGGATGGGTATGCCGACCACATCAGCCACCGTGGCTCACAGCTCGTCGAACGGCGTGCGGCCGACCGAGGCCGAGGCGCCGATCATGCTCGAACTGGTCGACGAGGACGGCGTCACGATCGGTACGGCGGAGAAGCTCGCCGCGCACCAGGCGCCGGGGCAGCTGCACCGCGCGTTCTCGGTCTTCCTCTTCGACGAGACGGGACGGCTGCTGCTGCAGCGGCGGGCGCTGGGCAAGTACCACTCCCCCGGTGTGTGGTCCAACACCTGCTGCGGCCACCCCTACCCGGGTGAGGCGCCGTTCGCGGCCGCCGCCCGGCGCACCTTCGAGGAGCTGGGCGTGTCGCCCTCGCTGCTCGCGGAGGCGGGCACGGTCCGCTACAACCATCCGGACCCGGCCTCGGGCCTGGTGGAGCAGGAGTTCAACCACCTGTTCGTCGGCCTGGTGCAGGCGGGACCGCGGCCGGATCCCGAGGAGGTCGGGGAGACCGCCTTCGTGACCGCGGCCGAGCTCGCCGAGCGGCACGCGGCCGCGCCGTTCTCCGCCTGGTTCATGACGGTGCTCGACGCGGCGCGGCCGGCGATCAGGGAGCTGACGGGTCCGTCCGGGGGCTGGTGACCCCGGGCTCGTCCGGCGGTCCCGCGGGCCCCTGACTCGGGACGAACGGGTTCAGGGGCAGCGCCGCCCAGATGATCTTGCCGCCGCCCGCGGTGTGCTCGACGTCGCAGGCGCCGCCGGACTCGCGGGCGATCTCCCGGACGAGGAGAAGACCGCGGCCGCCGGTCTGTCCCCAGTCGGCCTCCAGGGCCTTCGGGCGGTAGGGATGGTTGTCCTCGACGGACACCCGTACCCATTCCGCCCCGATGGCCACCTCCACCGCTATCTCCGGGGAGAGCAGCGCGGCGTGCTTGACCGCGTTGGTGACCAGCTCGGAAACGATGAGAAGCAGTCCCTGCACGGTGTCGTCGTGGATCGGGACGCTCTGCCGGACCAGCAGGTCGCGGACGGCGTGCCGGGCCTGCGGCACCGAGACGTCGACCGCGGGAGCGGTGAACCGCCAGACCCCTTCGTAGGACGGTGGCCGGGCGGGGACGCTCCCGCGGCTCTCCATAGTCCGGCTCCCGCCCTCGTGCTCGATTGTCGCCACGAGTCGAGTCTTGGGAATCCTTTGGTGCACCTCTGGCTACTGACCAGAAGTCGACACTTATCGACCGACTTCTGATCGGGTGAGTATGCCAACGTCAGTTGTTCGACTGCTCCTGATCCTCCACTGACGTCTTCGGAGGACCGACCGCCGGTGTGACCATACGAACGATACGGCGGCCGCCCACCCCCATCGCGACGAGACCCAGCCCGTCGAAGAGCAGCGCCAGCGAGAAGAACGCCCCGATCACGTACCGGCTGCTGTCCGGCCAGTCGACGAGCACCAGGATGCCGAGCAGCAGCCCGAAGGCACCCTGCACCAGGGTCCAGCCGAACTGCGGACCGCGCACCACCACACTGCCCACCAGCCGGAACAGGCCGCCCGTCAGGAAGAGCAGCGCCGCGAACATCGTCAGCGCCTCGGCCGAGCCCTCGGGATGCCGGATGACGACCACGCCGGCCGCGATGTTCAGCGCCGCGACCACCACCGCGAGCCAGAAGTAGCTGGTCCCGCGCGACTCGACGGCGTGCAGCAGACCGACGATCCCGCCGACCAGCAGCAGCCAGCCGAACAGGAGCATCGAGGTGAGGGTGGCCACGCCGGTGTAGACCAGGCCGACGATCCCGCCGACGACCAGCAGGATCCCCAGCGCGGTGAGCCAGCCGAAGCTGCGGCGGAGCTTCCTCCCCTCACGGCGCAGCACGGTGCGCTCGGCGCCCGTCAGGTGCTCCGGGGGCAGGTCCTCGCGGGACATGGGCGTCTCCTCCTCGCACCCCCTTCTTGATCGTACGTACGGGGCCCCCGGATAGCATCCGGCGCATGGAGCCGCAGCTGACCGTGAGCGTCGTCGACGAGGTCGCGACCGTCGTCATCGCCAACCCCGCCAAGCGCAACGCCATGACCGCCGGCATGTGGAGGTCCCTGCCCGGGCTGCTCGCCCCGCTGGCCGCCGACCCGGCGGTGCGCGCCCTGGTGCTCACCGGCGCGGGCGACACCTTCTGCGCCGGGGCCGACATCTCGACGCTGCGCGAACCGGGCGACGAGCAGCAGGCCCTCGCCGTCCGCGCCGAGGAGGCGCTGGCCGCCTTCCCCAAGCCGACGCTGGCCGCCGTGCGCGGCTGGTGCGTGGGCGGCGGCAGCCAGCTCGCGGCCGCCTGCGACCTGCGGTTCGCCGAGGAGGGCGCGCGCTTCGGGGTGACCCCGGCGAAGCTCGGCATCGTCTACCCGGCCTCCTCCACCCGTCGGCTCGCCGCTCTCGTCGGCCCCTCGGCCGCCAAGTACCTGCTGTTCTCCGGGGAGTTCATCGACACCGAGCGGGCGCTGCGCACCGGCCTGGTCGACGAGGTGCACCCGGCGGGCGGCCTCGACAAGCGGGTCGCCGAGTTCACCCGGACCCTCGTCTCCCGCTCGCTGCTCACCCAGGCCGCCGCGAAGGAGTTCGCCGACGGCCGCGCCGGCAGGGAGGAGCACTGGGCGGAGCAGGCGCACGGAAGCGACGACACCGCGGAGGGCGTCGCCGCGTTCCTGGAGGGCCGCACGGCCCGCTTCACCTACGGGCGCTGAGCCCCCTCCGGGATTCCCTCCGTACCGACCGGTAGGTAAGGTGCGGCTCCATGACGACTCTGCCGCCCCAGGCCGGCCGCCGCTGCGCCCACCCGGTCAACCTGCTGCACGCGACCCTGTTCTTCTCCCCCGACCTGGACCTGGTGTTCAAGGAGCTGGGCTTCGAGGACAGCAGCGCGATCCGGCTGGCCGCGCGCAGCGCCCCGCTCGGCGCCGTGGGAGCCGGAACCGTCGCCGCGACCTTCTACAACTACAACCACGCCTTCCTCGCCCGGCACCTGCCGGCGGTGTGGGAGACCGCTTCGCCCGCCGAGGTCCTCGACGCCCGGCTGCGGACCGTCGACCTCACCCTGCGCCGGCTGCTCGGCGAGGACGCCGTCGCCTCCCCGGAGATGGCCGAGGCCGCCGAGCTCGCCCTGCGCGCCGCCGAGGCCTGCACCCGCCACGCCCGCCCGCTGTACTCGGGCAACGCCGACCTGCCCGTCCCGGACGCCGCGCACCTGCGGCTCTGGCACGCCACGACGCTGCTGCGCGAGCACCGCGGCGACGGCCACCTGACGGCCCTGCTGAACGCGGGCCTCGACCCGGTGGAGGCGCTCTCCAGCCACACCGCGACCGGCAGGGGCATGTCCCCGCGCTGGGTCCTCGGCACCCGCGGCTGGGGCCGCGCGGACTGGGAGGCGGCCGTGGAGCGGCTGCGGGCGCGCGGGCTGCTCGACGCCGAGGGCGAGCTCACCGGGGCGGGCAAGGCCCTGCGCGAGTCGCTGGAGGAGGAGACGGACCGCCTGGACGCCGCGCCGTACCAGCACCTGGGCGCCGAGGGCACCGCCAGGCTGACCGAGCTGGCCAAGGGTTTCCTGGTGGCCGCGGTGGGCGCGGGCGCGTTCCCGGCGGACCTCACCGGCAAGGCCTGACGCACCCCGGGACGGGTGCGGGGCGGGTCGGTTGCCGCGTACGGGTGATCGACCCGGCAGAATGCATCCGCAAGCTTGAGGCACGAGAAGGCGGGTCGGACATCGTGACGACGTCCATCGAGGCAAGGATCGCCGAGGAACTCGGCGTACGCGAGCGACAGGTGAAGGCGGCCGTCGAACTGCTCGACGGCGGTTCGACCGTGCCGTTCATCGCGCGCTACCGCAAGGAAGCGACCGAGATGCTCGACGACGCGCAGCTGCGCACCCTGGAGGAGCGGCTGCGGTATCTGCGCGAGCTGGAGGACCGGCGCACCGCCGTCCTCGACTCCGTGCGCGAGCAGGGCAAGCTGACGCCCGAACTGGAGGCGCAGATCCGGGCCGCCGACACCAAGGCGCGCCTGGAGGACATCTACCTGCCCTTCAAGCCGAAGCGGCGGACCAAGGCGCAGATCGCCCGCGAGGCCGGTCTCGAACCGCTGGCCGACGGGCTGCTCGGCGACCCGTCGGTGGAACCGCTCGCCGCCGCGGCCGCGTTCGTCGACGCCGACAAGGGCGTCGCGGACCCGGCGGCGGCCCTGGAGGGCGCGCGGGCCATCCTCGCCGAGCGCTTCTCGGAGGACGCCGACCTGATCGGCGAGCTGCGCGAGCGCATGTGGGGCCGGGGCCGGCTGGTCGCCAGGGTCCGGGAGGGCAAGGAGGAGGCGGGCGCGAAGTTCGCCGACTACTTCGACTTCGCCGAGCCGTTCACGGCGCTGCCCTCGCACCGGATCCTCGCGATGCTGCGCGGCGAGAAGGAGGACGTGCTCACCCTGGAGCTGGAGCCGGAGGAGCCCGCCGACGGTCCCGCGGCGACCTCCTCGTACGAGCCGATCGTGGCGGCCCGCTTCGGCGTGGCCGACCGGGGCCGGCCCGGCGACAAGTGGCTCCTGGAGACGGTCCGCTGGGCCTGGCGCACCCGCATCCTGGTCCACCTCGGCATCGACCTGCGGCTGCGGCTGCGCACGGCCGCCGAGGACGAGGCCGTGCGGGTCTTCGCGGCGAACCTGCGCGACCTGCTGCTCGCGGCCCCGGCCGGCACCCGGGCGACGCTCGGCCTCGACCCGGGCTTCCGCACGGGCGTGAAGGTCGCGGTCGTCGACGCGACCGGCAAGGTCGTCGCCACGGACACGGTCTACCCGCACGTCCCGGCGAACAAGTGGGACGAGTCGCTGGCGAAGCTGGCCCGGCTCGCGAAGGAGCACGCGGTCGAGCTGGTCGCCATCGGCAACGGCACCGCGTCCCGCGAGACCGACAAGCTCGCCGGTGAACTCATCGCGAAGCACCCCGAGTTGAAGCTGACGAAGGTGATGGTCTCCGAGGCCGGCGCCTCGGTCTACTCCGCCTCCGCGTTCGCCTCGCAGGAACTCCCGGACCTGGACGTGTCGTTGCGCGGCGCGGTGTCGATCGCCCGCCGGCTCCAGGACCCGCTCGCCGAGCTGGTGAAGATCGACCCGAAGTCCATCGGCGTCGGCCAGTACCAGCACGACCTGTCCGAGGTGAAGCTCTCCCGCTCCCTCGACGCGGTCGTCGAGGACTGCGTGAACGGCGTCGGCGTCGACGTCAACACGGCCTCCGCGCCGCTTCTTTCGCGCGTGTCCGGGATCGGCGCGGGCCTCGCCGAGAACATCGTGGCCCACCGCGACGCCAACGGCCCCTTCCGTTCCCGCCGCGCCCTGAAGGACGTGCCACGGCTCGGCCCCAAGGCGTACGAGCAGTGCGCGGGCTTCCTGCGCATCCGCGGCGGCGAGGACCCGCTGGACGCGTCGGCGGTCCACCCGGAGGCGTACCCGGTGGTGCGCCGCATGGTGAAGACGACGGGCGGCGAGGTCGGCGCGCTGATCGGCAACACCGGCGTGCTGCGCTCGCTGCGCGCGGACGACTTCGTCGACGAGACCTTCGGTCTGCCGACGGTCACCGACATCCTGAAGGAGCTGGAGAAGCCGGGCCGCGACCCGCGACCCGCGTTCCGTACGGCCACCTTCAAGGAGGGCGTGGAGAAGATCGGCGACCTCGCCTCCGGGATGGTCCTCGAGGGTGTGGTCACCAATGTCGCCGCGTTCGGCGCCTTCGTCGACATCGGCGTCCACCAGGACGGTCTGGTGCACGTCTCGGCGATGTCGAAGACCTTCGTCAAGGACCCCCGCGACGTGGTGAAGCCGGGCGACGTGGTCAAGGTGAAGGTCCTGGACGTCGACATCCCGCGCAAGCGGATCTCGCTGACGCTGCGCCTCGACGACGAGGCGACCGCGGAGTCCCAGGCCGGCGCCGGTGAGCGCGCCCCGAGGCGCGACCGCGGCGGCCGCCCGCCCCAGCAGCGCCGCGGCAACGGCGGTGGCGGCAGCGGTGGCGGCGACCGCGGCCGGGACCGTGACCGCGGGCAGGCCGCGGCCCCCGCGAACAGCGCGATGGCCGACGCCCTGCGCAAGGCCGGCCTCCTCAACGAGGGCGGTGGCGGCGGCAGGCGGCGCGGGCGCTGAGCCGGCGGCGTACCGCTGACATGACGACGGGCCCGGCCGCACGGCCGGGCCCGTCGTCGTCACAGGCGCCATGGGACGAGGCGCAGGCGCTGCGAAACGAGGCGCGGGATTACGGGACGAAGCGCAGGGCCCAGTCCGCGCGGTTCGCCACCGAGAGGTCGTCGTCCTCCGTGAGGGGCCGGAGCAGGCGCTGGGCGGTGCCCGGGTCGGCCTGGACGAGGTCGACGATCTCGGCGGCCAGACCGTCCTGGTCGTCGCCCAGGTCGACGGCCGAGGCCCGGACGAGGACGGGGAGCCGTTCCGTACCGCCGAGGGCGGCGACGACACCGCCCAGGAGCTCGCGGGCGTAGGAGTTGCGGTCGGCGACCGCGCGGTCGAGCTCGGCTTCGAGGCGCGGGAGCAGGCCGCGGTCGCCCGTCGCCGCGATCTCGTCGGCGAGGTCGATCGTCTCGTCGACGTCGGCCTCGAGGTCGTCCAGCATCTCGATCAGCCGGGTCACACGGTCGTCGGTCATGGTGCCTCCTGGAATGCGCCGTCCACGAGGACGGGTACCACGGTGGACGCGTCGATCTCGGCGGCCACCTCCACGTCCTGCGGATAGCCGTACGCGTACAGTTCACGGCCCGAGTCGCAGCCGTGCAAGGCGGCGACCGGGTCCTCCGTGGCCGCCCACAGCGTCGCCGCCGCGGTCGCCTCGGGGCTCAGGGTGGCGGCGCCCGCCTCGCGCAGGGCGGCCAGGACCGCGCCGGCGCCCAGCAGGTCCTCCAGCGCGGGGCGCAGGGAGCCGTCGGGCCGGCGCTCGCCGGAGGCGATCACGGCGAGAGGGCGGCCGGCGGTGCCGTAGCCGTGCTCGGCCAGCCAGTGGGCGACGGCGGTGCGGTCGCGCAGCGACGCGGCCACGACGGCCGCCCGCCCGGCCGCGGCCTCCGCCGCGATGGTGGAGCCGTTCGGCGAGGGCAGCACGAGGCGCGCGGGCGCGGGCGCGGCGCGCAGGGCCGCCGGTGAGAGCGACCACGGGTGCGCCGGGCCGGCCTCGCTCCGGCCGACGGCGAGGGCCGCGTCCTGCTCCCGCGCGTACGCCACGGCGCTCTCGTCGCGCCAGCGGTACGGGAGGACGGCGGTGCCGGCCTCGACGGCGACGCCGACGGAGGTCGTGAACGACAGCACGTCGAGGACGACCACGCAGGCCGCGGCGGGGAGCAGGGCACGGGCCCCGGCCGGACCCCAGCCGAAGGTGACGGCGGCCGTGGCGGTCGCGGGCACGCCGAAGGACATGCCGGACGGCGCGCCGCCGGGCGCGCCCGGCTCGGCGGGCATCAGAGCTCGGTGACCTTTCCGTCCGCCACCTCGACGCGCCGGGTCGTGCGGACGGCGTCCAGCATGCGGCGGTCGTGGGTGACGAGCAGCAGCGTGCCGTCGTACGAGTCGAGGGCGGACTCCAGCTGCTCGATGGCCGGCAGGTCGAGGTGGTTGGTCGGCTCGTCGAGGACGAGCAGGTTCACTCCCCGGCCCTGGAGCAGGGCCAGCGCGGCCCGGGTGCGCTCGCCGGGCGAGAGCGTGGTGGCGGGCCGCAGCACGTGGGCGGCCTTGAGGCCGAACTTGGCGAGCAGCGTGCGCACGTCCGCCGGCTCGGTCTCGGGCACGGCGGCGCAGAAGGCATCGAGCAGGGTCTCGGTGCCGTGGAAGAGCTTCCGCGCCTGGTCGACCTCGCCGACGACGACGCCGGCGCCGAGGACCGCGTCGCCGGCGTCCAGCGGCAGCCGGCCGAGCAGCGCGGCGAGCAGGGTGGACTTGCCGGCCCCGTTGGCGCCGGTGATGGCGACCCGGTCGGCCCAGTCGATCTGGAGCGTGACGGGCCCGAAGGCGAAGTCGCCGCGGCGGACCTCGGCCTCGCGCAGGGTCGCCACGACGGCGCCCGACCGGGGCGCGGCGGCGATCTCCATGCGCAGCTCCCACTCCTTGCGGGGCTCGTCGACGACGTCCAGGCGCTCGATCATGCGCTGGGTCTGGCGGGCCTTCGCCGCCTGCTTCTCGCTGGACTCGCCGCGCAGCTTCTTCCCGATCTTGTCGTTGTCGGTGGCCTTGCGGCGGGCGTTGCGGACGCCCTTGTCCATCCAGTTGCGCTGCATGAGGGCGCGGGCTTCGAGGGAGGCCTTCTTGTCGGCGTACTCGTCGTACTCCTCGCGGGCGTGGCGGCGGGCGGTGGCCCGCTCCTCCAGGTAGGCCTCGTAGCCGCCGCCGTAGAGGGTGATCTGCTGCTGGGCGAGGTCGAGTTCGAGGACCTTGGTGACGGTCCGGGTGAGGAACTCGCGGTCGTGGCTGATGACGACGGTGCCGGCGCGCAGGCCCTGCACGAAGGCCTCGAGGCGCTCCAGACCTTCGAGGTCGAGGTCGTTCGTCGGCTCGTCGAGGAGGAAGACGTCGTAGCGGGACAGGAGCAGGGAGGCGAGTCCCGCGCGGGCGGCCTGGCCGCCGGAGAGGCCGGTCATCGGCTGGTCGAGGCCGACGGTGAGGCCGAGGGAGTCCGCGACCTCCTCGGCCCGCTCGTCGAGGTCGGCGCCGCCGAGGTCGAGCCAGCGCTCCAGGCTGACGGCGTACGCGTCGTCGGCGCCGGGCGCGCCGTCGACGAGGCCCTGGGTCGCCTCGTCCATGGCGGTCTGGGCGGCGGCGACGCCGGTGCGGCGGGCCAGGAACTCCCGCACGGTCTCGCCCTCGCGGCGCTCCGGCTCCTGGGGGAGGTGGCCGACGGTGGCGGTGGGCGGCGAGAGCCGCAGCTCTCCCTCCTCGGGCGTGTCGAGTCCCGCCAGCAGCCTGAGCAGCGTGGACTTGCCGGCGCCGTTGACGCCGACGAGGCCGATCACGTCTCCGGGGGCCACGACGAGGTCGAGCCCGGAGAAGAGGGAGCGTTCGCCGTGGCCGGCGGCGAGGTTCTTGGCGACGAGAGTGGCAGTCATCAGGGCACGAATCCTACGTGCCGGACCACGGGGGCGTGGGGCGCGTGTACCGTCCGGGCATGGACACCGAGGTGATCGTGGTGGGAGGCGGCGTCATCGGGCTCACGACGGCGGTCCGGCTCGCCGAGCGCGGGCTGCGGGTGCGGCTCTGGTCACGGGACGGGGCGACGGCGACCACGTCGGCGGTGGCGGGCGCCCTGTGGTGGCCGTACCGGATCGAGCCCGCGGCGGAGGCGGGCACGTGGGCGCTGGCCTCGCTGCGGGTGTACGAGGAACTGGCCGGCGACCCGGACGGGACCGGAGTGCGGTTCGTGGCGGGCGTGCACGCGGACACCCTGCAGGCGGGTCTCGGCTCCTGGGCGGGCGAGGTGGGAGGACTGCGCCAGCTGCCGCCGGAGGAGGTGCCGGGGCCGTACGAGACGGGGCTCGCGGCCCGGATCCCGCTCGTCGACATGCCGGTGCACCTGGGCTGGCTGCGCGGGCGGGCGGAGGAGCTGGGCGTGCGGCTGGAGCGGCGTACGGCGGCGGATCCGGCCGAGGCCGGCGCGGCGGCTCCGGTGGTCGTCAACTGCACGGGGCTGGGCGCGCGGGAGTTCGTCGGCGACGCCGGGATGCGGGCGGTGCGCGGTCAGCTGGTGCTGGTGGAGAACCCGGGCGTGGACACCTGGTTCACGGCGGCGGACGGGGCGGCCGACGAGACGACGTACTTCTTCCCGCAGCCGGGGCGGCTGATCCTGGGCGGCACGGCCGAGGAGGACGACGAGCGGACGGAGCCCGATCCGGCGACGGCCGCGGCGATCGTCGCGCGGTGCGCCCGGATCCGGCCGGAGCTCGCGGACGCCCGCGTCCTCGGCCACCGGGTGGGTCTGCGCCCGGCCCGGGTGGGCGGGGTGCGTCTGGAGTCCGAGCCGCTGCCGGGCGGAGGGACCCTCGTGCACAACTACGGTCACGGCGGCGCGGGCGTCACGGTGGCCTGGGGCTGCGCGGACCGGGCGGCGGAGCTGGCGACGGCGGCCCGGCCCTGACGACCCGGGGGCTAGGGCCTGTCCGGCGGATCAGGGCCGGATAGGCCGCGGCGTCTGGTGCGGTACATCGCAAGGCGCCGGAGCGTCGCGATAGCGGAGCTATCGGGACGTTTCGGCAACGCGGCGAGGTGCCGTGCCAGGCGTCGCGGACCCGGCCATGATCCGCCGGACAGGCCCTAGGCCGTTTCTTTCGGATCAGGGCCGGACAGGCCGCG
>NZ_JBHXTJ010000073.1:0-22547 GCF_042677525.1 Streptomyces sp. NPDC127114
CCGTAGCCCGCCCGGGCGCCCTCGCGCGCCCGGGCGGGCTACGGCGTTCGCGGGAACGTGACTGCTCAAGCGGCAGTTGAAACTGCCGATGGACTTCCGAGCATTCTGCCGATCGGCTCGGAAACACCGCCCTATCGTCGAGACCACTACCGACCACTGCCCGTAGCTTCGTCGATTCATCGGGGTTGGATGATGGAATCTCACGGTTTTCCCTTCATATCCGTCGCGCGCCGCTTTCCGGACCGCCCGGCGCTACGGATCGGTTCCTGGACCGTCACCTACGGGGACCTCGACGAGCTGAGCGGTGCCCTCGCCGCCCGGATCGCCCCCGGACGGACGATCGCCGTCACCGGCAGGGACCGGCTCGACCACGTGGTCGGTCTGCTCGGCGCCCTCCGGGCCGGCGCCGTCTGCCTGCCGCTGGACCGGGAGGCGCCCGAGGAGCGCAACCGCTGGATCCGCGAGGACGCCGGCGCCACCCTCGCGTACACCGACGGCGAGCTCGTCGAACTCGCCGCGTCCGCTCCGTCCGACCGGGCCGGCGACGCCGAGGAGGCCGACGGCACCGGCGGCGACGACGAAGCGGAAGGCCTCGCCGGGACCGCGGGCTACCTCATCTACACGTCCGGCACCACCGGCCGCCCCAAGGGCGTCCACGTGCCGCTCGCCGCGCTGACCGGCCACCTGACCGCCGCCGTCGAGCGCTTCGGGCTCACCGAGGACGACGTGGTGCTGCACTTCGCCCGCCCGACCGTGGACGTGGCCGTCGAACAGGTCCTCACCGCCCTCTGGGCCGGCGCCCGCATCGTCGTACCCGAGCAGCAGCTCATGGCCCCCGCGGCCCTGCTGGACCTCCTCGACGCCGAGGGCGTCACCGTCGCCAACATGGCAGCGGGCTACTTCCAGGAGCTGGTGACCGCGCTGCGCGAGCACGGCCGCGCGGCGCCGCGCACGCTCCGCCTGATGATCTCCGGCAGCGACCGGCTCTACCCCGACGCCGCCGCCGGCTGGTGGGCCGCCACGGGAGTTCCGCTGCTCAACGCCTACGGGCCGACCGAGACCGTCGTCACCGCCACCGTCCACGAACTGACCGGCCCGGCCGCGGGGGAGGACCTCCGGGCGGGCACGGTCCCGATCGGCCGCCCGCTCGGCGACCGGCGCGCCTACGTCCTGGACGAGCGGCTGCGACCGGTGGCGCCCGGCACGCCCGGTGAGCTGTACCTCGGCGGGCCGCTGCTGGCCTCCGGCTACCACGGCCGGTCAGGGCTGACCGCGGGCCGCTTCGTCGCGGACCCCTTCTCGGCGGAGCCCGGCGCCCGCATGTACCGCACCGGCGACGTGGTCCGCGGGCCCGCCGCCGACGCCCCGCTGGAGTTCGTCGGCCGCGCCGACCACCAGGTGAAGATCCGCGGCTTCCGGGTCGAGCCCGGCGAGATCGAGCAGGTGCTCGCCGCCCGCCCGGACGTCGCCGGAGCGGTGGTCGTGGCGCGCGAGGGCCGGCTCGCCGCCTACGTGACCACGGCCGGAACCGCCCCGGCGCCCGACGCCGCCGAACTCCGCGCCCACCTGGCCGAGCGGCTTCCCGAGCACATGGTCCCGGCCACCGTCACCCTCCTGGACGCCTTCCCGCTGACCACCGGAGGCAAGGTCGACCGTTCCGCGCTGCCCGAGCCCCAGGCCGTACCCGCCGCTCCCGCCGTCGGCCGCCGCCCGCCGCGCACCCCCGCCGAGCAGCTGATCGCCGCCGTCTGGGCCGATGTCCTCGGCGTGCCCGAGGTCGGCGCCGACGACAACTTCTTCCACCTGGGCGGCGACTCCCTCACCGCCGTACGCGTGGTCGGCCGCGTCTTCGACGTGTTCGGCATGATCTCCCCGTACACCATCTTCGACGCGCCCACCCTGGCCGAGTTCGCCGCCGCCGTCACCGCCGCGTCCGACGCCGGCGAGCGCCCGGAGCTGGTCCCGACCGGCGCCACCGAGGCGCCGCTCGCGAACTTCCAGCGCGGCCTGTGGTTCCTGGACCAGTGGAACCCCGGCGCACCCACCTACGTCGTGCCCTGGGTCTTCCGCTTCACCGGACCGGTCGACCCGGAACTGCTCCGCCGGGCCCTGGCCGGCGTGGTCGCCCGCCACGGCGCGCTGCGCACCACCTTCGAGCTGGGCGAGGACGGCCCCCGGCAGGTCGTCCACCCCTCCGTGGAACTGCCGTTCACCGTCCGGGAGACCACCGCCGACGCCCTGGACGGGCTGATCGCCGAGGCCGCGCTCGTGCCCTTCGACCTGGAGACCGGCCCGCTCGTCCGCGCCCACCTCTACCGCACCGGCGAGACCTCCACCCTGCTGCTGCTCTGCCACCACATCGTCTGGGACGAGGGATCACTGCCCGTCCTGGAGACCGAACTGGCCGCCGTGTACGAGTCCCTGGCCACCGGGCGCCCCGCGGACCTGCCCGAACTCCCCGTCCAGTACGCCGACTACAGCGCCTGGCAACAGCAGGACCGCGCCGCCGAACGGCAGCTCGACCACTGGCGCGAGCACCTGCGCGACGCGCCCGCCGAACCCGTCCTCGCCACCGACCGGCCCCGCCCCGAGGTCCAGGCCTTCCGCGGCGCCTTCCACCGCTTCACCATGCCCCGCCCGGTCGCCGAGGCCGTCCGGGCCCTGGCCCGCAGCGAGGACGCGACGCCGTACATGGTCCTCCTCGCCGGACTCGCGCTCACCCTGCACCGGCGCACCGGCCGCCGCGACCTCGTCCTCGGCTCCCCGGTGAGCGTCCGCGGACGCGCCGAACTCGACGCGCTCATCGGCTACTTCGTCAACCTGCTGCCGCTGCGCGTCCGCCTCGACGAGACCATGGACTTCCGGGACCTGGTCCGGCACGTCCGCGAGGTGGCCATCGACGGCTACCGCCACCAGGAGGCACCCTTCGACGCCATCGCGGGCGCCGTCATGGCGGACCGCCCCGACGACCGCAGCGAGGACCGCAACCCGCTCTGCCAGGTGCTCCTCGAACTCCACCCGCTGGACACCCGCCCGCTGACCGTCGGCGGCACCGAGGTCACCCGCGAGCTCCACTCCAACCCGGTCTCCCGCTTCGACCTGTCGATCTCCGTCGACGACCGCGGCACCGACTTCACCGGCCGCTTCGAATACGACTCCGACCTCTTCGACCCCGGCACCATGACCGAGCTGTGCGAGGCCTGGCTCGGCACGCTCGCCGCCGCCGTCGAGGCGCCCGTGCACACCCTGTTCGAGGACCGGGCCGCCCGCCGCCCGCGGGCACTCGCCCTGGTCTCCGGCGAGGACCGCCTCGACTACGGCACGCTGAACGAGCGGGCCAACCGCCTCGCCCACCACCTCGGCGGCCTCGGCATCGGCCGCGGCGACACCGTCGCCGTCCTGGTGGACCGCGGACCGGACCTCGTCGTCGCCCTGCTCGCCGCCCTCAAGGCCGGCGCCGCCTACACGCTGCTCGACCCGGACTTCCCGGCCGAACGGCTGGCCGGCGCGGTCGCCGACAGCGGCGCCGCCCTGCTCGTCACCCACCGCGAGACGAGCCCGCCGTTCCCGGTCGCCCGCCACCTCGACCTGGACGCCGAGGCCGCCGCCGTCGCGGCCCGGCCAGGCCACGACCCGGACCTGACGGTCACCGGCACCGACCTCGCCTGCGTGATGTTCACCTCCGGCTCCACCGGCCGCCCCAAGGGCGTCGCCGTCCCGCACCGCGCGCTCACCACCACCTACCTCGGCCAGGACTACGCCCGCTTCGGGCCCGACGAGGTCTGGCTCCAGTGCTCCCCGGTCTCCTGGGACGCCTTCGCCCTGGAGCTCTACGGCGCCCTGGCCTTCGGCGGCACGTGCGTGCTCCAGCCCGGCCAGCGGCCCGACCCGCAGGCCGTCGCCGAGCTGACCCGACGCCACGGAGTCACCCAGCTCCAGCTCTCCGCCAGCCTGTTCAACTTCCTCCTCGAAGAGTTCCCCGACACGTACGACGACCTCCGGGTGGCCTTCACCGCCGGCGAGCGGGCCTCCGTCACCCACGTCGGCAAGGCACTCGACCAGTACCCGCAGCTCGTCGTCGCCAACGGCTACGGCCCCGTCGAGAGCCTCGGCCTCACCACCTGCCACCGCGCCACCCCCGAGGACGCCTCCGGCGCCTCCATCCCGATCGGCCGCGCCCTGCACGGCAAGGACATCCACGTCCTGGACGAGCTGCTGCGTCCCGTGCCGGACGGCACCTCCGGCGAGCTGTACGCGGCCGGCGGCGGGCTCGCCCTCGGCTACGTCGGCCGGCCCGGCCTCACCGCCGAACGGTTCGTCGCCTCCCCGTTCGGCGCGCCCGGCGAGCGGCTCTACCGCACCGGCGACCTCGGCCACCGGACGGCGCTGGGCGTCCTGGAGATCACCGGCCGCGTCGACGACCAGGTGAAGATCCGCGGCTTCCGCGTCGAGCCCGGCGAGATCGAGGACGCGCTCACCCGCCACCCGTCCGTACGGGAGGCCGCCGTCACCGTCCACGAGCCGGCCCCCGGCGACCGGCGGCTCGCCGCGTACGTGACCGCCGCCGGCCCGGCGGCGCCCGACCCGGACGCGCTGCTCGACCACCTGGCCGGACTGCTCCCCGAGCACATGGTGCCGACCACGCTCGACGTCCTCGACGCCCTGCCGCTCAACCCCAACGGCAAGACCGACCGCCGCGCCCTGCCCGCTCCGGTCCACCGCCCCAGGGCAGCCCGGACCGATCCGCTGACCCCGGACCAGCGCCTCGTCGCCGACGCCGTCCGCACCGTCCTGAAACTCGCCGAGGACCCCGGCCCCGACGCCGACTTCTTCCGGCTGGGCGGCAACTCGCTCGCCGCCGTACGGGTCTCCATGCACCTCTCCCAGCAGACCGGCACCCGGGTCCCGCCACAGGTGGTCTTCCGCGGCCGGACCGTCGGCGCCATCGCGGAACGGCTGGCCGCCCGATGACACGACACCCGGGCCAGCAGCCCCGCGACACCCACCTGCCGACCGAAGGGAACGAGGCCGTGACCCCGTCCGCCGACCTGCCCGCAGCGCCGCCGAGCACGCCCCCGGCCGGCCCCGCCCGTACCGCCCCCGTCTCCGGCCTCCAGCGCGGACTCTGGTTCCTCGACCGCTGGAACCCCCAGGACGCCACGTACACCACGCCCTGGACGTACGACGTCACCGGCCCGCTCGACCTCGCGCTGCTCCAGCGGGCCCTCGACGGCGTCGTCGCCCGCCAGGAGGTGCTGCGCACCACCTTCGAGCTGGGCGAGGACGGCCCGCGCCAGCGCGTCCACCCCGCCCTGGCCGTACCGCTCGCCGTCACCGACCTCCGCACCCTGCCCGAACCCCGACGGGCCGGGCGCGCCGAGGAACTGATCGCCGGACGGGCCGCCGAGCCCTTCGACCTGACCACGGGACCGCTGCTGCGCGCCGAGGCCTTCCGGCTCGGCGACGACCGCACCACGCTCCTGTTCGTCGTCCACCACATCGTCTGGGACGGCTGGTCGGCCGAACTCTTCGAGCGCGAACTCGCCGCCTTCTACCGTGCCTTGAGCGAGAACCGGCAGCCCGACCTGCCGGCGCTCACCACCCGCTACGCCGACTGGGCGGAGGAGGGGCGCCACACCTCGTACGAGGAGCACCTGGCCCACTGGAAGCAGACCCTCGACGGCGCCCCCACCCTGCTCGAACTGCCCGGCGACCGGCCGCGGCCCGCCGAGCGCAGCCCGCGCGGCGCCACCGAGCCCTTCGACCTCGCCCCCGGCACCGCGGCCCGGGTCCGGGCCCTCGCCGAACAGCAGGGCGTCACCCCGTTCACCGTCCAGCTCGCCGCCTTCGCCCTCCTCATGAACCGCTGGACCGGCGCCGACGACCTGATCGTCGGCACCCCGGTCACCACCCGCGACCGACCCGAACTCGCCGATCTGCTCGGCTACTTCGTCAACCTGCTGCCGCTGCGCGTCCGGCTCGCCCCCGACGCCACCTTCCGCGGGCTCCTCGCCGACCTCCAGGACGGCGCCTTCGACGCCTTCGGCTACCTCGACGTCCCCTTCGACCAGCTGGTCGACCTGCTCGGCACCACCCGCGACCCGCAGCACCCGCCGCTGGTCCAGGTGGTGTTCGGCGCCCACGCCGAGGACCGCACGCCGCTCGCGCTCGGCGCCGCCACCGCCGTACGCGGTCACCGCTCCAACGGCACCAGCAAGTTCGACCTCACCTGGTCGGTGTTCGACAGCACCGACAGCACCGCCGCCACCGAGCGCGGCACCGGCGGCGGCGAACTCCGCGGCGAGGCCGAGTACAGCAGCGACCTCTTCGACGCCGCCACCGTGCGCCGGCTCGCCGCCGACTACGCCGCCCTCCTCGACGCCGCCCTCGCCGACCCGGACGCCACCGTGCTCCGGCTCACCTCCGCGGGCCGCCCCCACCGACCCGCCCGGCTCGACCCCGGTGACTGCCTCCACCACCTCTTCGAGCGGGCCGCCGACGCACACGGCGACCGGCCCGCCGTGAGCGACGAGCACACCACCCTCACGTACGCCGAACTCGACGCCCGGGCCAACCGCCTGGCCCACACCCTGCTCGAACGCGGAGTGCGCCCCGGCGACCGGGTCGGTCTGCTCCTCGAACGCACGGCCGCCGTCCCGGTCTCCGTCCTCGCCGTGCTCAAGACCGGCGCCGCCTACGTACCCGTCGACCTCGCCGCCCCGGCCGACCGCGCGGCCCTCGTCTTCGGTGACACCGCCGTCACCCTCGTCCTCACCGACCGTCCCGACCGGGCCCCCGACGGCCCCTGGCAGACCCTCGACCTCGCCGCCCGGGCGGCGGAGATCGCCACCCGCCCGGCCGTCCGGCCCCCCGCGGCCGGCCGGCCCGGCGACCTCGCCTACCTCATCTTCACCTCCGGCTCCACCGGCCGCCCCAAGGGCGTCGGCGTCGCCCACGAGCACGTCAGCCGGCTCCTCGACTCCGGCCGCGACCACTTCGGCTTCGGCCCCGACACCGTCTGGACCCTCTTCCACAGCTACGCCTTCGACTGGACCGTCTGGGAACTCTGGGGCGCCCTCCTGCACGGCGCCCGACTCGTCGTCGTCCCCTACCTCACCAGCCGCTCGCCCGACGAGTTCGCCGGACTGCTCGACGAGGAAGCCGTCACCCACCTCTGCCTCACGCCGTCCGCGCTGCGCCAGCTCGAACCGGCGCTGCGCCGCCGGCCGCGCGCCCTGCCCGCCCTGCGCTGGATCATGCTCGGCGGCGAAGCCCTCGACCCGGCCGTCGTCCGGCGCTGGCACGAACTCGACCCGCTGCCGCCCGCCCGGCTCTGCAACCTCTACGGCATCACCGAGACCACCGTCCACGTCACGGTCCACGACGTCGCCGAAGGCGGCACCGGCTTCGAACGCAGCCTCGTCGGCGCACCCATGGCGCACCTCACCGCACTCGTCCTGGACGACTGGCTGCGGCCGTGCCCGCCCGGCGTCCCCGGCGAGCTGTACATCGGCGGCGGCAGCCTCGCGCACGGCTACTGGGGCCGCCCGGGCCTCACCGCCGGCCGCTTCGTCGCCGACCCCTACGGCCCGCCCGGCGCCCGGCTCTACCGCACCGGCGACGTCGCCAAGCGGCTGCCGGACGGCGGCCTCGAATACGTCGGCCGGGCGGACTTCCAGGTGAAGCTGCGCGGCTTCCGGATCGAACTCGGCGAGATCGAGAACGCCGTAGCCGCCCATCCCGACGTCGACGCCTGCGTGGTCACCGTCCACGAGGACCGGCTCGCCGCGTACGTCACGGGACGCGCGCCGGCCGAACCCCAGGACCTGCGGGACTTCCTCGGCCGCACCCTGCCCGCGTACATGATCCCGGCGACCGTCACCGTCCTGGACGCGATCCCGCTCACCGTCAACGGCAAGGTCGACCGGGCCGCGCTGCCCGCGCCCGACCGGGCCGCCGCGGCCACCGCCACCGGCCGGCACGTCGAGCCGCGCACCCCGGAGGAGGAACTGTTCGCCGGCGTCTGGACCGACGTGCTCGGCGTCGCCGGGATCGGCGTCCACGACGACTTCTTCCACCTCGGCGGCGACTCCATCCGCGCCGTCCAGCTGGCCGGCGCGCTGCACGACCGCGGCTGGCAGGTCACCCTGCGGGACGTCTTCAACGCCCCCACCGTCGCCGGACTCCTGCCGCTGGCCCGCCCGGTGGCCGCCGATCCCGACGCCGGCCGGCCGTTCGCGCTGATCGACGAGGAGGACCGGGCCGACCTCCCGCCCGGGATCGTCGACGCCTACCCGATGGTCTCGATGCAGCTCTCCATGGTCTTCCACATGGAGGTCGCCGGCGGCACCGACAGCTACCACAACGTCAACTCCTACCGGATCGCCGGAGACCTCGACGAGACCGCCCTGCGCCGCTCGGTCGAGGAGGCCATGGCCCGGCACGCCGTCCTGCGCACCGGACTCGACCTCTCCGGCTACGGAGAGCCGCTCCAGCTCGTCCACGGGACGCTGCCCGCACCGGTCGAGTTCGCGGACCTGCGCGGCGCGAGCGAGGAGCAGCAGGACGAACGGATCCGCACGGTCTTCGAGCACCACCGGGACCGGCCCTTCGACCTCACCGCACCTCCGCTCTTCCGGATCACCGCGCAGCGCCTCGCCGACGACGCCTTCCAGCTCACGATCTCCGAGCACCACGCCATCCTCGACGGCTGGAGCTTCACCTCGCTCCTCACCGAGATCCTCGAACGGCACACCGCGCTCGCCGCCGACCCGGCCTCCGCGCCCACCCCGCCGCCCCGCACCGCCTTCCGCGACTTCGTCGCCGTGGAACGCGAGGCCGCCGCCGACCAGGAGTCCCTGGCCTACTGGCAGCGGCGGCTCGACGGTGCCACCGGCCAGCTCTGGCCCGGCAGCGAGGACGTCCACGAACTGCCCCGCACCGTGGAACGGGTGCTGCCCGACGCCCCCGGACAACTGCGCGCCGTCGCCGACGCGCTCGCCGTGCCGGTCAAGTCCGTCGCCCTCGCCGCCCACCTCCACGCCCTCGCCCGGATCACCGGGCGGCAGCGGGTCACCACCGGCCTCGCGACCAACGGCCGGCTCGAACGGCTCGGCGGCACCGAGGTGTACGGCCTGTTCCTCAACACCGTCCCGCTCGTCGCCGAACCAGGGGACGACCTGGCGGAGCTCGTCCGCCACGTCCACCGCGAGGAACTGGACATGATGCCGCACCGCCGGGTCCCGTTCGCCCGCCTGGCCCGCATGATGGCCGACACCGCCCTCGACAGCCAGTTCGGCTACCTGCGCTTCCACGCCCTCGGCCGCCTCAGCGCGGCCCGCATCGAAGACGCCCGCATCGGCTGCGAACCCACCCTCCGCCACGAGCCCAACAGCTTCGCCTTCGGCGCCTCCCTGATCCAGGACCCCGTCTCGCACCGCGTGCTGCTCGCCGTGGACCACCAGCGCGCGGTGGTGGACGACGCCACGGCGGAGGAGTTCATGGACGCGTACGAGGCCGCGCTGGCGAGCCTGGCCGGCGACCTCTGACGGAGCGAGCGCGGGAGCGGGACCGTGAGCCCCTGGGCCTGGCGGCGCCTCCGGCGCGGCGGCCTCCACGCCGTACGGGGCCGCGCTCCGGCCCCGTAACGCTGAAGCGGCTCGCCCGAGCCGCGACCAGGCGGTCGGGGCCGGCGAGCCGGGCCGTCGCCCGGCCACCGGCGAGGCCACCGTCGCCCACCGAGTCGCGCGCTGCTCCGTTCCCGCCGTCCGGCGCCCGACGGCGCACGCCCGCCGCCCGCCAGCCGCCCGCCGCCCCGGCGCGACGGCGCCCCACATCGTGATCAGCCCGTCCGTCCCGCTCCACTCACCCACCACAGCTCACTGACCACAGACCACCGACCACCGAGGAGTGCCCTCACATGACCACCTACGCCGAGCCGGCCACCGCTACGGCCGCTGCCACCGACACCCCCGTCCCCCCTCCCGCCGGCGACCTCCTGGCCCGCCTGCGTGCCGCCGTCGCCGCCCACCCGGCTCGCACCGCCGTGCACGCCGTCGACGGCAGCCTCGACTTCGCCGGACTGGACCGCCGTACCACCGCGCTGGCCGGCGCCCTGCGGGCGGCCGGTGTGCGGCGCGGGGACCGGGTCGGCGTGCACCTCGGCCGCACCTCCGACCTGCCCGTCGCGCTGCTCGCCGTCTGGCGGGCGGGGGCCGCGTACGTGCCGCTCGACCCGGCCTACCCGGCCGAGCGGATCGGCTTCATGGCCGCCGACGCACGGCTCGCCGCCCTCATCAGCGCCGACGCCGCGCCGCCCGTACCGGACGGCGTCCCGGTGCTGCGCCCCGACGCCGAGGCCGCTCCGGCCGCCGCGTTCACGCCGCACCCGCTCGACTCCGCGTACGTCATCTACACCTCCGGCTCCACCGGCCGCCCGAAGGGCGTGGAGGTGTCGCACGGCGCCGTCGCGGACCTCGCCGCCGCCCTGGAGCGCAGCGGCGCCTACCGGCCGGAGGCGGGAGTCGTCGCATGGAACGCCAGCGTCTCCTTCGACGCCTCCGTCCAGCAGTGGATCCGGATCTGCCGCGGCGACACCCTCGTGGTGATCGACGACGCCCAGCGCGCCGAACCCGCCGATCTCGTGCGGCTGCTCGCCGAACACGGCATCACCGACCTCGACCTGACGCCCTCGCACTGGCAGCTGCTCCGCGAACCGCTGGCCGGCGCCCGCGTGCCACGACTGTTCATGGGCGGCGAGGCCGTGCCCGCCCGGACCTGGCGCGAACTGGCCGACGGCGGGATCGACGCGCTCAACCTGTACGGGCCCACCGAGTGCACCGTCGACGCGATCACCGCACCGATCACCGGCCCCGGCCCGCACCTGGGCGAGCCGCTGCCCGGCGTCCGCGCGTACCTGCTCGACGACCGGCTCGCGCCGGTCACCGGAGTCGGCGCGGTCGGCGAGCTGTACCTGGGCGGACCCGGTCTGGCGCACGGGTACCCGGGTCACCCGGGTCCGACCGCGGGCCGGTTCGTCGCGGACCCGTTCGCCGCGGAGCCCGGCGCCCGGATGTACCGCACCGGCGACCAGGCCCGTCGTTCCGCCGACGGACTGCTCGAGTACGTGGGCCGGGTGGACCGCCAGGTCAAGGTGCGCGGTTTCCGGATCGAGCTGGGCGAGGTCGAGCACGCGCTCGCGGCCCTGGACGGAGTCACCGCCGCCGCGGTCACCGTCCACGAGGCCGCGCCCGGCGACCACCGCCTCGCCGGCTACGTCACCGGCAAGGCTGCCGACGGGGACGCCGTGGTCCGCCCCGCCGACCTGCTCGCCGAACTCCGCCGCACCCTGCCCGCCCACCTGGTGCCGTCCACCGTGACCGTGCTCGACGCCCTGCCGCTCACCCCGAATGGCAAGGTCGACCACCGAGCCCTTCCCGTTCCGGCCCCCGCTTCCGCCCCGGTCCCGGACACGGCCACCGCCTCGGACACGGGCACGGGCACGCCGGATGCGCACGGGGGCGTGGACGAGCAGGTCGCCGAGGTCTGGCGCACCGTGCTCGGGGTGCCAGCCGTGGAGCCCACCGACGACTTCCTCTCCCTCGGCGGCCACTCGCTCGCCGCCCTCCGCGTCGTCCACCTCCTGCGCCGCAAGCTCGGCGTCGAACTCCAGCTCCGGCACCTCCTCGACGCCGTCGACCTGGCCGACTTCACCGCCGCCGTCCGCCGTGCCGCCGCGGCCGGCCCCGCCGCCGCGCGCCCCGCCCTCACCGCCCGCCGGGCGGCCGTCCGATGACCACCCTGACCACCGCGTCTCACGCCCCGGCCGCCCGGACCGCCCGCCCCCGCGTCGAGGGCGACTGGCTGCTGGTCCCCGCGCCCCAGCCCCACCGCCCCGTCCGGCTGTTCTGCTTCCCGCACGCCGGTGGTGACGCCACCGCCTACAGCCCGCTGGCCCGCGCCCTCGCTCCCGCCGCCGAGGTGTGGGCGCTGCGCCCGCCGGCCAGGGGCGGACGCAGCCGGCACCCGATGCCGCCCGACTTCGACGCCCTGGTGGCCGACGTCACCGAGGCGCTGACCCCGCACCTGACCGGTGGCGAGGGCGGCAGGTTCGCCTTCTACGGGCAGAGCTTCGGCGCCCTGCTCGCCTACGAGGTGGCCCGCGCACTGCCCGCCGACCGGCGCCCCGAGCTGGTCGTCGTGGCAGGCGCACCCAGCCCCGCCGAGTGGGAGGAGCGGGAGACCGGCAACCTCGACGCCGCCGAACTCCTCAGACTCACCGGTCTGGAGGAGCTGGTCAGCGCCGATCCGGACCTGGCCGAGCTGGCCCTCGGGGCCATCCGTACCGACCTCGCCGTCAGCGCCACCTACCGGCACCGCCCGCACGCGCCGATCGGCTCCGCGCTCCACGCCCTGGCCGGAGCCGACGACCCGATGCTCGCCACCACCCGCCTGTCCGGCTGGGCCGACCACACTCGAGGTGCCTTCGACCACGGCGTCGTGACCGGCGGGCACCTGCTGGCCACCGTCGACCGGCCGGGACCGGACGACCTCCTCCGCGCTCTCCTGACGCAGCGCCAGGCACCTGGAGCCGGCCCCGGCCGCACCTCCACCTCCGGCTCCATCTCCACCGCGGGCCTCGACCCCACGTCCACCTCCACTCCCGTCCCGTCCGTCACCGCCCCCAAGGAGCACTGATGCCGACCCTCGCCACGACCGCCGTCGACCTGACCGACCCGGGCCTGTGGGCGCGGCCGGGCACCCCCGGCCTCGTCGCCGAACTGCGCCGCGAGGCGCCCGTCCACCTCACCGACACGGTCGACGACGGCCCCGTGTGGTCGGTGCTCACGTACAAGGAGTCGGCGGACGTCCTGCGCAACGCCGCCGTGTTCAGTTCGGAGTCCGGCTCGCTGCTCGGCGCCGGCGAGGGCAACGTGCCGGTCGGCTCGGGACGGATGATGGCGCTCACCGACCCGCCCCGCCACCGCGAACTGCGCGCCCCCGCCAACCCGTTCTTCTCCAAGGGCGGGGTACGGGGCGCCGCCCGCTCCATCGCCGAGCGGGCCGGCGAGCTCTTCGACTGGGCCGTCGAGCAGGGCGAGGTGGACCTCGTCGACGTGGTCTCCGCGCTGCCGCTCGCCGTCATGTGCGACCTGCTCGACGTGCCCGAGAAGGACCGCGACATGGTGGTCCGGGTCTGCGACGTCGCCTTCCTCGGCCGTACGCCGGAGGAACGGCGGGCCGGGCACCAGCAGTTGATCCCTTACCTGCTGCACCAGGTGATGCTGCGTCGTTCCGACCCCCGCGACGACCTGATCTCCATGATGGCCACGTACAAGGTCGGCGGGCGGCTCCTGCCGGTCGAGGACGTCGTGCTCAACCTGGACAACATCGTGGTGGGCGGCGTCCAGACCGTCCGACACACCGCCGCCATGGGCCTGCACACCCTCGTCCAGCGGCCCGACCTGTGGCGGAAACTGCAACAGGGCGAGGTGTCCATGGACTCCGCCGTGGACGAGCTGCTGCGCTGGACCTCGGTGGGCCTGCACACACTGCGCACGGCCACCCGGGACATCGAGCTGGGCGGCCGGCAGATCCGGCGCGGCGACCGGGTCGCGGTATGGGTGTGGTCCGCCAACCGGGACCCGGGGGCCTTCGACCGGCCCGAGGAGATCCTGCTCGACCGCTCGCCCAACAAACACCTGGCCCTCGGCCTGGGCGCCCACTACTGCATCGGTGCCCCGCTGGCGAAGGCCGAGCTCAGCGCCCTGTACTCGGCCGCGCTGGAGAAGGCGGCCCGCATCGAGCCCGCCGGGCCGGTCGAGCACAACCGCTCGATCATCAACTTCGGCCTGGACCGCTTCCCCGTGCGCCTCGTCCGCCGATGAGCCGCCCGCCCCGCCACCCCGGGCGCCGTGCGCCCGCGGCGCAGGCCCCGCGTGCACCCCGCCCGGCGGCAGTGCGCCAACTGCCGCTCACCTGCCGGAGCTTGTGCCGCTCCGGCCGCTGCGGCGCCCATACCTTCGAATCGCACCCCGGATCACCGATCACCCTACGGAGACCACCATGAGCAACCCGTTCGAGGACGACAACGCCGGCTACCTGGTCCTGGTCAACGACGAGAACCAGCACTCGCTCTGGCCGGTCTGGATCGACGTGCCGGCCGGCTGGACCGCCGTCCACGGCGAGGCCCCCCGCCAGGAGTGCCTCGACTGGATCGAGGCCAACTGGACCGACATCCGCCCGGCGAGCCTGCTCGCCACCCTCGACCAGCGGTGAGCGCCGCCATGCCGACCTGGGAGCTGAACCCCGGCCGCCCGGCCCTCACCCACGTGCCGCCCACCGCCGACCTCGCCGAGGCCTGCGACTGGCTGCGCGAGAACGAGACCGCGCTGACCGCCGCCCTGCACGAGCACGGCACGATCTTCCTGCGCGGCCTGCCGGTCGCGCAGGCGGCGGACGTCGCCGCCGTCCGCGACGTGCTGATCCCCGAGCCCACCCCGTACCGGGAGAAGGCCACCCCGCGCAGCGACTTCGGTGACGGCGTCTTCTCGTCCACCGACCTGCCGCCCGCCCAGTCGATCCGCATGCACAACGAGAACAGCTACACCCTGACCTTCCCCGGCCGGCTGCTCTTCGCCTGCCTCACGGCGCCCGAGACCGGCGGCGCCACCCCGACCGCCGACGTCCGCAAGGTCCTCGCCGGGCTCCCCGACCACCTGGCGGCGCGCGGCCGGTCCTCCGGCTGGACGCTCACCCGGAACTACTCGGACTACGTCTCGCTCGGCTGGCGCACCGCGTTCGGCACCGAGGACCGCGCCGACGTCGAGGCGTACTGCCGGGAGAACGGCATCGCCTGGGAGTGGCGTCCGGACGGCAACCTCCGCACCAGCCAGCTGCGTTCGGCCACGATCCACCACCCCCACACCGGCGAGGAGGTCTGGTTCAACCACCTGGCCTTCTGGAACGAGTGGTCGCTCGACCCGGACATCCGGGAGGCGATGGTCGACGAGTTCGGCCCGGACGGGCTGCCGTTCAACACCGGCCTCGGTGACGGCGAGCCCCTGTCGCGGGAGGACGTGGACGCCCTGAACGCGGCCTACGACGCCGCCACCGTCCGCGAGACCTGGCAGGCCGGCGACGTGATGCTGGTCGACAACGTGCTCTGCGCGCACGGCCGCGACCCCTACCGGGGCGACCGGAAGATCGCCGTCGCGATGGGCCGGCCCGTGGACCTCCTGGAGTGCAGGCCCACGGTGGACCCCACCGCCGACCGCACGGCGAACCCGTCCACCGCCGTCCCCGCCTGAGGCGATCCGACCACCATCCACGCCGTGACGTGAGCAGAGGAAGCACCGTGATCCCGGTTTCGTACGCACAACAGCGTCTCTGGCTGATCGACCAGATCGAAGGGCCGACCGCGCTCTACAACCTGCCGTTCGCGGTCCGCCTGCGCGGCACGCTCGACATCGAGGCACTGCGCGCGGCGACCGCCGACGTGGTCGCCCGGCACGAGGCCCTGCGCACCGTGTTCCCGGTGGCCGACGGGGTCCCGGTGCAGCGGATCCTGCCGTCCGCCGAGGCGCGGATCGCCTTCGAGTCGGTGAGCTGCGCACCCGGCGACTACCCGGACCTGCGGGACCGGGCCGCCGCCCGCACCTTCGACCTGGCCACCGAACTGCCCCTCCGGGTCACGGTCTTCTCGCTCACACCCACCGCCACGCCCACGCCCACGACCACATCCACCGCCGGGCCCTGCCCGCCGACGGACGCCGAGCACGTGCTGCTCGTCGTGCTCCACCACATCGCCGGTGACGGCTGGTCGCTCGGCCCCCTGCTGCGCGACCTCGCCACCGCCTACACCGCCCGCCTCGCCGGCTCCGCACCCGACTGGGAGCCGCTGCCGGTCCAGTACGCCGACTACGCGCTCTGGCAGCGTGACCTCCTCGGCGACGAGACCGACCCCGACAGTCTGATGAGCCGTCAGCTCGACTACTGGAGAGGAGTCCTGTCCGGACTGCCGGAGGAGCTGGAGCTGCCGGTGGACCGCCCCCGGCCGCCCGCCCCGACCGGCGCCGCGGACGCCGTACCGTTCCACTACGGCCCCGAGCTGCACACCGCCCTCACCGACCTCGCCCGCCGGCACCGCGCCACCCTGTTCTCCGTCCTCCAGGCCGGTCTCGCCGCGCTGTTCACCCGGCTCGGCGCCGGCACCGACATCCCGCTCGGCACCGGCGTGGCGGGCCGCTCCGACGAGGCCCTCCACGACCTGGTCGGCTTCTTCGTCAACACCCTGGTGCTGCGCACCGACACCTCCGGCGACCCGGCCTTCACCGAACTCCTGGGCCGGGTGCGGGAGTCCCAGCTCGACGCCTTCGCCCACCAGGACGTGCCGTTCGAGCGTCTCGTCGAGGAGGTCAACCCGGTCCGCGCCCTCGGCCGTCACCCGCTGTTCCAGACCCTGCTCGTGCTGCAGAACCACGAGGAGGGCGAACTCGGCCTGCCCGGCCTGGAGTCGGAGCCCGAACCGCTCGGCCTGCGGGTCGCCAAGTTCGACCTCAACATCGGCATCACCGAGCGGCGCACCGCCGACGGCGCCCCCGCCGGCCTCACCGGTTCCGTCGAGTACGCGGCCGACCTCTACGACCGCGCCACCGTCACCACCCTCTTCGAGCGCCTCGGCCGGCTCCTCGCCGCCGCGGCCGCCGACCCCGAGGCACCGATCGGCACCCTCGACATCCTCGCGCCCGAGGAGCACGACCGCCTGCGCGAGGAGTGGAACGCCACCGCCGCGCCCGTCCCGTACGGCTCGCTGCCGGAGCTGTTCGCCGCCCAGGCCGCCCGTACCCCGGACGCCGTGGCACTCGCCCACGACGGCGGCACCGTCTCCTACGCCGAGCTCGACACCCGCGCCAACCGGCTCGCCCACCACCTGATCGCCTCCGGTGTCGGTCCCGAGTCCCCGGTCGCCCTGCTGATGGAACGCTCCGTCGACCTGGTCGTCGCCACCCTGGCCGTGCTCAAGGCAGGCGGCTGCTACGTCCCGATGCACGCCAGTCTGCCGCCGGAGCGCATGGCCGCGCTCCTCGCCGACACCGCCGCTCCCGTCCTGCTCACCGACCGCGCCGATCCCGGCTTCCCGCACAGCGCCGCCGTGGTCCGCCCCGGCGACGAGACGGCCGCCCCGGCACACGACCCCGGCGTCGCCGTCCACCCCGACCGGCTCGCGTACGTGATGTTCACCTCGGGCTCCACCGGCACGCCCAAGGGCGTCGCCGTACGCCACCGCGACGTCGTCGACCTCGCCGCCGACCGCCGCTGGCAGGACGGCCGGCACCGGCGGATCCTGCTGCACTCCCCGCACGCCTTCGACGCCGCCACCTACGAACTGTGGACACCGCTGCTGTCCGGCGGCACGGTCGTCGTCGCCCCGCCCGGCAGCCTGGACGCCGCCGCCCTGCATGCCGTCGTCACCCGGCACGAGGTGACCGCGGTCTTCCTCACCAAGGCGCTCTTCGACCTGGTCGCCGAGCAGGCCCCGGAGACCTTCCGCGCCCTGCGCACCGTCTGCACCGGCGGCGAGGCCGCCTCCGGCACCCTGATGCGCCGCGTCCTCGACCACTGCCCCGACCTGCTCCTCGCCCACGTCTACGGACCGACCGAGGCCACCACCTTCGCCACCCACCACCACCTCGTGCCCGCCGACCTGGCCGGCCCGCGGCCGCCGATCGGCGGCCCGCTCGACAACATGCGCGCCCACGTCCTCGACGCGCGGCTGCGGCCCGTCCCGCCCGGCGTCCCCGGCGAGCTGTACGTGGCGGGCGCCGGCCTGGCCCGCGGCTACTGGAACCGGCCCGCGCTCACCGCCGAGCGCTTCGTCGCCGACCCTTCGGCGCCCGGGGAGCGGATGTACCGCACCGGCGACCTGGTGCGCCGCCGGACCGACGGCGCGATCGAGTTCCTCGGCCGGATCGACGGCCAGGTCAAGCTGCGCGGCTTCCGGATCGAGCTCGGCGAGATCGAGGCCGCCCTCTCCCGCCACCCGGCCGTCCGCCAGGTCATCGTGATCGCCCGCGAGGACCGCCCCGGCGACACCCGGCTCGTCGGCTACTGCGCCGTCACCGGCTCCGTACCCGAGGAGAACGGGGAGAACGGCGAGAACGACGAACTCGCCGCGGAAATCAAGGAGTTCGCCGCCGCCACCCTGCCCGGCTACATGGTCCCCTCGTCCGTCGTCGTCCTGCCCTCCCTGCCGCTCAACGCCAACGGCAAGGTCGACCGGCGCGCGCTGCCCGCGCCCGAGCTCGCCGCCGACACCGCCGGCCGCGCCCCGCGCGACGAGCGCGAGCGCGCCCTGTGCGTCCTCTTCGGCGAGATCCTCGGCATCGACGACATCACCATCGACGACGACTTCTTCGAACTCGGCGGCCACTCCCTCCTCGCCACCCGCCTCATCGGCCGGGCCCGCACCGAGCTCGGCGCCGAACTCGCCATCGGCGACCTCTTCCAGGCCCCGACCGTCGCCGCCCTCGCCGCCCGGCTCGCCACCGACCCGGCCCGTCCCGCCCTGCGCCCGGAGCCCCGGCCCGAGCGGCTGCCGGTCTCCTTCGCCCAGCGCCGGCTGTGGTTCCTCGGCCAGGCCGAAGGCCCCGCCACCACCTACAACGTCACCCTCGCCCTCCGGCTCACCGGCCCGCTCGACCCGGCCGCCCTGGAGAGCGCGCTCGGCGACGTCGTAGCCCGCCACGAATCGCTCCGCACCGTCTTCGGCGCGCACGACGGCATCCCGTACCAGCGGATCCTGCCCGCGGCCCCGGCGCCGCTGCTCACCGTCACCGACCGCCCGGTGCAGGAGCTGGTCGGGCACACCTTCGACCTGGCCGCCGACATCCCGCTGCACGCCTACCTGCGGCCCGAGTCGCCCGACGAGCACGTCCTCCTCCTGGTGATGCACCACATCGCCGGCGACGGCTGGTCGCTGCGACCGCTGTTCCGCGACCTCGCCGAGGCCTACACCGCCCGGCTCGGCGGCGAGCGGCCGGCGTGGGAGCCGCTGCCCGTCCAGTACGCCGACTACACCCTCTGGCAGCACCGGCTGCTCGGCGACGACACCGACCCCGAGTCCCCGGTCTCCCGCCAGCTCGCCCACTGGCGCGAGGCGTTGTCCGGACTGCCGGACGAGCTGCCGCTCCCGCTCGACCGGCCGCGCCCGGCGGTCGCGAGCCACCGCGGCGACGTCGTGCCGCTGGAGCTCGACGCCGAGCTGCACGCGCGGCTCACCGAGCTGGCCGTCGCGCACGGAGCCACCCTCTTCATGGTGCTCCAGGCCGCCTACGCGACCCTGTTGCACCGCTTCGGCGCCGGCGACGACCTGCCCGTCGGCACCCCGCTGGCCGGCCGTCTCGACCCCGCCCTCGACGAGCTGGTCGGCTTCTTCGCCGGCACCCTCGTGCTGCGCACCGACCTCGGCGGCCGGCCCACCTTCGCCGAACTCCTCGCCCGGGTCCGGGAGACCGACCTGGCCGCGTACGCCCACCAGGACGTGCCGTTCGAGCGTCTCGTCGAGGAGCTCAACCCGGCCCGCACGCTGGCCCGGCACCCGCTCTTCCAGGTGATGATCGCGTTCGACAACACCGCGGGCGGCGGCAGCCCCGAGCTGCCCGGCACCCGCACCGCCTACGAGCCCCTCGGCCTGCCCACCACCGCCTTCGACCTCACCCTCAACCTCGCCGAACGCCACCACCCGGACGGCAGTCCGGCCGGCCTGGAAGGCGGCCTCGAGTTCGCCACCGACCTGTTCGACCGTGCCACCGCCGAACGGCTCGCCGAGGCCCTGACCCGCCTGCTCGTCCAGGCCGCCGACGACCCGCACCGCCCGGTCGCCGAGCTCGACGTCCTCGGCGAGACCGGCCGGGCCGCGCTCACCGAGTGGCACGACACCGACCGGCCCGGCGCCGGCGTCCTCGTCCCGGCGGCCTTCGCCGCCCAGGCGGCCGCGACCCCGGGCGACACCGCCCTGGTCTTCGGGGACACCCGCCTGACGTACGCCGAACTCGACGCCCGGACCAGCCGCCTGGCCCACGGCCTGATCGCCTCCGGCGTCGGCCCCGAGGACGTGGTCGCCCTCGCCCTGCCGCGTTCCGCCGAATCCCTGGTCGCCGTCCTCGCCGTGCTCAAGGCCGGTGCCGCCTTCCTGCCGCTGGACGCCGAGTATCCGCGCGACCGGATCAGCCACATGCTGGCCGACGCCCGCGCGGCCGCCGTGCTCACCGGTGCCGGCTGGCCGCTGCCCGAGGTGCTCGACGGCCTCACCGTCCTCGACGCCGCCGAGGAGCACTGGGCCGCGCAGCCCGCCGACACCCCGCCCCTCCGCGTCGGCCCGTCCCACGCCGCCTACGTCATCTACACCTCCGGCTCCACCGGCCGGCCCAAGGGCGTGGTGGTCCGCCACGGCGGCCTCGCCAACCTGCTCGCCTTCCACCGCGACGTCACCGTCGCCGCCGCCCAGGAGGCCCGCCCGGGACGCCGGTTCCGGTTCGCCCAGACCGCCTCGCTCTCCTTCGACACCGCCCTCGAGACGCTGCTGTGGATGGTCGCGGGACACGAGCTCCACCTGCTCGACGACGACCTGCGCCGCGACGCCGCCGCGATCGTCCGCTACGCCGAGGACACCGGCGCCGACGTCTTCGACGTGACCCCCGGCCACGCCCAGCGGCTGGTCGAGGAGGGCCTGCTCGACCGCTGCCCGCCCGCCCTCCTGATGGTCGGCGGCGAGGCCCTCGGGCAGAGCCTCTGGACCGCCCTCACCGCCGCCCCCGACACCGTCGTGCTCAACATGTACGGCCCCACCGAGTGCACCGTCGACGCCCTGCACCACCGGCTCGACGGCGACCCGCGCCCCCTGATCGGCCGCCCGCTGCCCAACCTCCGCGCCCACGTCCTGGACGCCGGCCTGCGGCCCGTACCGCCCGGCGTGCCCGGCGAGCTGTACCTGAGCGGCGCCGGCCTGGCCCGCGGCTACCTCGGCCGGCCCGCGCTGACCGCCGAGCGCTTCGTCGCCGACCCGTTCGCGCCGGGCGACAGGATGTACCGCACCGGCGACCTCGTCCGGCGCCGCCCGGACGGCCGGGTCGAGTACCTGGGCCGCACCGACCACCAGGTCAAGGTGCGCGGCTTCCGGATCGAGCTCGGCGAGATCGAGACCGTCCTGACCGGCCACCCCGACGTCCTCCAGGCCGCGGTGCTGGCATACGACGACAGCGCGGCCGGCGCGGCCGGCACCCGCCTCGCCGCCCACGTCGTCACGCGGACCGCGATCGACCCCGCCGCACTGCGCGCCCACGCGGCCGCCTCCCTTCCGGACCACATGGTCCCGGCGGCGTTCGTGACCCTCGACGCGCTGCCGCTCACCGTCAACGGCAAGCGCGACCGTTCCGCGCTGCCCGCTCCCGACTTCGCCGTGGCCACCGGCGGCCGCGCGGCCCGTACGGCGCCCGAGGAGATCCTCTGCGGCCTGTTCGCCGAGGTGCTCGGCGTGACCGGACAGGTCTCGGCCGACGACGACTTCTTCGCCCTCGGCGGGCACTCGCTGCTCGCCACCAGGCTGCTCAGCCGGGTGCGCTCGGTACTCGGCGCCGAGCTCGGCATCCGTGACGTCTTCGAGGCGCCGACGGTGGCCGGCCTGGCCCAGCGCCTGGACGGCGCCGGGGCGCGACTCGCCCTCACCGCCGGCGACCGCCCCGAGCGCCTTCCGCTCTCCTCCGCCCAGCGGCGGCTCTGGCTGATCGACCGCATGGAGGGACCGAGCGCGCTCTACAACATGCCGCTCGCGCTGCGCCTCACCGGCCCGCTCGACCCGGCCGCCCTGGAACTCGCCCTGGGCGACCTCGTCGCCCGCCACGAGATCCTGCGCACCCTGATCGCCGAGCACGACGGCGAGCCCCACCAGCTGGTCCTGCCGTCCGCCGACGTCACGCTCCCGGTGGCACCGCGCGACTGCTCCCCCGAGTCGGTCGACGCCGAGATCGACCGGGCGGCCCGCCGTCCCTTCGACCTGGCCGCCGAACCTCCCGTACGGGTCACCCTGCTCCGGGTCGCTCCCGAGGACCACGTCCTCGTCGTCGCCCTGCACCACATCGCCGGTGACGGCTGGTCGATGGGCCCGCTGCTGCGGGACCTGGCCGCCGCCTACGGCGCGCGCCGCGAGGGTGCGGCGCCCGACTGGCAGCCGCTGCCGGTGCAGTACGCGGACTACGCGCTCTGGCAGCGTGACCTGCTCGGCGACGAGAACGACCCCGACAGCCTGGTCGCCCGCCAGCTCGCCTACTGGCGCGAGAACCTGGCCGACCTCCCCGAGGAGCTGACGCTCCCCGTCGACCGGCCGCGCGGCGCCCGCGCCGACCACCGGGGCGAACGCGTGGCCCTGCCCCTCGACGCCGAACTGCACCGCGCGCTCGTCGAGTTGAGCCGGGAGCACCGGGTCACCCTGTTCATGACCTTCCAGGCCGCACTCGCCGCGCTGCTGACCCGGCTCGGCGCCGGCACCGACA
>NZ_JBHXTJ010000074.1:0-20721 GCF_042677525.1 Streptomyces sp. NPDC127114
GGTTGTGTGACCTGCCGCCGCTTCAGGCGGCGCCAGTGGTGGGGGGCATCGAAGTGGGGGCCGGTGGCGTGACGGGGGATCCGTGGGCGGAGCTCGCGGTCGGTGATCCGTTGTGTGACCTGCCGCCGCTTCAGGCGGCGCCAGTGGTGGGGGGCATCGAGGTGGGGGCCGGTGGCGTGACGGGGGATCCGTGGGCGGCGGGAGGTGCGGCGGACGCGTTGTGCGGGCTGCCCGTGCACGGGACGGCGGCGGAGGTACCGCCCGTCGAGGTCGTCCGCGGCCTGCGGGCCGGCGCGGGCGCGGATCCGTGGGGGGCGGCGGCGCCGACCGACGGGCGGTGCGAGTCGCCCGCGCACGCGGCCGGCGGCCGGCGGCCCGCGGCGCCGCGCGTGGTGCGGCACGGGACGGCCGGACACCGGGCCGTGGCCCTCGGCGCCCGGCCCATCACCAGTCATTCCGTGCCGGACGCGGCCGCCCGCCCGCCGCTGCTCGGCGGCCGGCCCCTGGGCCACGGCGCGCGGCCGCTCGCCCCCGAGCGGGCCCGGCACGCCCGGCGCCGTACGAAGTGGTCGCCGTCGGGGCGGTTCCTGCTGCGGGCCGCGGCCGTCACGGCCGCCCTGACCGCCGTCGGCGCGGTGCTCGGACTGGTCAGGGACCAGATCCTCGCGGGTTACTTCGGCGCCGGCGCCGAGACCGACGCCTTCCTCGTGGCCTGGACCGTCCCGGAGTTCGCCTCGACGCTGCTCATCGAGGACGCGATGGCGCTGATCCTGGTGCCGGCGTTCTCGCGGGCCCTCGCGCGCCGCGCCGGCACGCTGTTCGGTGACCCGGTCCGCACCCTCGTACGGGCCACCCTGCCGCGCATCGTCCTCGCCGTCGCCGCCGTCTCCGCCCTGCTCGTCGTCCTCGCGCCGCTGCTGGTCGCCGCGCTCGCGCCGGGCCTGCCCGACCCGCAGCTCGCGGTGGACTGCACCCGGCTCACGGCCACCTGCGTGCTGTCCTTCGCCCTCGCCGGCTACTGCTCGGCCGCGCTGCGCGCGCACGGCTCGTTCCTGCCGCCGGCCGCGATCTACGTGGCGTACAACGTCGGCATCATCGGCACCACACTGGTGCTGCGCGAGCCGCTCGGCGTCCGCTCGGCCGCCGCCGGCGTCGCGGTCGGCGGTGTCCTGATGGTCCTCGTCCAGGCGCCTTCGCTCCTGCGGGAGCTGCGGACCCGGCCCGTACCGAAGGAGGAGCCCAAGGCGCCGCCGGCCGGCGACGGGCGGCTCCTCGTGATCGGGATGATCGCTCCGGTCGTGGTCTTCGCGCTGACCCGCCAGTCGCAGATCCTGATCGAGCGCTTCCTCGCCTCGCCGCTCCCGGCCGGCGCCATCTCGCATCTGAACTACGCGCAGAAGGTCGCGCAGATGCCGATGATCCTCTCCCTGATGCTGTGCACGGTCAGCTTCCCCGTCGTCGCCCGCGCGCTCGCCTCGGGCGACAAGGAGGCGGCCCGCCGGCGGGTCGAGCGGGATCTGCTGCTCGCCGCCGTGGTGGTCCTCATCGGCGCGTCGACGGTGATCGCCGCCGCCCCGCAGATCGTCGAACTGCTCTTCCAGCGCGGCGCGTTCGACGCCGGCGACACCGCGGCGACCGCGGCCGTGATGCGGGTGTACGCGCTCGGGCTGCTCGGCCAGACCGTCGTGGGCGCCCTGGTCCGCTGCTACTTCTCGGCCGCCCGACCGCTCTGGTACCCCGCCGCCGCGATGGGCGCCGGGCTCGCCGCGACGGCCGTGACCGGCGCGGTCGCCGCCCGCTTCTGGGGCGCCTCGGGCATCGCCGGCGCCAACGCCTTCGGCATCACCCTCACCGCCGTGATGCTGCTGCGCGGCGCCCACCGCCAGTCCGTCCCCGTCGACTTCCGCCGGCTCGGCGAGGGCCTGCTGCGGCTGGCGACGGCCGGCGCCTGGGCCACCGGCGCGGGCTGGCTGTGCTCGGTCCTGATCGGCCCGCCCGTGCTCTCCCTCACCGTCGCCGGCCTGGTCGTGGTCGTCGTCTTCCTGCTGTTCGTCGCGTGCGCCGCCAAGGCGCCCGAGATCCCGCCCCTGCCCCGTTCTCCCCGCCGAAGGACCCCCCATGCCCGCCCCCGCCGTGCTGCGTCGACTGCTGCCGAAGCCTCCCCTGTGGGTGGCGATGTACCACTCGATCACGGAAACGCCCGCTGACCCGTACAAGGTGACCGTCTCCCCCGTGCGCTTCGCCCGCCAGCTGCACTGGCTGGGCGACCGCGGCCTGCGCGGCGTGTCCGTGCGGGAGCTGCTCGCGGCGACCGCCGAAGGGCGGGAACGCGGCCTGGTCGGGCTGACCTTCGACGACGGCTACGCGGACTTCCTGGAGTCGGCGGTGCCGCTGCTGCGCCGGCACGGCTTCACGGCGACCGTGTACGTGCTGCCCGGGCGGCTCGGCGGCGACAACGCCTGGGACGCGGAGGGCCCGCGCAAACCGCTGCTCGACGAGGACGGCATCCGCCGGGCCGCCGCCGCGGGCATGGAGATCGGCTCGCACGGGCTGCACCACGTCTCCCTGGTGGACGCCGACGACGCCACCCTGGCGGCCGAGACGCGGCACAGCCGGGAACTGATCGAGGAGATCACCGGCGATCCGGTGCACGGCTTCTGCTACCCGTACGGAACGGTCGACACCCGGGTCGTGCGGGCGGTCCGCAAGGCGGGCTACACGTACGGCTGCGCGATCGATCCGGGGCCGCTGTCGGGGACGTACGCCCTGCCCCGCATCCACGTCGGCGAGGACGACACGTCCTGGCGGCTCACCGCGAAGCGGGTGCTGCACCCGCTGCGGCGGCGCCGGCCCGCCGACCTGATCCCGGCGCAGAACGGCCCGGCGAGGTCGGTCCTGTCATGACGACCGACATGAAGGTGCTGCACGTCATCACCGGGCTCGGCATCGGCGGCGCCGAGCAGCAGCTCCGTCTGATGCTGCGCCACCTCCCGCTGCGGAGCGCCGTGGTCACCCTGACGAACCCCGGTGCCGTCGCCGACGGCATCGAGGCGGACGGCACCCCGGTCACCCACCTCGGGATGACCGGCAACCGTGACGTCGGCGCACTGCCCCGGCTCACCCGGCTGATCCGGCAGGGCGGTTACGACCTGGTCCACACCCACCTGTACCGGGCGTGCGTGTACGGCAGGCCGGCCGCGCGGCTCGCCGGCGTGCGGTCCGTCATCGCGACCGAACACTCCCTCGGCGACGCGCAGATCGAGGGCCGGCCGCTGTCGGCGGGGACCAGGGCGCTGTACCTGGCGACCGAACGCCTCGGCACGTCCACGGTCGCCGTCTCACCGAGCGTGGCCCGCCGGCTCACCCGCTGGGGCGTGGCCCCGTCCCGCATCCGCGTGGTGCCGAACGGCATCGAGACGAACCGCTTCGCCTTCGATCCCCGGGCGCGCGTGTCGGCCCGGGCGGCGCTCGGGCTGCCCCCGGACGCGTTCGTCGTCGGCGGCGTCGGGCGCCTCGCCCCGGGAAAGCGCTTCGACCGCCTGGTACGCGCGGTGGCGGCGGTACCGGAGGCCCGCCTGCTGCTGGTCGGCGAGGGCGATCAGCGGGAACACCTGCTGCGCATCGCCGAGGAGTGCGGGGCGACGGACCGGGTCCTGCTGCCGGGCGCGTGCGAGGACCCGCCGGCGGGCCCGGAGGGCCCGTCAGGCCCGGCGGCCGCGGAAGGCCGCGCGCACTCGGCCGACGCTCTCGCCTCTTCCGACCCTTCCCGGAGGCCCGGCGGGCACGGCGGGCGGCCTGGTCTTCCCGCGCTGCTCGCCGCCATGGACGTGTTCGTGTCCACCTCCCCGGACGAGACCTTCGGGCTCGCCGTCGTCGAGGCGCTGGCGGCCGGGCTTCCCGCGCTCTACGTGGCCTGCCCGGCGATCGACGACCTGCCGGCCGAGGCCGCGCCCGGTGCGCGGCGGATCGGTGAGTCGGTGCCCGAGCTGATCTCGGCGCTGCTCGCGCTGCGCGGCTCCGGGCACGGCCGGCTGGCGCCGCCGGAGGCGGTGCGCCGCTACGACATCGCGCAGAGCGCCCGGAAGTTGATGTCCCTCTACCACCAGGCCGTCCACGGCCCCCTTCCCGTGAAGTGAGAGCTGCGTCATGACCACGAACCCACCACGTCACACCCTGCTCACCCCCGCCCGCTGGATGGTGCTGCCCGCCGCCGTGCTCGCCGGAGCGGTACTCGGCGGTGGTTACGGGGCTCTGAAGACCCCCGAGTACGCGGCGACCAGCTACGTCATCGTCGTACCCGGGGAGAAGTCCGACCCGTCGGCCGCGCTCGGCTTCGCCCAGGCGTACGGGCGGGTCGCCACGGACATCGCGGTGACCGGCGATGCCCAGGTGTGGGCGGGCGTCTCGGCCGACACGCTGCGGTCGAGCGTGCAGGCCTCGACCTCGCCCGACGCTCCGATGATCTCGATCACGGCCCGCTCGGCGAAGCCGTCGACGGCGGTGTCGATGGCCGACGGCGTGGCCCGCTCGCTGGTCCTCAACAGCGCGCACGTCGCCGCGAACACGGGCGTGAAGGTGGTCCAGTTCTCGCGGGCGACCAAGCCGGTCGAGCCGGTCTCGCCGTCGGCCTCGCTGTCGGCGCTGGTCGGCGGCTGTGCGGGCGGACTCCTCGGCGGCCTGGTGCTGCTGGTGCGGCCCAAGCGCTCGGCCAGGGCCGAGGCACGGCACTCGCGACAGGGCGCGAACCCGGCCGGCACCCAGACCGCGGCCTCGGTTCCGGGCCCGGCCGGCGCCGCGCAGCAGCCGGAACCGGAGGCGGTGTGAACGGCAGACCCCTCTACCCGGAAGTCTGCCGGGACGCCGCCTCCTTCGGCCGGCTCGCACCGGAGTGGACCGCGCTCTACGGCCGTTGCTCGACGGCCACGCCCTTCCAGTCCCACTCGTGGCTCCACTCCTGGTGGCTGTCGTACGGCCGGCCCGGCGCCCTGCGGATCGTCCTGGTCCGGCGCGCTGACGGCACGCCCGTCGCGGCGGCGCCGCTGATGCGGGCCGCGGCCGGGCCGCTGCCGGTGCTCACCCAGCTCGGCGGCGCCATCACCGACTTCACCGACGTCCTGCTCGACGACGACTGCCCGGAGGCCGCGCCCGCACTCGCCGGCGCCATGGCCCGGGCGGCGCGCGGCGCGGTGATCGACCTGCGCGAGGTACGGCCCGGGGCGGCGGCCGAGCGCGTCTACGAGGCCTGGCGCGGCCCCCGGCGACGGCTCGCCGACTCGTTGTGCCTCGAACTGCCCGCCGTACCGATGGAGGCCCTGCTCGAACGCATCCCCTCCGGGAAGGCGCAGCGGGTGCGGGCGAAGCTGCGGAAGATGGACGCGCTGGGCATCGACGAGCGCATCGTGCCCCCGGCGGAGGTACCGGTGGCCCTGGAGCGCCTCCTCCGGCTCCATCAACTGCAGTGGCAGGGCCGTGGCGTGACCGCCGAGCACACCAGCGAGCGCTTCGCGCAGCACCTGACGCGGGCGGTGCTGCCCATGGTCGAGCGCGGCGACGCGATGGTCACCGAGTTCCGGCTCGGCGGCGACGTCGTCTGCGCGGACCTGACGCTGATGTCGCCGCGCCTCGCGGGCGGCTATCTGTACGGGGCGGACCCGGCCCTGCGCGCACGCAAGGTGGACGTCGCGGCGATGCTGCTGCGGCACGGCGCGCGCGAGACCAGCGCGAGCGGCCGGGCCACGCTGAGCATGCTGCGCGGCACCGAGCCGTACAAGCACCACTGGCGACCCGAGACCGTGCCCAACCAGCGGCTCCTGCTCGCGGGCCGGAGCGCGGCCCCGCTGCTGTGGCTGCGCGCGGGCGCGGCGAACGGCCGGAGCTGGGCGGCCCGGCAGGCGCGGGAGCGGGAGTGGGTCGGGCGGGCGGTCGGGCGGCTGCGGTCGCGGCCGCGACCGGCGGGCGGGGCCGCCGGAACGCCGAGCGGCGGCGGAGGATGAGTTCCTCCGCCGCCGTGGGGGGTTTCACCGACCGGTCGGACCGGTCAGAAGGGCCAGACCCCGTTCAGCGCGCCCTTCCAGTCGATCTTCAGTCCGTCCTGCCAGCCGACGACCGGCGTGTCGGACTTGGCCGGCTCGACGGGCATGGCGGGGATGGCGGGCATGGCGGGCTTGGCCGGCGCCTCGGGCTTCGCGGGCTTCGCGGGCACCGCGGGCATGGCGGGCATCGCGGGTACGGCGGGCGCGGCGGGCATCGCGGGCTTTGCCGGCTGCTTCCAGGACTCCTTCCAGGAGTTCGTCGGTACGCAGATCTGTCCGCCGATCCAGCTCTCCACCCATGAACCGAGGTTCAGCTTCCAGCAGTCGGGCTCGGGCTTCGGCTCGGGCTTGGGTTCCGGCTCGGGCTTGGGCTCGGGCTTCGGTTCCGGCTTGGGCTCAGGCTTCGGCTCGGGCTTCGGTTCCGGCTTCGGCTCGGGCTTGGGCTCAGGCTTCGGTTCCGGCTTCGGCTCGGGCTTGGGCTCAGGCTTCGGCTCAGGCTTCGGCTCGGGCTTGGGCTCAGGCTTCGGCTCAGGCTTCGGCTCAGGCTTCGGCTCAGGCTTCGGCTCAGGCTTCGGCTCAGGCTTCGGCTCAGGCTTCGGCTCAGGCTTCGGTTCCGGCTTGGGCTCAGGCTTCGGTACCGGCACCGTCGGGTCCACCGGGTCCACCGGGTCCACAGGATCCACCGGGTCCGCAGGATCCACCGGGTCGACCGGGTCCGTCGGGTCCGTCGGCTCGACCGGGTCCGTGGGCTCGGTCGGCTCCGTCGGCTCCGTCGGGTCCGTGGGCTCCGTCGGCTCGGTCGGCTCCGTCGGCTCGACCGGGTCCGTCGGGTCCACGCCGTACAGCATCTGCCGGAACACCTGCGAGGACTCCGGATTGGCCCCGCACTGCCAGACGCCGTGCGGGCAGTAATCGGTGATCGTGTGGTACAGCGGCTTGTGCTGCTTCATCCATTCCAGCATGCGCCGCATGTACTCGGGGTTGTCTCCGTTCCGGAAGAGACCCCATTCCGGATAGGAGATCTGCTTCCCGTGTTCGGCCGCGAAATCGACCTGCGCCTGGAGCCCGTAGGGCTCGCTGACGTGCCGGTCGAAATCGGAGCCCGGAGGCTGGTCGTAGGAATCCATCCCGATGATGTCGACGACGTCGTCCCCGGGATAGCACTCGGTCCACGGGACGGCGTCCCGGCCCCGGCTCGGGTTGAAGTCGAAGCGGAACTTCTGTCCCGGCACGGACCGCATCGCGGTCACGATCCGGGTCCAGTACTTCTTCCACGACGTCGGGTCCGGCGCGCACCGGTGGGTGTACGTCGTGCCGTTCATCTCCCAGCCGAGGACCACAACGGTGTCGGCGGCCTTGAGGTCGACCAGGCGCTGGGCGAGGGTGCGGAAGTGGTGGTCGAAGTACCCGGCGGCGCCGAGCTGGAGCTGGCGGCGGACCTCGTAGTCGGAGACGCCCGCCTCGTTCCGCTCCAGCATGGGCACGTTGAGGACGAACAGGCGGTCGGCTCGCTCGTTGCGCCAGTTCGCCCAGGCGTCGAGGAAGCCGGGCGGGCCCTCGATGTTCGACCAGAGGTCGCCCGGCAGGTACGTGTGTCCGACGCGTAGCTCGCGGCCGCCGAGCCAGCGCTCCAGCTGGGAGATCCGCGCGACCCCGAGCGGGCCCGAGTCCAGGAACGCTCCCATGGCGTTGGACAGAGTCGGTCTGGGGTCCCTCGTCGTTACGGATTCGGATTCGGCGGCGTGAGCCTGGGCGTGTGCGTGGGCGTGAGCTGGAGACGACAGCACGACAGAACCTGATGCAAGGAGACCGGCGGTGAACACCCCCAGCCACACCCTCGAAGTTCTCTGCTTTCGGTTGATCATGACAGCACTCCTTCTCTCGCGCGCCGCTTGATGGTCCGTCAGTCCGATCTTCCGAAAGTATTCCTAATGCGCCGACCGGGAACTCCGGTTCGCTCCCATCAATAGTCCGTAAGAGGATTTTTCATCGCCCAATTGGGGCACCCGAGACGAAGGACATGCCGTGCCGAGTTTTGACACCCGCGTCCCCGCGGTCCTTGTGCGGCTCGACCCGAACCCCTTTCACCACGGCACGCTCGGCGCGGCGCGGTCCCTGGGGCGGGCGGGCATCGCGGTCCACGCGGTGGTCGAGTCGCCGGCCAGTCCGGTCGTCCGCTCCCGCTACCTCCGGCGCGCCCACCAGCGCCCGGCGGAACCGTCGCCCGCCGAACTCACCCGGCTGCTGCACCGGATCGCCGACGAGATCGAGGAGCGCGAGGAGCGGGACGACGGCCGGCCCGACCGTGAACACGGCGACGGCCGCTCCGACCCCTGGCCCGAGCCCCTGCCCGACCCGTGGCCCCAGCCCCTGTCCGACCACCTGCCCGGCCGTCGCCGGCCCCACCGCCGCGCGCGGCCCGCGCCCGCCCTGCTCGTGCCGCTCGACGACATCACCGCCCTCTCCCTCGCCGAGTGCCGGCCCGAGCTGGCCGGCCGTTTCCTGCTGCCCGACCAGTCGCCCGAGCAGCTCACCCGGGTCGCCGACAAGGCCCAGCTCGCCGAGACCTGCCGGGCCCTCGCCCTCCCCCACCCGCGTACCGAACTCCCCGCGAGCGCCGACGAGGCCGCCGCCATGGCCTGGTCGCTGGGCCTTCCGGTGATCGCGAAGTGGAGCCGGCCCTGGCTGCTGCCGGCCGGCGGCGGGCTGCGCAGCACCACGATCGTCGGCTCGCTCGCCGAGGTGCGTGAGCTGTACGCGCGCGCCCCGCAGGCCGGCAGCCGGCTGCTGCTCCAGGAGCTGCTGCCCGCGGGGCGGGGACTCGACTGGTTCTTCCACGGATACGTGGACTCCGCCGGCGGCTGCTCGACCGGTGCCACCGGCATCAAGGAGCGTTCCTGGCCCGACGGCGCCGGGCTCACGGCGGTGGGCCGCTGGACGGCCAATCCCGTGGTCGACGCGACGGCCCGGGAGCTGCTCTCGGCGCTCGGCTACCGGGGCGTGTGCGACCTGGACTTCCGGCTCGACCGGACGACCGGCGCCTACCACCTGCTCGACTTCAACCCGCGGCCCGGCGCCCAGTTCCGGCTGTTCGCCGACCGGGACGGACTCGACGTGGTCCGGGCCATGCACCTGGACCTCACCGGCCGTCCGGTGCCCGCGCACCACCCTTCGTACGGGCGGCGCTTCGTCGTCGAGAACTACGCGGCGCTGTCGTACCTGACCTCGCCGGGCCGTCGTCACGTGGCCGGGCGGCCCGGCACCGGCGGCGGCGAGGCGGCCTGGTTCGCCGCCGACGACCCGCGACCGGCGCTCGCGATGCTACGGACCTGGTGCGCGCACCTCCTGCGCAAGGCCCTGCTGAGGCTCCGTCGGCCGGCGCGGCGGCTGACGCGGCGGCTGCTGCGCGCCGGCGGTCCGCAGCCGGTGGCGGCCGTGCCCGCGCCGCAGCCCCCGGCCCGTACGCCCCACGACCGGATGACCCGACGATGAGACCGACGACTTCGAAGGCGGAACGCGCGATGTACGACCTGGTGATTGTGGGAGCGGGGCCCTACGGGCTGTCCGTCGCCGCCCACGCGGCGGCGCACGGGCTGAACCTGCGGATCTTCGGCCGCCCCATGGAGATGTGGCACGCGATGCCCTCGGCGATGTTCCTGAAGTCCGAGCCGTGGGCCTCGCATCTCTCCGACCCGGCGGGCGCGTACGGGCTCGACGCCTACGCAACCACCCGCGGGGTCCGCGCCGAGCACGGCGTACCGCTGCCGGTCGGCTTCTTCGCCGAGTACGGCGACTGGTTCGCCCGCCAGGCGGTCCCGGCGCTCGACGAGCGGCTCGTCACCGCCGTGGCGCCGGCCGCCGGAGGCGGCTTCACGGTCACGGCGGAGGACGGCGAGACCGTCCGCGCCCGTACGGTCGCGCTCGCGGTGGGCGTGCTGCCGTTCATGGAGATCCCCGGGCCGCTGCGCGGGCTGCCCCGCCGCCATGTCACCCACTCGAGCCACCACGGCGAGCTCGACGGCTTCACCGGCCGGGACGTCACGGTGATCGGCGCCGGGCAGGCGGCCCTGGAGACAGCGGCCATCCTGACCGAGCAGGGCGCGACGGTGCGGATCCTGGCCCGCTCCGGCCGGCTGAACTGGAACACCGTCCCGCCGGCCCTCGACCGGGGCCCGTGGCGGTCGCTGCGCGCCCCGCACACGGGGCTCGGCTGCGGCTGGCGGAACAGGCTGTACGCGGACACGCCCGGCGTCTTCCGGCGGCTGCCCGCCGCGACCCGCGAGCGGATCTTCGACTCGGCGCTCGGCCCGGCGGGCGCCTGGTGGCTGCGCGAGCGGTTCGCGAAGGTGGCGGACGTGCGGCTCGGGCAGCGGGTCACGCGTGCGACGGTGACCGCGGACGAGCGGCTGCGCCTGGACGTTGCCGGTCCCGACGGGGCGACGGACGTCGTGGAGACCGACCATGTCGTCGCCGCCACCGGGTTCGTGCCGAGCCTGGACCGCGCGGACGTGCTCGCGCCGGAACTGCGCGGCGGGCTGCGGCGGGTGGGTGCGGGCGGTTCACCGGAGGTGGGAGCGCTGTTCGAGTCCTCGTGGCCCGGGCTCTTCCTCGCCGGGCTGCTCACGGCGCCTTCGTACGGGCCGTCGATGCGCTTCGTGTTCGGTGCGGGCTACACGGCCGGGCGGCTCGTGAAGGGAGTGCGGCGGCGGCTGGGGTCGACGGCCGGGCGCGGCGGCGTGGTGGGCCGTCCGCGGTCGGACGGGGAGCGGGTGGCCGCCGGGGCCTCCTGAGGACGGCGGAAGGCCGGCCCCGGGGAGCGTGGTGGACGCTCCCCGGGGCCGGCCGGGTCCTGCGGGAACCGCTTCAGGACAACGTCAGGCGTTGGCCCTCAGGGCGACGTCAGGCGTTGATGCAGACGTTGCCCGCGGCCGGGTTGAGCGCGCCGATGATGTTCACGCTGTTGCCGCAGACGTTGATCGGGATGTGGATCGGGACCTGCACCACGTTGCCCGACAGGACACCCGGCGAACCGACGGCGAAGCCCTCGGCGTACGAGTCGGCCATCGCGGGAGCGGCGGCACCCAGGGCCATGAGCAGACCGGCGACGGCGACCGCAGCCTTCTTGCACTTCATTTCGTCTGGATCCTTTCTGCGGCGGAAGAGAATTCACGGCTTTCGTGATGCGCGGGACAACTCGTGTCCCGCCTTCCGCTGCACGATTGACAACGACCCTGCCACGGAAAGGAAACCGTCCGGCGGTCCGCCCGGCGTTGTTCACCCCATTGCCGGGCCCAGAATCGCTCAACGGGGCCAGATAGGTGTCCTCATGAGCCGCTCCCACTCCCGGTCGGGCACTCCGGGAACCGCCCGACCGGCCAGCATCCACTGGCGGGCCAGCGAGGAATACACCGGAAAGGGTTCCGGGTCGGCCGGCGGCGGATCGGGCACATAACGGCTCTTCGGAATGAAGGCCATGCGCTCCCATTTCCCTCGATCGGGCGCCATATTCGCTCCTTCCGCTGACGTTCCGAATCATGGCACAGTCACCGCAGGAGAGTGATTCGAACTGTCCATGTCGCGTCGCGCACCTCTGTGCGAGAGCGTCCGATTTAACGTTCCTGCATGAAATTCCCCCACTCCCCCCGGCGGGCGGGCTCCCGCCCCCGCCGGAGACGTACGCTGCTCCTGGCCACGGCGCTGGTCGCGACCGGCACGGGCGCCCTCGCCGCGGCCCCGGCGGATCTGCCCGCGCCGAAGAAGGGCCTCAACCTGCTCGTCGTCGGCCTCGACAGCCGCAAGGGCGTCACCGCGGCCGAGAAGAAGAAGTACCGGCTCGGCAGCCGCGAGTGCTCCTGCACGGACGTGATCATGCTGGTGCACGTGTCGGAGAAGAACGACCGGGTGAGCGTGGTGAGTCTGCCGCGCGACTCCCTCACCTCGTTCCACGAAGGACACGTCGACCGGCGTACGGGCGAGAAGCACAAGGCCCATCCCGCGAAGATCAACAGCGCCTGGGCGGAGGGCGGTTCGTCCTTCACCGTCGAGACCGTCGAGGCGATGACCGGCCTGCCGGTCCACCGCTACCTGGAGATCGACTTCCGGCGCTTCATGGACACCGTCGACGTCTTCGACAAGGGCGTGCCCGTCTGCACCAAGGTCCCGCTCAAGGACTCGGTCACCGGTCTCGACCTGAAGGCCGGCTCGAAGTCGGTGAAGGGCGGGGAGGCACTGCAGTTCGTCCGCTCCCGTCGCGCGGACGGCAAGATGGACTTCGGCCGCATCCAGAAGCAGCACCTGTTCCTGGCCAACCTGCACCGCAACCTGCGGGACGGCCTGCTGGCCAGCCCGGCCGGCCTCAAGGCCTTCGCCTCGACGCTGCGCGGCGGCGGCGAGGGCGAGCGCGCGCTCTCCGTCACGGAACTGGTCAGGCTGGCCGGCCGCCTGAAGAAGGTCACCCCGGCCAGGACCCAGTTCGCGACCGTGCCCGTGGCCGGCTTCAACGCGAACATCGCGGGCGTCGGCTCGACCCTCGCCTGGGACAAGAAGTACGCCGCCGAGGTCTTCGCGGCCCTGCGCGCGGACAAACCCCTGCCCAAGCCCCACCCGAAGCCCAGCAGCTCGATCCCGCAGGGCCTCGGCGAGTACCGGCCGACCGAGGGCGGCAAGCTGCTGTGCGCCTAGGGGGCGGCTGCTGAGGGTGCCTCGGGCCGCTCCCGCCGGTCAGCGGGCGAGCTTGCGGGACAGCAGCTCCGGGTCCGTCGTCGGCGCGTCGCAGACGAAGTGGCGGCAGACGTAGGCGGTGGCCATGCCGTCGACCAGCGGCCGGTCCCTCAGCAGCGGGAACTCCTCGCCGCCGGGCAGTCCGGCGGCGAGGACCGCGCCGGGCGTGCCGGCCCGCAGGGCGGTGCGGCGCAGGGCGTGGAAGGCCTCGTCGTCGGGGGCGCCCACCACGGCGATCTCGCGGGGTCCGTCGAGCAGCGCCTCGGCGACGGCGAGGCCCCAGCCGATGAACCGGGGCGCGCGCGGCCCGAGCGCCCTGACCACGCCGAGCGCGCGCTCCGCGGCGGTCCGGTGCGCCTCGGAGCCGGTGTGCGCCGCGTACGACAGGAGCGCGCCGGCGGCCGCGGTCCAGCCGGAGGGCGTGGCGCTGTCGGTGGGGTCCTGGGGGCGGCGGATCAGCCGTTCGGCGTCGTGGGCGGTGTCGTAGAGCGCCCCTTCCTCGGCCGTGAACTTGTCGAGGACGACGTCGAGGAGGAAGCCGGCGAACTCCAGCCACACGCCCTCGCCGGTGACCGACGCGAGCGCGAGGAAGCCCTCGGCGACGTCCGCGTAGTCCTCCAGGACGCCCGCGTTGCCGCCCGCGTGTCCGTCCTTGGAGGTACGGGTGAGGCGGGCGCCGTCGTCGAGGTGGAGCCGGACCAGCAGGTCGGCCGTCTCGGTGGCCCGCTCGACCAGGTCGGGGCGGTCGAAGAGGGCGCCGGCCTCGGCGAGCGCGGCCACGGCGAGCCCGTTCCAGGCGGCGACGATCTTGTCGTCGCGCCCGGGGCGCGGGCGCTGTTCGCGGGCGGCGAGCAGCCGGGCCCTGATCGAGGCGATCCGGTCGGCGTCGGCGGGTCCGGCGGCCTGCGGGAGCTGGAGCACCGAGGAGCCGTGCTCGAAGGTGCCGTCCTCGGTGACACCGAAGTGGCGGGCCGCGTAGCGGGCGTCGTCCTCGCCGAGGACGTCGGTGAGCTGCGCGGGCGTCCAGACGTAGAAGGCGCCCTCGACGTGCTTCCCCGTGCCGTCGTCGGAGTCGGCGTCGAGCGCGGAGGCGAAGCCGCCCTCGGGGGTGCGCAGTTCGCGGACCATGAAGTCGGCGGTCTCCAGGGCGACCCGGCGGGCCAGTTCGCTGCCGGTGGCCCGCCACAGGTGGGCGTACACCCGGCAGAGCAGCGCGTTGTCGTACAGCATTTTCTCGAAGTGCGGCACGACCCACCCGCGGTCCACGGCGTAGCGGGCGAAGCCGCCGCCGAGCTGGTCGTAGATGCCGCCGCGGGCCATCGCCTCACAGGTGTCGGCGGCCATCTGCAGGGCGCCCTCGGCGCCTGTACGGGCGTGGTGGCGCAGCAGGAACTCCAGCGCCATCGACGGCGGGAACTTGGGCGCTCCGCCGAAGCCGCCGGCCGTGGCGTCGTACTCGCGGGTGAGGCCGAGGAGCGCCTGGGCGAGCTCCTCCTCGCCGGGGACGCCGTCGCCGCAGAAGGCGAGCGAGCGGGCGGAAAGGTCCTTGACGATCTTCCCGGCGACCTCGCCGACCTCGTCGCGGCGGTCGGTCCAGGCGCGCGAGACGCCGTCGAGGACGTCGGAGAAGGACGGCATGCCGTGCCGGGGCTCGGGCGGGAAGTAGGTGCCGAAGTAGAAGGGCTCGGCGTCCGGGGTGAGGAAGACGGTCATCGGCCAGCCGCCCTGCCCGGTGGCGGCCTGTACGGCCTCCATGTAGACGGCGTCGACGTCGGGCCGCTCCTCGCGGTCGACCTTGACGGCGACGAAGCGCTCGTTGACCAGGGCCGCGGTGGCCTCGTCCTCGAAGGACTCGTGGGCCATCACGTGGCACCAGTAAACTACTAGAAGCATAAGTGACAGGACGCATACCCCACCGAGAGGAAGATGGGTACGTCCCGCCGCTTAGCTTCATTCATCGCCTCCTCTCCCCATGGCCACCAATCCACCGGATTGGAAGCATGCTGGAGTAGGTACGGCGACTGCTCGTTAGCCAGTCGGTTCATACCGCCATCGTCCCATGATCCGAACCGCCCCGCGTAGCTTGCGGGCGGGCGGGTCAGGAGTAAGTCCTTGAGCACAATCAGTCACGAACAAGCCATGTCCAGCGCTCCGCCCGAGGAAACCGGGCCGGACGATCTTGAGCTGCGCGGCAGGCCCGCCGGGCTCGCTCCGCCGGAGGAGCTTGCCCGGCTCCACCCCGACACCCCCTTCTTGATCGCGTATTCCCGCATCTCGGACGACTGGCGCAAGCACAACAAGAAGAAGGCCGCCACCTCGGCATGGTCGGCCGGCAAGGGTGTGGCCAACCAGCACCGCCGCAACGGCAGGAACGCGGCTCGCCACAATGCAGTGATCGTCCACCGGTACACGGACAACGACCTCTCGGCCTCCAAGCGCGACGTAGTGCGTCCGGACTTCCAGGCGATGCTCCGGGACCTCAAGCGAGGGCACACCGCTGAGGGCTACCCGGTGCACGGCGTCATCTGCGTGGACCAGGACCGTGTGCAACGCACCGATCGGGACTGGGAGGACTTTGTCGAGGCGCTCACGCTCGACCCGAGCCGGCGCTTCTACACCCCGTCGGGGCCGATGGATCTCACTGAGGAAAGCGAGATCATCAAGACCGGCATCATGGCGGTGGTCAACAAGGCCGAGTCCATGAAGAAGAGGCGTCGAATCCGCGACTGGCACCAGGACCGAATACTCGACGGCCTCCCTCACAGCGGCCCGCGGCCGTTCGGCTGGGAAGAAGACAGGAAGACACTTCGGCGGCCCGAATCGGACTTTCTCTCGTGGGCAATCGACGAGCGCATCAAGGGGAAGGCGATGAGTACCCTTTGCGCCGAGTCGAAGCGGCGAGGGTTGAAGGGTAGCCGCGGCGGCGAAATCATTCCGCAGAGTCTCACGCAAATGATGACCGCTCCCCGCGTGTGTGGCTATCGCGCAAACCGAGGCGAACTCGTTCTGGACGATGACGGCTCCCCGATTGTGGGGGTCTGGGAAACAGTAACCACGCCGGAAAAGTGGCACGCGGTGTGCGCTACCTTCGGCCCCGGAAGCACGTACATTGCACGCGGTTCCGGTACGCCACGCATCACCGGTGTGCCAAAGACGATCAAGTACCTGGGCTCCACGCTTCTTCGCTGCCAGTACCGCATCGAGGAGGAGACCAACGGCAAGGTCACAACGCGCGTCTGCAACGAGCCCATGGGCGGTGGGAAAAACAGGAGCAAGCGCAGCCCCTACGTCTATACCTGCCGATACGGGCACAATGCTATCTCCGGCCCCATGGTTGACGAGCAGCTCCAGCGCTTGGTGCTGGCGAAGCTCAAAAAGGCCCACGCGACCTTCATTCCGGTCAAGGTCACATGGCCCCACGAACAGAAGCTCCAGCAGAAGGCGGACAAGCTGGCCGGGCTCGAAAAGAAGTGGCAAGACGACGAAATTCCCGCCGACATGTTCTATCGCTTGGCTATTCCACTGGAGAAAGAGGTTAAGAAGCTCCGCCGTGAGCGAGCCAAATTCGAATTGGCCGCAGAGGTCCAGAACGAGGCTCCCGATGACGTGGCCAAGAAGTGGCTTTCTGGCGAGTACGACCTTTCGCAGAAGCGCCACGTTCTCTTCGAGGTCTTCTCCGCCGTCCAGGTTGAGCCTGGGGAGAAGGGGAACAAGACGCCGAACCCTAAGCGGCTCACCCCTGTGTGGAAATAGCAGCCCGCTGCTCGATCACGGGCGGGAGCAGCAGGAGAAAGAGGCGGCCCGACATTCGCAGTCGTCGGCCCGCCTCTTGTGCCTCAGCGGTCCTGCGTGTCTCCGCGCCGGGGCGTGGCCGACCTCACGCCGCCGTCACTACGCTCGACCCGCTGCCCTTCGGCGAGGACCAGGACCGCGGGCGTGAACGGCCGGGATCAGTGCAGCACCGCAGCAGAGAACCTTCCGACAGATCACGCCGCCGAGCGCCGCCCATCGCCGTCGACACCGGCAGGCGCCAGCAGCCCGTGCGCCGCGACCTGCGACGTGTGTAGCTGCCGCTCCGCCTCGCGCAGCAGCACGGTCGCCCAAAGCTCGACTGCGACGTCGTGACGCAAGCGGTACTCCTGCGCCAAGGCATCCACCGCCCGCAAGTCCACCGCCACGTAGTCGCCAGCCATCACCTGCTGGTGCAGTATGCGACGTTCATCCACAGCGACCACCGAGGTCAGCACGGCCAGCATGAGGGAAGGCACCCGCTCCGGCTGACAGATCCGGCACACCGGAGCCGACGCCCCGTCGCCCACATGCGCCCAGACATACCGGGCCTGCGGGTCCTGAACCGCTGTGCCGCAGTACCGGCACGCAACCGGTGTCGGTCCGTTGGCATGCCGCACGCCGTACCGGACGCTCTCTCCCTCTGCGGGAGGGCTGCCGGCCCAACCCTTCTCGGTCAGCCACGCCGCCAGCCCGAGTACGGCGTCGCCTGGAAAGCGCGCACCCAAGCGCATGCCCAGTACATCCATGTAGGCCAGTTCCTTACCAACCTTCACCTGGCTGTACGGCTCGGTGCCGGCCTGGAGCTCACGCAGGCGCTCCATCACCGCCAGCACCACCGGATCGTCCGCTCCGAGCGGGGCCCCATCCACCTCGGCGGCCGGCCGCGCCGTCACGGCGATACCTCGGCATCCGCCTGCTTCGGGTGCATCGCCTTCGTCATGGTCGCAGGCTACCGACCGCCAGCCGTTCGGACACTGCGGATCCCTAAGTTGCGGAGATACGACCGACAAGCAGCCCACCGACTCGGCGGGCACAGGCCAGGCTGCGACAGCGCAGCAACGCCGAAGATCAATTAAGGCACCGTCGGCCACTTTCGATCTTGAAATCACCGCACTGGCGTGACCTTCACAACATGCCCACCCCGGACATATCGCGCTTTCACCCTTGTACGATTAGCCGTGGGCACGGCCGCCGAGCGACCGGCCCCCGCGCACCTTAAGCTCAGGCTCCTAACTAGTAGCGCCTCGCGTACGAGTATCTGGATGGCGCTGGCGGTGCAAACCGGCATTTCAATGGAGCGATTATGCGTTGGCGTAGAGACCCTTCACAGCGCGCACTCGTGAAGGAATGTGAGAGGCTGCTCGCCGACCTTCCTGTTCCCACCCCTTTCAGTGTCGAGGCACTGGTGCGGAACATGGAGGGCGCGTTGGGTCGTCAGATTCGGCTAGTACCACTGGACGACCCCGATGGCGGGCTGGGCTCAGCATGCGGCCTCCGAGTGAAAGCGCCGGAGTTCACCCTCATTCTCTACCGCCGCCGTTCGAGCCGGAATCAGACCGAGCACATTATCCTCCATGAGCTCGCGCACGAATGGCTGGACCACGGGACCACTCTGACGCCAGGCGAGATCGAGCGATACGTTCCTGAACGAATCCGCCAAGAGGTCATCCGTCGTTATCCATCGGCGGTGGTCCAAGGGCGCGTCGACTTTGACAGCCCCGAGGAGAAGCAGGCCGAGCTTTCGGCGTCGCTCATAAAGCGACTGGCGCGCCGTCAGTCAGCCGGGGGAGATGACATGGTCAGCCTTCTGGAGTCCTCTCTTGCGCACCCTGTTGCCCCGCCCCAGCGCCGGCGTTAGCCGTCTCGGCCCCGCAACTTCCGACCATCCACCTCATTGCGATTAAGGCTGCGGCCGTCCGACTTTCAGGGTCGGGAAAATTGCAGCCTACCCAAGATAGCCACGGTTCAATGTCCGACTATTTTCAATATCTGACTGCGGTCGTAATGACCGCAATCGCTGTATGGCGATTCCCAGCAGTTCGCTACGGCGACTTTCACCGCCGGGCCTTGTGGGGAGGCTATGCGGGGTTCGGAATAGCCCTGTGGCTCTATACACCGGCATTGATGACCGTCATGGACCGAATCCCGGTCGTGGACGTGGATGCTCTGCTCAGACACTTCGCCAGCACTGCGGCAACCATCGCAGCCTTGACCTACGTCGCCACGAGCTACGGGAAGAGCACGGAGGCAGTTGTCCCCCGTCACGTAGCGGTATCTCGCTGGATCGCCCGCGCATCATATAAGGCCGGGATCGTAGGCGTCGTTCTCCTCACGGTCCTGTTCTTTACCGTGGTGGACCGCAAGGTGCGGAGCCAAGACTTCCTCATCGACCATGCCGGCCAGTGGGGATTTGCGGTCTACATGACCGTTTTCTACTTCTTTCCACTGGTCACGGCCACAGTTTGCGGGTACCAGTGGACAAGGGCAGCGCGACGGGCTGAGTGCACGAGCATGCGCATCGGGCTGCGCTTGATGGGGATTTCGATGTGGATGGGCCTGGTCCATTCAGTGTCGCGCATTGCTCTCGTCTGGGCCGCGGTGGTCTTCCCTATGAGTCCATCCGCAGTTCGACTTGTCGTGGACGCTGCATCAATATGGATGAACCTGCTTTTCCTGATCGTCTGCGTTGGGGCCAGCATTCCCACCACCCGCGCGGCCGTGGCCCGGTGGAAGACGTGGCGCACGTTGAACACGATCTATCCGCTCTGGTTCGACCTGGTAGAGGCGTTTCCGGGGACGAGTCTCTATCCACCTGGAAAGCGATTCACCGAGCTTATGCACATGCGCGTCCCCATCGACGTCCGCCTCGACCGGTGGACCCAGGATATCGCTGATGCTTGCGAGAAGCTGCGCTACTACGCTCCTCAGGAGCTGATATTCATCGCAGAGGACGCTACCGCGTCGCATTCCGATCCGGAGCCGGCCGCAGAAGCGTACTGGATTAAAGCCGCGCTCAAGGCCGTTGACGCCGGACCAGCAAGGGTGGACGCCTCCGCCCCTCTGCGAGAAAAGCCTTTTGTTGACACCGACAGCGAAGCAGCGTGGCTAGCGCGTGTTAGCACGGCCTACTTGAATACCACCGAGAAGCAGGCTCAGGGCCTTCTCACCGAAGCGACAATTTCGGAGTTGGCTGATCGGTAGCCTCTACGGATTTCCGTACGACGCCACAGGGCGGCCTCATCTCAGGCACGCGGGGTGCGATATGGCGATCTTGAATAGCGCCCCGACAGTGAGATTCGGCACCATCCGATGCTTGATCTGGTTTGGTACCGTGGGTTGTGCGGACAAATCGGTCTTGATCCGCCCACAGGTACGCCCTGGCCTGCGACGCACAGTCACGACATGTAGCCGGGGCCTGACGCCGTCCGGTCTGGATGGGTGTCCGTAATCTCAGCAACCAGGAGTTCCCGCATGTCCCACCGCCGCACTGGCCTCATCCTCGACTTCGGCGGCGTGCTCACCACGCCGCTGCTGCCTGCGGTGCTCGCCTTCGAGCAGCGCGAGGGCCTCCCGCAGGGCGCCTGCCTCGCGGCCCTGTACAAGGACGAGGAAGGCGTCCGGATCACCAGCGATCTTGAGCGCGGAGCGGTCTCCCAGACCGAGTGGAACGAGTTCGCCGGCAAGATGCTGGGCGTCTCCCCCGACAACCTGATGGGCCGCATCTTCGGCGACCTCCGCCCCGAGCCGCTTCTGATCAACGCGGCTGCTGCGGCGCGACGGGCCGGGATCAAGGTGGGCATCCTGTCCAACTCGGTGGGCTTGGCCCCGTGGGACCTGTACGACGGCTACGAGCTTGAGCGGCTGTACGACGTCGTAGTGATCTCCGAGCAGCACCTGATGCGCAAGCCTGACCAGGGCCTCTTCGAGATCACGCTCAAGCTCATGGACCTGCCGGCGGAGGAGTGCATCTTCGTCGACGACACCGAGGCGTACGTCCAGGCAGCAGAGCAGCTCGGCCTTGCGGGGGTGCACAACCGTGACCCCAAGCAGACGGTAGCCACTCTCTCCGACCTGCTCGGCGTGGACCTCTCCGCGTCGTAGTTCAGCGCCTCGGAGGTCCGGTCGGCAAAAGGCGAAGGGACTGAGGCGATGCCCCCGTGGGGGCATCGCCTCAGTC
>NZ_JBHXTJ010000075.1:0-20456 GCF_042677525.1 Streptomyces sp. NPDC127114
CCCCGGAACCATCCGGTTCCGGGGCCGCCCCTACAGCGTCAGCCGAGCGTCAGTCCTTCGACAGGTTCGGGCCCGCGCCGCCGGCCGCCTCGACCGGAGGGACGTCCGGGAGAGCCGACTTCTCCTCGCCGCGGAAGGTGAACTTCTTCTCCTCGCCCTCGCCCTCGGTGTCCACGACCACGATGTGACCGGGGCGCAGCTCGCCGAAGAGGATCTTCTCGGAGAGCGAGTCCTCGATCTCGCGCTGGATCGTCCGGCGCAGCGGCCGGGCGCCCAGAACGGGGTCGTAACCCTTCTTGGCGAGGAGCTCCTTCGCGGACTGGGAGAGCTCGATGCCCATGTCCCGGTCCTTCAGGCGCTCGTCGACACGGCCGATCATCAGGTCGACGATCTGGAGGATGTCGTCCTGGGTCAGCTGCGGGAAGACGATGATGTCGTCCACACGGTTGAGGAACTCCGGGCGGAAGTGCTGCTTCAGCTCGTCGCTGACCTTCGCCTTCATCCGCTCGTAGTTGGACTTCGTGTCGCCCTGGGCCGCGAAGCCGAGGTTGAAGCCCTTCGAGATGTCCCTGGTCCCGAGGTTGGTCGTCATGATGATGACCGTGTTCTTGAAGTCCACGACCCGGCCCTGGGAGTCGGTCAGCCGACCGTCCTCCAGGATCTGGAGAAGGGAATTGAAGATATCGGGGTGGGCCTTCTCGACCTCGTCGAAGAGGACCACGGAGAACGGCTTGCGGCGCACCTTCTCGGTGAGCTGGCCGCCCTCTTCGTAGCCCACGTATCCGGGCGGGGAACCGAAGAGACGCGAGACGGTGTGCTTCTCGCTGAACTCGGACATGTCGAGCGAGATCATCGCGTCCTCGTCGCCGAAGAGGAATTCGGCGAGCGCCTTGGACAGCTCGGTCTTACCGACACCGGACGGGCCGGCGAAGATGAACGAACCGCCGGGACGCTTCGGGTCCTTCAGACCGGCCCGCGTACGCCGGATGGCGCGCGAGAGACCGATGACGGCGTCCTTCTGGCCGATGACGCGCTTGTGGAGCTCGTCCTCCATGCGGAGCAGTCGCGAGGACTCCTCCTCGGTCAGCTTGAAGACCGGGATGCCGGTGGCGGTCGCGAGGACCTCGGCGATCAGCTCGCCGTCGACCTCGGCGACGACGTCCATGTCGCCGGCCTTCCACTCCTTCTCCCGCTTGGTCTTCGCGGCGAGGAGCTGCTTCTCCTTGTCGCGCAGCGAGGCGGCCTTCTCGAAGTCCTGCGAGTCGATCGCGGACTCCTTGTCCCGGCGGACGGAGGCGATCTTCTCGTCGAACTCGCGGAGGTCCGGCGGCGCGGTCATCCGGCGGATGCGCATCCGGGAACCGGCCTCGTCGATCAGGTCGATCGCCTTGTCCGGCAGGAAGCGGTCGGAGATGTAGCGGTCGGCCAGGGTGGCGGCCTGGACCAGGGCCTCGTCCGTGATGGAGACCCGGTGGTGGGCCTCGTAACGGTCGCGCAGACCCTTGAGGATCTCGATCGTGTGCGGCAGCGACGGCTCGGCGACCTGGATGGGCTGGAAGCGGCGCTCGAGGGCCGCGTCCTTCTCCAGGTACTTGCGGTACTCGTCGAGCGTGGTGGCACCGATGGTCTGGAGCTCACCGCGGGCCAGCATCGGCTTGAGGATGCTGGCGGCGTCGATCGCGCCCTCGGCGGCGCCCGCACCCACCAGGGTGTGGAGCTCGTCGATGAACAGGATGATGTCGCCGCGGGTGCGGATCTCCTTGAGGACCTTCTTCAGGCGCTCCTCGAAGTCACCGCGGTAGCGGGAGCCGGCGACCAGCGCGCCGAGGTCCAGCGTGTAGAGGTGCTTGTCCTTGAGGGTCTCGGGCACCTCGCCCTTGACGATGGCCTGGGCCAGGCCCTCGACGACCGCCGTCTTGCCGACGCCGGGCTCGCCGATGAGGACCGGGTTGTTCTTCGTGCGGCGGGACAGCACCTGCATGACCCGCTCGATCTCCTTCTCGCGCCCGATGACCGGGTCGAGCTTGGACTCGCGGGCCGCCTGGGTGAGGTTGCGGCCGAACTGGTCGAGGACCAGGGACGTCGAGGGCGTGCCCTCGGCAGGACCGCCGGCGGTGGCGGCTTCCTTGCCCTGGTAGCCGGAGAGCAGCTGGATGACCTGCTGCCGGACCCGGTTGAGATCGGCGCCCAGCTTCACGAGGACCTGGGCGGCGACGCCCTCGCCCTCGCGGATCAGGCCGAGCAGGATGTGCTCGGTGCCGATGTAGTTGTGGCCGAGCTGGAGGGCCTCCCGGAGCGACAGCTCCAGGACCTTCTTGGCACGAGGGGTGAAGGGGATGTGCCCGGACGGGGCCTGCTGGCCCTGGCCGATGATCTCCTCCACCTGCTGGCGGACCGCCTCGAGCGAAATCCCGAGGCTCTCCAGGGCCTTAGCGGCGACACCCTCACCCTCGTGGATAAGGCCCAGGAGGATGTGCTCGGTGCCGATGTAGTTGTGGTTGAGCATCCGGGCTTCTTCCTGAGCCAGGACGACAACCCGCCGCGCGCGGTCGGTGAACCTCTCGAACATCGTTAATCGCTCCTCAGAGCGGTCAGTCAGTTAGGGGTCGATCCCCTCCCTGTCCTTCCGCAGCTTAGTCCCGCAAGCGGGGACCGCTCATTCCAACTGCCGACATCCGTCCGGATCACCCCCTTACTTCTTGGGGAGACCTGCTGCCGAACAGCCGACAAATGCTCCAACTCGATGGTGCGAGACGATGTTCCCGCAGGCCAAGCTGTTACCCGCGCCTCCAGTACGCCGATGGCGAACGTGAGACGCTTCAGCCCGCGAGACGCCCCTCCTCACATGGAATGTCTTACCCGTAAGGACTGACACTCCATGCGGCGCACCCCGGTTCCCTCCGCTACGGGCGAACAACCTTGCGCGGCCGAATGCACCCGTACGCCCCCATCATGGACACTCCGCGCACCGGATCAAGGACCCTGTGTGACCGCGCGCGTGCCGCCGCGGTCTCCCGGGGCGTAACCCGCGGGCCCTCGGCGGCGTTCCCCCGGTATGGCCTTCACCGTCCCGCCTCCCCGTGCGCCGCTCGACGGCGGTCAGGCGCTGGCGCGGTGGTACGAGCACGAGCTCGGCTGGGCGACCTCGGCCGGGCCTCCGGTGCAGCTGGTGACGGGGCTGCGCTTCGACGTCCTGGAGCTGCCGGCGACGGCCGGCCGCGGCGTGCTGCGCCGGATGGGCGCCGCCGTGGGTCCGGTGGCCCTCATGGGGCGGCGGATGCGGCTGCTCGTCGCAGCGGGGAGCGCGGAGGAGCTTCCCGGGCTGCTCGACTGGCTGGAGTGGGGCGGGATCTCACTGGATCTGGCGATGCTCGGCACCGACGGCCGGATGACCGCCCCCGTACCCCCCGGCTGGAGGCCGACCGGACGAAGCGCCTCCGGCGCGCCGGGTGCCTCGGTGTGGCTGAGGGCCCCGGAGCCGGGACGCGAGGTCGAGTCCTCGCTGCCGGCCCTGCGGCCCCCGCGGGGCGGTGCGGACGCCCCCTGTCTGGCCCGGCTGGTGGCCGCGGCCGCCGCCGAGTGTCATCGGGCGCGGCTGCTGAGTGCTGCCCGGGCCCACCGGCCGGAGCCGGCGGCGGGGACGGTCGCTCAGCAGCAGCTGACGGCTCAGCGGTTCGCGTCCTCGTAGGCCGCCTTGATGTCGGCGGGTACGCGGCCGCGGTCGTTCACGTTGTAACCGTTCTCCTTGGCCCACGCGCGGATCTTCGCGGTGTCCGGGCTGCCGGCGGAGGCGGCGACGCGGCCCTTGCCACGGGTGCCGGCGCTGCGGCCACCGGTACGACGGCCACCCTTGGTGTACGGCTCGAGCAGGCTGCGGAGCTTGTCCGCGTTGGCGGTGGTGAGGTCGATCTCGTAGGACTTGCCGTCCAGCGCGAACGTCACGGTCTCGTCCGCCTCGCCGCCGTCGAGGTCGTCGACAAGAAGGACCTGAACCTTCTGTGCCACCGGATTTCCTTTCATCGAAAATGCAGTACGCGGAAAGGAAACCGCTTTTCCCGGAAAAACACAAACCCCCGGCAGAGGTTCAGAAGCCTGGCAACGCGGGAAACGTGCGCGATTCGGACATAGGCACTCCGATCCGCGCCTCCCTCACAGGTGCAGAAGCATGCGGCTGTTGCCCAAGGTGTTCGGCTTCACTCGTTCGAGACCGAGGAACTCCGCGACACCCTCGTCATAGGAACGCAGGAGCTCGCTGTAGACATCTCCGTCGACCGGAGTCTCGCCGATCTCGACGAAGCCGTGCTTCGCGAAGAAGTCCACTTCGAAGGTGAGGCAGAAAACGCGGCGGACCCCGAGCCAGCGCGCGGTGTGCAACAACTTGTCGAGCACCTGATGCCCCACTCCGGCGCCCTTGAAGTCGGGATCGACGGCGAGAGTGCGTACTTCGGCGAGGTCTTCCCACATCACGTGCAGGGCGCCGCAGCCGACGACCGTGGCGTCCTCGTCACGTTCGGCGACCCAGAACTCCTGGATGTCCTCGTAAAGGGTCACGGTCGCCTTGTCGAGGAGGATGCCGCGACGCACGAAGGGATCGACGAGCCGGCGGACCGCGGCGACATCGGAGGTGCGGGCCCGGCGCACGGTGACGGCATTGGCGGAAGGGGAAGTCGCTGATGACGCAGATGACGCGGATGACATGGTGGGACGTTATCGCCCGGGGCCCGCCGAGCCCTCGCCGCCCTCGGCCGATTCTCCGGAATCGGCGGATCCGGCGGATCCGGCCGATCCTGCCGATTCCGGGGCCGCGGGAGGCACGGGGGCCGGAGCCGGCTCGGGGTTGTCCCGCTGGACGACGCGGACGGCGTCGTTGAGCGCTTCGCGCTGTTCCGGCGACATCATGCCGAAGAAGGCGACGAGGGCGGCGGCGGGGTTGTCGCTCTGCGCCCAGGCCTCGTTCATCAGTGCGGCCGAGTAGGCGGCGCGGGTGGAGACCGCCGTATATCGATAGGCGCGGCCTTCGACTTCCCGGCGCACCCAGCCCTTCTGGTGGAGATTGTCCAATACGGTCATGACGGTGGTGTAGGCGATGGACCGTTCCTGCTGGAGATCCTCCAGGACTTCCCGGACGGTCACCGGGCGGTTCCATTGCCAGACGCGCGTCATGACGGCGTCTTCCAGCTCTCCCAATTGACGGGGCACGGCGCCACCTTAGTGCGAGATCTCCGCATACACATCAAATTGCGGCAAAAACACCGCAGGAGGCGACAAAAAGGACGTACGGCCTGGTGTGGTCGTACGTCCTCGGTGTGCCGGTGCCGCCGCTGGGGACCGCTTACGGGGCGGAGGTGCCGCTCTGCTGGCGGGCGGACTCGGCGCGGGCGAGGGCGGCGTCCACGGCGGCGTCCTCCTTCGCCTTGTTCGGCCCGCCCTGGGTCTTGACGATCGTGACGACGAGAGCGATGAAGAACGCGGCCATCACGACGGGGGGAAGGAGCGCGGATACGTAGTCCATGGCGTCCAGAGTAGCTATCCGGCCGCCCGCTCCTCGGGCGGGGGCGGCGGCACGGGGCGCCGGCGCGGCGGGAAGACCTCGGAGGGCTTGGGCACCGGTCGCTCGCCGGGCACGGGCGGTTTGGGACCGGGCTTGGCCGGCCCTCCGGGCGCGGGCGGCTTGGGGCCCTCCTCGGCGGCCCGGCCGCCGGGCAGGGCGAGCAGCCGGGTACGCGCCTGCCGGAGCTGCCGGGCCGGCGCGAGCCGGCCGACGGGCGCGGGCTGCGGGGCCCCGGCCTGGGCGACCCTGGCGAGCCGGGCCCGGACGGATCGTTCCGCCAGGACCTGGCAGCGGGCGAGCAGGGCGGCGGCCGTGGGGTTGCCGCGCAGCGCCCGCAGCGCGGCGAGGTCGTCGACCCCCGGGTCGTAACCGGTGGCCAGGGCGTCCTGGAGGAGCTCCAGATAGCCGGTGAGGGAGCCGGGCAGGGCCTGGCGGTAGCGGACCAGGTCGGCGAGGAGGAAGGCACGCAGTCTGCCGGCCTCGCGCACGGCCTCGTCCACGGAGTCGGCCAGGCGCAGGCAGTCCTGGACGTCGTCGTCCTGAAGGGGGGCAGGGTTGAGCGCGGTGGCGAGGGCGCGTCGGAGCACACGCAGCTCGTCCGCGCTGAACGCCATGCCGCCGCGGGATCCGTAGGGCGTGGGCATGGACCGACGGTACGCGCTAATCGGACAATTCCGTCACTTATCGATCTTCGTGGCGGCTCACTCCATCCGGACGGCCCAACCGCCACCACCGGCCAGAGCGCCGGCCGCCCGGCCGGGCGGAACCGCGCCCCGACCCGGCATCCGGCCGGACGGGCGGGACCGCGCCCCGGCCCGGCATCCGGCCGGATGCCGGAGACCAGGCTGGGCGCTGCGGACCGGGCCCGGGGCCGGGGCGGGGGCCCGGGACCAGGCGGGAGCCAGGGACCGGGTCGGGGCCGGAGGGCCGGGACCAGGCAAGAGCCAGAGGCCGGGCCGGGGCCGGAGGGCCGGGACCAGGCAAGAGCCAGGGGCCGGGGGCCGGGCTGGCCGCCGGGCTTGGGCCGGGGGCCGGGAGCCCGGGACCGGGCCGGGGCCGGGGCCGGGGGCCCGGGACCAGGCGGGAGCCAGGGGCCGGGCCCGGGGCCGCGCCGGAGGCCGGGGGCTGGAGGCCGTGACCAGGCAGGAGCCAGGGACCGGGCCGGGGGCTGGAGGCCGGAGGCCGGGTCCGGGCGGGAGCCAGGCGCCGGGCCGGAGGCCCGGGACCAGACGGGAGCCAGGGACCGGGCCCGGGGCACGGGACCAGGCCGGGGGCCGAGGCCCGGGACCAGGCCCGGGGCCGGGGCGTGGGCCGGGGGCCGGGCCGGCACCAGGCCGGGGGCCTGGCTCGGGGGGGCTGCTACAGCCGGGCCACGTTTCGCTCGTAGACCAGGCGGAGGCCGATCAGGGTCAGCCAGGGCTCGTGGGCGTCGATCTCCTTGGAGTCGGCGAGGACCATCGGCGCCAGACCGCCGGTCGCTATCACCGTCACGTCCGACGGGTCGCCGCCCACGCCGACCAGTTCGCGCTTCATCCGGGCGACCACGCCGTCCACCTGGCCCGCGTAGCCGAAGACGATGCCCGACTGCATCGCCTCGACCGTGTTCTTGCCGATCACGCTGCGCGGGCGGGCCAGCTCGATCTTGCGGAGCATCGCGCCCCTCACGCCCAGCGCCTCGACCGAGATCTCGATGCCCGGCGCGATCGCGCCGCCCGCGTACTCGCCGCGCGCCGTGATCGCGTCGTACGTCGTCGCCGTGCCGAAGTCGACCACGATCGCCGGGCCGCCGTACAGCTCGACCGCCGCCACCGCGTTGATGATGCGGTCGGCGCCGACCTCCTTCGGGTTGTCCGTGAGGACCGGGACGCCCGTCTTGACGCCCGGCTCCACCAGGACCGCGGGGACGTCGCCGTAGTAGCGGCGGGTCACCTCGCGCAGCTCGTGCAGCACCGAGGGGACCGTCGCACAGATCGCGATCCCCCCGATGCCGTCGCTCAGCTCGACACCGAGCAGCGGATGCATGCCCATCAGGCCCTGGAGGAGGACCGCCCACTCGTCGGCGGTGCGCCGCGGGTCGGTGGAGATGCGCCAGTGCTCCACGATCTCGTCGCCGTCGAAGAGACCGAGGACCGTCTGGGTGTTGCCGACGTCGATCGTGAGCAGCATCAGACGGCCGCCTCGCGCAGGTCGAGTCCGATGTCGAGGATCGGCGAGGAGTGGGTGAGGCCGCCCACCGCCAGGTAGTCAACGCCGGTCGCCGCGTACGCCGCCGCGTTCTCCAGGGTGAGCCGGCCGGAGGACTCCAGGACCGCGCGGCCGGCGACCAGGGCGACCGCCTCCTCCGTCTCGATCGGCGTGAAGTTGTCCAGCAGGATCAGGTCGGCGCCCGCGTCCAGGACCTCGCGGACCTGGTGCATCGTGTCGACCTCGACCTCGATCGGCACGTCGGGGAACAGCTCCCGCACGGCCTTGAAGGCCTGGGCCACGCCACCGGCGGCGACCACGTGGTTGTCCTTCACCAGCGCCGCGTCCGACAGCGACATGCGGTGGTTGACGCCGCCGCCGCAGCGCACCGCGTACTTCTCCAGGGCTCGCAGGCCCGGAGTCGTCTTGCGGGTGTCGCGGACCTTCGCCTTCGTGCCCTCCAGGGCGTCCGCCCAGGCGCGGGTGGCGGTCGCGATGCCGGACAGGCGGCACAGGATGTTCAGGGCGCTGCGCTCGCCGGTCAGCAGGTCGCGGGTGCGGGCGGTGACGCTGAGCAGCAGGTCGCCGGCCTCGACCCGGGCGCCGTCCTCGACGTGGCGCTCGACCTCGAACTCGTCGGTGCAGACGATCGACAGGACCGCCTCGGCGACCCGCAGACCGGCCACGACACCGGCCTCGCGGGCGGTGAAGTCGGCGGTCGCGACGGCGTCCTCGGGGACGGTCGCGACGGTCGTCACGTCCACGCCGCCGTCGAGGTCCTCGGCGATGGCGAGGTGCGCGATGTCCTCGACCTGCACCGGGTCGAGCCCGGCGTCGGCGAGGAGCTGGGCGAGCGCCGGGTCGAGCCCGCACTCGAACTCGTCGGCCTCGCCGCAGCCGCAGCCGTCGCCGCAGCCGCCGGCGGACTCGGCCGGGGCGGCGTTGATGTGGATCAGGGGGACGTCCACGGGCTGCGGACGTGCTTCCTCGGGCGTGCTCACGACAGCGGCTCCAGGGGTGCGTCGGGGGTTACGGGCGGAAAGTCTGCGCCGCCGGTGCGGCGGACCACCAGTCGGCGGTCGGGCGTCAGGCGGACGACCAGGTGGCGGCGCCAGTCGCGGTCGTCGCGGTCGGGGAAGTCCTCGCGCCAGTGACAGCCGCGGGTCTCCTCGCGCGCCTGCGCCGCGGCCACGAGGACCCGGGCGACGCACAGCAGGTTGGTCGTCTCCCAGGCGTCCACGCCCGGCTCGGCCGCCTTGCGCTCCTCCTCGGCGTCCAGCCGCAGCCCCTCCAGGGCGTCGGCCGCGGCGGCGAGGCTCCCGGCGGAGCGCAGCACGCCCGCGCCGCCGGTCATGATCCGCTGGATCTCGCGGCGGGCCTCGGGCTCGATCAGCGTGAGGACGGTCGGCGCGCCCGGGGCGGCCGGCGGGCCGGCGCGGTGCGGGCCGTGGGCGGTGATGTCCGCGGCGATCCGCTCGGCGAAGACCAGGCCCTCGAGGAGCGAGTTCGAGGCGAGCCGGTTCGCGCCGTGCACGCCGGTGCAGGCCACCTCGCCGCACGCGTAGAGGCCGGGCACCGTGGTGCGGCCGTGCAGGTCGGTGCGGACGCCTCCGGAGGCGTAGTGGGCTGCCGGTGCCACCGGGACGGGCTCGGTGACCGGGTCGATGCCGTGGGCCCGGCAGGCCGCCAGGATCGTCGGGAAGCGCTGCTCCCACATCTCGGCGCCGAAGTGGCGGGCGTCGAGGTACATGTGCTCCGTGCCCTGCTCCTGCATGCGGCGCGTGATCGCCTTGGCGACGATGTCACGGGGCGCGAGCTCGGCCAGCTCGTGCTGCCCGGCCATGAAGCGGACCCCGTCGGCGTCGACGAGGTGGGCGCCCTCGCCCCGTACCGCCTCGGAGACCAGCGGCTGCTGGCCCTCGGAGCCGGCGCCGAGGAACAGCACCGTCGGGTGGAACTGGACGAACTCCAGGTCGGACACCTCGGCGCCGGCGCGCAGCGCGAGCGCGACGCCGTCGCCGGTGGAGACGGCCGGGTTGGTGGTGGCGGAGAAGACCTGGCCCATGCCGCCGGTCGCGAGCACCACGGCGGGCGCGTGGACGGCGCCGACGCCGTCGTGCTGGCCCTCGCCCATCACGTGCAGGGTGACGCCGGCGGTGCGGCCCTCGGCGTCCTTGAGGAGGTCGAGGACGAGGGCGTGCTCGATGAAGCGGACGCCCCGGTCCCGTATCGCCTCGACGAGGGCGCGGGAGATCTCGGCGCCGGTCGCGTCGCCGCCGGCGTGCGCGATCCGGCGGCGGTGGTGGCCGCCCTCGCGGGTCAGGGCGATCCCGCCGTCGGCGGCGCGGTCGAAGTCGGCGCCCGTGGCGATGAGCCGGCGGACGGCGTCGGGGCCCTCGGTGACGAGAGCCCGGACGGCCTGCTCGTCGCAGAGGCCGGCGCCCGCGACGAGCGTGTCGTCGAGGTGCTGCTCGGGCGTGTCGCCCTCGCCGAGCGCGGCGGCGATGCCGCCCTGCGCCCAGCGGGTGGAGCCGTCGTCGAGCCGGGCCTTGGTGACGACGACCGTGCGCAGCCCGGCGGAGGTGCAGCGCAGGGCCGCGGTCAGGCCCGCGACTCCCGAGCCGACCACGACGACGTCGGCGTCGACGGTCCAGCCGGGGGCGGGCGCGTGCAGCCGTATTCCGGTCACTTCGTGGCTCCGAAGGTCAGGGGGATGTTGTCGATGAGCCGCGTGGTCCCCACCCGCGCGGCGACGGCGAGGATCGCCTCGCCGTCGTGGTCGTCGGCGACCTCGGTGAAGTCGGCCGGGTCGACCAGGGCCAGATAGTCCAGGGCGAGCGGCGGGTCGGCCTTTCCCGCGTCGTCCAGTACGGCACGGGCGGCGGCCCGTACGGCCTCGGCGCCCCGGCCCTCGGCGGCCTGGGCGACCGCGTGGGCGTCGGCGGCGGCGCGGGCCTCACCGAGCCGGGAAAGGGCCTCGGCGCGGTTCTCCGCCCGGCCCTGGGCGCCGGGCAGCGCGTCGGCGCGGGCGCGGAGCGCCGCCTGGGCGGCGAGCCGGTCGCGGGCGGCGAACAGCGCGCGGGACAGCGCGAGGGCCGTGTGGCGCTCCTCGGTCGACAGGTAGCGGTTGCGACTGGACAGGGCGAGGCCGTCGTCCTCGCGGACCGTGGGCACGCCGACGATCTCGACCGGGAAGTTCAGGTCGCGGACCATGCGGCGGATCAGGGCCAGCTGCTGGGCGTCCTTCTGGCCGAAGAAGGCCAGGTCGGGCGAGGTGAGGTGGAGGAGCTTGGCGACGACGGTGAGCATGCCGTCGAAGTGGCCGGGCCGGGAGGCGCCTTCCAGGCGCTCGCCCATGGGGCCCGCGGTGATCCGCACCTGCGGCTCGCCGCCGGGGTAGACCTCGTCGACGGAGGGCGCGAAGACGGCGTCGGCGCCGGCCGCGCTCGCCAGTTCCCTGTCGGCGTCGAGCGTGCGCGGGTAGCGGTCGAGGTCCTCGCCCGCGCCGAACTGGAGCGGGTTGACGAAGACGGTGACGACGACGAAGCCGTCGCTCCCGACGCGCTCGCGGGCGGCGCGGATCAGGGTGGCGTGGCCCTCGTGGAGGGCGCCCATGGTCATGACGACGGCGTTGCGGCCGGGCGCGGCGCCGAAGCGGGCGCGCGCGGCGGCGAGGTCCTCGACCGTGGGCACCAGCAGGGCCGGCTGGTGGCGGCTGTTCTCGGCGCTCTCGCGGGCCGGCTGGGTCATCGGTCGTCTCCTTGCGGCCCGTCGGCGGGGCCGGTGGTGCCGGTGCCGCCGTGGGTGCCGGTGGCGTGCGCCGTCTCGGCGAGGACGCCCAGCAGATCTTCGGCCAGCTCGGGCTTGAGCAGGCCGTGCGCGAGCGCCCGGTCGGCGGTGGCGCGGGCCATCGCGAGATAGCCGGCGACGGTGCCGGGCGCGTGCTTGTGCAGCTCCGCCACATGGGCGGCGACGGTGCCCGCGTCGCCGCGGGCGACGGGTCCGGTCAGGGCGGCGTCGCCGGACCGCAGAGCGTTGTCCAGGGCGGCGCCGAGCAGCGGGCCGAGCATCCGGTCGGGCGCGCTCACGCCGGCCGAGCGCAGCAGCTCCATGGCCTGGGCGACCAGGGTGACCAGGTGGTTCGCGCCGAGGGCAAGGGCCGCGTGGTAGAGCGGGCGGTTCTGCTCGGCGATCCACTCGGGCTCGCCGCCCATCTCGATGACCAGGGCCTCGGCGGCGAGCCGCAGCTCCTCGGGGGCGGTGACGCCGAAGGAGCAGCCGGCGAGCCGCTGGACGTCCACGGAGGTGCCGGTGAAGGTCATGGCCGGGTGCAGCGCGAGCGGCAGCGCGCCGGCGCGGCGGGCCGGGTCGAGGACCCGCACCCCGTACCGCCCGGAGGTGTGCACGAGGAGCTGTCCCGGACGCACGGCGCCGGTGTCGGCCAGGCCCTCGACGAGGCCGGGCAGGGCGTCGTCGGGCACGGTGAGCAGGACCAGGTCGGCGAGGGCGAGCACCCGGGCGGGCTCCACGACCGGCACGTCCGGCAGCAGCGCGGCGGCGCGGCGGCGGGAGGCGTCGGACACCGCGGAGACGGCGACCGGGCGGTGTCCGGCGAGCTGGAGGGCGGCGGCGAGGGCGGGACCCACACGGCCGGCGCCGACGACTCCGACGGTGAGCCTGGCGGGGCGGTCCTCGGCCCGGTCCACCTGCGGGTGCCGGGGTTCTGGTGGTGCGTTCACGGTTTCGGGTCGGCCTTCCGTTCCAGTCCTCGCTGGGTACCGGACGATTTCTGGTCATGCTACGCCAGCGTTTCGCGCTCGCTCGTGGCTGTCCACAGGGTGTGGGCGACGGTGTGATGATCTGCTCATGGAGCATCAGAGCGAGGACCGGTACGAGGGTCGGCACCACGGCCAGGACGAGGAGCCGGCCCGGGTGCGCCGGGCCAGGCTGTGGGGTGGCGCACCGCGCAGGCTGTGGGAGGCGTCGATGGACGGCAGCGCGGCCGCGCGGCTGCGCGAGCTGGCGGACTGGGCGGCCGGCTCCCCGTACGGCGACGGGCCCGTCGACGTGTACGGCGACGCCGTGGTGGAGGAGCTCGAACGGCGGGTCGCGCGGGAGCTGGGCTTCCCGGCCGCGGCGTTCTTCCCGACCGGGACCATGGCCCAGCAGGTCGCGATGCGCTGCTGGGCCGGCCGGACGGGCAGCCCGGTGGTCGCGCTGCACCCGCTGGCCCACCCGGAGCTGCACGAGAACGGCGCGTTCGGCGCCGTCAGCGGTCTGCGCACGGTCCACCCGACCGACGAGCCGCGGCTGCCGACGGCGGACGAGGTGCGCGAGCACCCGGAGCCCTTCGGGGCCCTGATGCTGGAGCTGCCCCTGCGGGACGCCGGCTTCGTCCTGCCCACCTGGGACGAACTCGTCGACGTCGTGGACGCGGCCCGGGAGCGGGACGCGGTGGTCCACTTCGACGGGGCGCGGCTGTGGGACTGCCCGACGCACTTCGGCCGCCCGCTGATGGAGATCGCGGGGCTCGCGGACAGCGTGTACGTGTCCTTCTACAAGTCCCTCGGGGGCATGTCGGGTGCGGCGCTGGCCGGCCCGGAGGGCCTGGTCGAGGAGGCGCGGCTCTGGCGCCACCGGTACGGCGGCCAGGTCTTCCAGCAGTACCCGGCGGCCCTGTCGGCCCTGCGCGGACTGGAGACCGAGCTGCCCCGTCTGCCCTCGTACGTGGCGCACGCGCGTGTGGTGGCCGAGGCGCTGCGGGAGGTCCTGGCGGAGGAGGGCGTCGGCTGGTTCCGGATCCACCCGGAGGTCCCGCACACCCACCAGTTCCAGGTCTGGCTCCCGTACGACCCCGAGGCCCTCACCACGGCCTCTCTCGACCAGGCGGAACGGACCGGCACCACCCTCTTCCGCCGCTGGTTCCCCGCCCCGCTGGGCGGCCCGCCGGGCGTGGCGGCCACGGAGGTGACGGTCAACGGTCCGGGCCTGGAGTGGACGCCGGAGGACGTGAAGCGGGCGGCCAGGGACTTCCTGGCGCGGGCGCGCTGAGGGTCGGAGGGCGGCGGAGACGGCGCCGGCCCGGCCCGGGCGGCGGAGACGGGCCCGACACCCGGCCCCAGGCGGCGGCAGAGTCGGGCCTGCCACCCGTCAGATGAGGACGGCTGCGGCCCGCCCCGGGCCGCAGTGACGGCTCCGTCGGGGCGACGCCGGGGGCCCCACGCGGGCGGCGGACGGCCTAGCAGGCGCCCGGGTGGCGCCACCTGCGGACGGCCAGGCGGAGGCGGCCGGTCGCCGGGCGGCCGGCGAGCACCGACGCGAAGCGGTGGTCGTCGCGGGCCGCGCGGAGGGCGGCGAGGTCGTGGGTGCCGGGTACGGGCGGGGCGGGCTCGCCGTGCCGGCCGGCGCGGTAGCTGTCCAGGAGGTGCTGGTGGAGCGCGTTCATGGACCCACCGTGCGCCCGGTGCCCGTCGGCCCGCCCGCCGATTGACGGGCCTCGTCAAACGGCATGAGCCTCCCCCGCCCCACCCCGCACCATAGGGGCGTGAGCGTGACCATCGACATCACCGGACTGCCGCCCGAGCGGATCACCTTCTGCCCCTCGCCGCTGGCCGAGCTCGGCAACGCCCTGCACGCCCTCGCCGAGCCCGCCCACCACGCCCGGCTGCACGCCTGGACGACCGCGACCGCGGCCGCGCTCAAGCCCGAGCTCGCCGACCGGCTCCACGAGGCCGACTTCATGTGGAGGTCCACCCGCTCCGACTTCCTGCTGCCGGCGCAGCCCCGCGAGACGCTGGCCGAGGAACTGGACGACCTCGACCGCATGGACGACGAGAAGTTCGTCGGCGCGGCCCTGGAGATCTCGTGCAGCAGCCGCTACTCCGAGGGCATCCCCTCCCCGCTCGTCGACGAGCGGTCCCGGCGCCGGGCCCTCGACCTGGCCGCCGCGCGCGGCCCGCGCCAGTCGGCGTTCGTGGAGCGGATGCTGGCCGAACCCACCGCCACGCGCGCGTGGATCCGGCGACTCCTGGAGGACTGCGACCAGGCGTTCTTCGCCGACACCTGGCGCCGGGTCCGCGTCCAGCTCACCGCCGACGCCCGCCACAAGACCGAGCTGCTGCGCCGCAAGGGGCTCGCCGAGGCGCTGACCGCCGCATCGCCCGCCCTCGCTCTGGAGGAGGACGCGCGCGGCTCCCGGATCGTCGTCGACAAGCTGGTGCACGCCCGGACGGAGGCCCACGGCGGCGCGGTGACGCTGCTGCCCACGGCCTTCGGCTGGCCGCACCTGATGGCGCTGTGCGCACCCGGCTGGCAGCCGGTGATCCAGTACCCGGCCGACGCCCGCGAGATCGGCGGCGCCGAGCCGGTCGAGACGGTCAAGCTGCGCCTGGAGGCCATCGCCCACCCGATGCGCATGCGGCTGTGCCGCAGCCTGGCACGCGGCCCGTACTCGACGAGCGAGCTGGCCGAGGCGCACGGGATCACCGCCCCGGAGGTCTCCCGCCATCTGTCCGTCCTGAAGAAGGCGGGGATGCTCAGCACCCAGCGGCGGGGCCGCTACGTGCTGCACCAGCTGGACTTCTCGGTGGTGGCCCGGGTGGGCAGCGACTTCCTGGAGTCCGTGCTGCGGTAGGTCCGGCGGACCGGGGCCGGACGCACGCGCGGGCCCGGGCTCGGGCCCGCGCTCGGGCCCGGACTCGGACTCGTGCTCGGACCCACGCGCGGGCCCGCTCGGACCGCGCTCAGGACCCGGGCCGTCTCTTCCGGATCTTGGCCGGGTCCACCCCTGATCCGCCGGACGGGCCTAGTCGAAGCGGATGTGGGAGAGGCCCACCCTGATGCGGCGCAGCCGGTGCCGCAGCCGGCCGTCCGTGTTCGGCGCGAGCCGCAGACCCGCCAGCTCGGCGACCCGGTCGGCGACCTGCGGGACGGTGAGCTCGTCCGTACGGACGTGGTGGGCGAACTCGGGGCCGGCGAGCCGTTCCAGGCAGCCGTCCAGTTTCCGTACGGCGAAGCTCTCGCGCTTGAGGCCGCGGCCGAGGCCGCGCTCCCTGAGCCGCCGCAGGACGGTGTCGCGCTCGGCGAGCAGCGCGACATGACGTACGCGCTCCTCGCCGTGCGCCTCCCGAAGCCGCCCGACCGTCTCCGCGAAGTAGGCCGGTTCGACGACCGTCATCGGCACGAGGAGCGGGCCGTCATGCCGCCGCAGCGCCAGGTCGAGGACCTCGTACACGCCCTGCCGCCACGCCGCCAGGTCCTGGAAGTCGCCCCACAGACCCGGCGGCAGGGCGCGGTGCAGGCCGAAACCCACGTGCTCGGGGTCGCACACGGCACTGCCCGGCAGTCGCCGCCGCAGCTCGTGCGCCGTCTGGGTCTTGCCGCCGCCGAACGGGCCGTTGATCCAGATCAGCATGCCGTGCCTCAGCGCCCGCCCGCTCCGCCGCCCGCCCGGACCAGGCCCGTCTCGTACGCGAGGACGACGACCTGGACGCGGTCGCGCAGGCCCAGCTTGGTGAGGATGCGCCCCACATGGGTCTTCACGGTCGCCTCGGACAGCACGAGCCGGGCCGCGATCTCGCCGTTCGACAGGCCCTGCGCCACGAGCAGCATGACCTCGCGCTCCCGTTCGGTGAGCTTGTCGAGCTCCTTGTGGCTGGGCTCCTTGCCGGACGACGGCAGCATCGGCGAGAACCGGTCCAGGAGGCGGCGGGTCGTGGACGGGGCGACCACGGCGTCACCGCTGTGCACGGAGCGGATCGCGCCCAGCAGCTCGGCCGGCGGCACGTCCTTGAGCATGAAGCCGCTCGCACCCGCCTTCAGCCCGGAGAAGGCGTACTCGTCGAGGTCGAAGGTGGTGAGGATCAGCACCTTCGGCGCGTCCGGTTCCGAGCAGATCCGCCGGGTCGTCTCGACGCCGTCCAGCTTGGGCATGCGCACGTCCATCAGGACGACGTCGACCTGGGTGCCCCGCAGCGCCTGCAGGGCCTCCACGCCGTCGCCCGCCTCGGCGACGACCTCCATGTCCGGCTGGGCGGCGAGCACCATGCGGAAACCGGTGCGCAGCAGCACCTGGTCGTCGACGAGCATCACGCGGATGGACATGAAGATCCTTAAGGGTCGTCAGTGAGCGGGCTTGAGGGGGAGCAGGGCGCTGATGCGGAAGCCTCCGCCGGGGCGCGGGCCCGCGTCCAGGGTGCCGCCGACCATGCCGACGCGCTCGCGCATGCCGATCAGGCCGTGGCCGCGGCCGTCGGCGCCGCCGTCCTCGTACATCTCCTGCGGCGCACCGCGCCCGTCGTCCTCGACGAGCAGCCCGAGGCCGTCGTCGAAGTACACGAGCCGGACGCTGGCGCCGGCGTCGGGGCCGCCGTGCTTGCGGGTGTTGGTGAGGGCTTCCTGGACGATCCGGTACGCCGTGAGCTCGACGCCGCTGGGCAGCGGGCGCGGCGTGCCCTCGATCTTGAAGTCGACGGCGAGCCCGGCGCCGCGGACCTGCTCGACCAGGTCCTCGATCTGCTGGACGTCCGGCTGCGGCACGTACTCACCGGCCTCCTGGTGCTCGCCGGTGCGCAGGATGCCGAGCAGCCTGCGCATCTCGGCGAGCGCCTGGCGGCCCGTCGAGGAGATGGTCTCCAGGGCCTGCTTGGCGGTCTCGGGCGAGGAGTCCATGACGTACGCGGCGCCGTCGGCCTGCACCACCATCACGGAGACGTTGTGGGCGACGACGTCGTGCAGCTCGCGGGCGATCCGGGCGCGCTCGGCGGCGACCGCGACCTTGGCCTGCGCCTCGCGCTCCTTCTCCAGACGGGAGGCGCGCTCCTCCAGCTGCGCGAAGTAGGCGCGGCGGGTGCGCAGGGAGTCGCCGAGGACCCAGGCGAGCGCGAAGGGCACGGTCATGATGACCGTGAAGAAGATCTTGGCCGCGGAGGAGTCGTTGCCGCCCTCCAGCGGCCAGCGCAGCTGGGAGAGGGTGGCGGCGCTCAGACCGCCGGCCAGCGCGAGCCGGGAGGCCCAGCGGGGGCCGTCGTGCGCGGCGACCGTGTAGATGATCACGAGCATGGCGAAGTCGGCCATGAACGGGACGAGCCCGAAGACGAGCTGGGCCAGGCCCAGCAGGACCGCGAGGACCAGCATCTTCTCCGGCATGCGCCGGCGCAGCGCGACGACCAGGGAGAACAGCGCGGCGACGCCGGCGTACGCGGCGGGCGTGCCGTCGGTCCCCGAGGGGGTCGACGCCACCCACAGCAGGGAGAAACCGAACAGGACGACCGCCCAGAAGGTGTCGACGCCCGTCGGGTGTCTGCGGATGAAGTCGTAGAGGCGCTGCACGTGACCCAGCGTAGGGAAAGGGGATAGGTGCAGGGGTCAACCGTGGGGTCGATCCTTCCCGTGAGGCCCGTACTCCCCAAGGTGGAGACTGGAGCACGTGACGGATGAGACGTGTCAGTGGGACGGGTGGCTGGGGTGGCGGGCGGCCATGGAGCGGGCCCTGTACGGCCCCGGGGGCTTCTTCCTGCGCCCCGAAGGCCCGGCCGGCCACTTCCGGACCTCGGTGCACGCCTCCCCGCTGTTCGCCGGCGCCGTGGCCCGGCTCCTGGTGCGGGTCGCGGAGGAGCTGGGCACGGACGAGCCCGCGTTCGTGGACGTGGGCGCGGGGCGGGGCGAACTGCTCACCGGCGTGCTCGCGGCGGTCCCGGCGGACCTTCGGGTCCGCCCGTACGGCGTGGAGCGCGCGGCCCGGCCGGCGGGCCTGGACCCGAGGATCACCTGGACCGAACGAATTCCGGAGGGCGAGCGGGGCCTGCTCTTCGCGAACGAGTGGCTGGACAACGTGCCGGTGGACGTGGCGCAGGTGGACGAGGCGGGGGCCGTCCGCCACGTGGAGGTACGCGTCGACGGCACCGAACGACTCGGCGGCGAGGTGACCGGACCGGACGCGGAGTGGCTGGAGCGCTGGTGGCCGCTGCGGGAGCCGGGCGACCGCGCGGAGATCGGGCGGCCGCGCGACGAGGCCTGGGCGACGGCGGTGGCCTCTCTGGCGGCGGGCACGGCGGTGGCCGTGGACTACGCCCACCTGGGCTCCGGCCGCCCGCCCTTCGGCACCCTGACCGCCTTCCGGGCGGGCCGCGAGGTCCCCCCGGTCCCGGACGGCAGCCGCGACCTGACGGCGCACTTGGCCCTGGACGCGTGCGCGGCGGCGGGCGAGGCGGCCCTGGACGCGCGCTCGCCAGCAGCCGGGGCCGATACCCGTACGGCCTCCGTGACGGACGCCGGGACCGGCGCGGGGACGCGCCCGGCGGGCGCCGGGGCGCGGGCCGAGGCCGCCACCCTGCTCAGCCAGCGCGAGGCGCTGCACGGCCTCGGTGTGACCGGCTCGCGGCCGCCGCTCGCCCTGGCCTCCACCGACCCCGCCGGCTACGTCCGTGCCCTCGCGGCCGCCGGCGAGGCGGCGGAACTGACCGCCCAGGGCGGTCTCGGCGACTTCCTGTGGCTGCTGCAGCGCGTCCGGGACGACAGGGGATACTGACGCCATGACGGAGACGACGGTCGGAATCGGCGGGGCGGCGGAGAGCACCGACATGGTGCTGAACATCGGGCCGCAGCATCCCTCCACGCACGGCGTGCTCCGGCTGCGGCTGGTGCTCGACGGCGAGGTGGTGCGCGAGGCGGAGCCGGTGATCGGCTACATGCACCGCGGGGCCGAGAAGCTGTTCGAGGCGCGGGACTACCGGCAGATCGTCATGCTGGCCAACCGGCACGACTGGCTCTCCGCGTTCTCCAACGAGCTCGGCGTCGTCATGGCGGTCGAGCGGATGCTCGGCATGGAGGTGCCGGAGCGGGCCGTGTGGACGCGGACGCTGCTCGCCGAGCTGAACCGGGTGCTCAACCACCTGATGTTCCTCGGGTCGTACCCCCTGGAGCTGGGCGGGATCACCCCGGTCTTCCACGCCTTCCGCGAGCGCGAGGAGCTCCAGGCCGTCATGGAGGAGGTCTCCGGCGGCCGGATGCACTACATGTTCAACCGGGTCGGGGGCCTCAAGGAGGACCTGCCGGCCGGCTGGCTCGGGCGGGCGCGGCAGGCGGTCGCGGACGTCCGGTCGCGGATGGACGTGTACGACCGGCTGGTCCTCGGCAACGAGATCTTCCGGGGGCGGACGCGCGGCGTCGGGGTGCTGCGCGCGGAGACCGTGCACGCGTACGGGGTGTCCGGGCCCATCGCACGCGCCTCCGGCGTCGACTTCGACCTGCGCCGGGACGAGCCGTACCTCGCGTACGGGGAGCTCCAGGACACGCTGCGGGTGGTGACCCGGACCGAGGGCGACTGCCTGGCCCGTTTCGAGTGCCTGCTCGACCAGACCCACAACTCGCTGGAGCTCGCCGACGCCTGCCTGGACCGGCTGGAGCAGCTGCCGCAGGGGCCGATCAACCAGCGGCTGCCGAAGGTCCTCAAGGCTCCCGAGGGGCACACCTACGCCTGGACGGAGAACCCGCTCGGCATCAACGGCTACTACCTGGTCTCCAAGGGCGAGAAGACGCCGTACCGGCTCAAGCTGCGCTCGGCCTCGTACAACAACATCCAGGCGCTGACCGAGCTGCTGCCGGGGACGCTGGTGGCCGACATGGTGGCGATCCTGGGTTCGCTGTTCTTCGTCGTCGGCGACATCGACAAGTAGCGGGCGGGGAGCACGGCAGAAGGCGGAAGGCGCCGGCGGCTTTGCCC
>NZ_JBHXTJ010000076.1:0-20127 GCF_042677525.1 Streptomyces sp. NPDC127114
CACGCGGCACAGTTCACCCAAGGGGAGGCGTAGGAACGGCAGTTCGCCTATCGTGGCGGGCCGGTGCGAGAAGGGGGACCACCGTGGCCGCCGTGTACGAGGAAGAGATCCTGGCGCGTTCCGTCGTCCGCGTACGCTCCCGCTCCGGCCACGTCGTCGGGGCGGGATTCCTCGTCGCCGCCGACCTCGTCGCGACCTGCGCCCACGTCGTCGCCCGCGCGGACGGCCAGGCCGGCATCCCCGACGAGCCGCCCGACGGGCCCGTCGACCTGGACCTCCCGTTACTCGGCGGCCGGACGGCCCGCGCGACCGTCGTCACCTGGCGCCTCGACGACATCGCCCTGCTGCGCCTCGACCGGCCGGTCCCCGGCAGCCGCCCCGTGCCGCTGGCCGACGGCGGCGGCACCCAGGTCTGGGGCCACCCCTTCCGCGTCCTCGGCTTCCCCGACCACGACGACGGCGGCGTGTGGGCGACGGGCACCCTGCTCGGCGGGCAGGGCGCGGGCTGGATCCAGATGGAGACCCACGTACCCGGGCCCCGGATCGTCCCCGGCTTCAGCGGAGCTCCCGTGTGGGACGAGGAGCAGGGCGGCGTCGTCGGCATGACGGTCGCCGCGGACGGCGCCGAAGACTCCACCACCGCCTACCTGATCCCGTCCGCCGACCTCGTCGACGGGGCCGCGCTGCCCGCCCGCTGCCCCTTCCGGGGCCTCGCCCCGTTCACCGAGGCCGACGCCGCCCTCTTCCACGGCCGCGAGGACGAGACCGCCCGCCTGCGGGCCGCCGTCGCCCGCCGCCCGCTCACCCTGGTCGTCGGCCCCTCGGGCTGCGGCAAGTCCTCCCTCGTCCGCGCCGGACTGCTGCCGGCCCTGCGCGCCGACGGCGCCACCGTCACCGAGCTCCGCGCCGTCCCCGGCACGCCCCCCGCCGCCGCCCTGGCCCATGCCCTTGTCGCGCTCCTGGAGCCGGAAGCCGGCGAGGTGGCCCGCCTCGCCGCGGCGGAGGAGCTGGCCCGCCTGCTGGAACACGCCCACACTCCCGCCGCGTTACGGGAACGGCTGCTCCGGCGGTCCGGGCCCGGCGGGCACGTCCTCTTCGTCGACCAGCTGGAGGAGTACGCCGCCGCCGACCCGGCCGCCGCCCGCACCCTCGTGGGGCTCCTCGTCGCCCTCTGCGGCGGGTCCTCGCGGGTCGTCGCCACCGCCCGGCCCGAGTCCCTGGACGCCCTCCTCACCTCCGACGCCGCCGACGTCCTGAGCGACGCCACCCGCTACCTCGCCCCGCTCTCCGCCGACGCCCTGCTCCGGGCCGTGACCGGACCGGTCGCCGCCGTCCCCGGCCTGTGGTTCGAACCCGGCCTGCCCGAGCGGATCGTCGCCGACGCCGCCGGCGAGCCCGGCCGGATGCCGCTGGTCGAGTTCGCCCTCACCCGCCTCTGGGAGCGCCGCGCCGCCGCCACCCTCACCCACGCCGCCTACGACGCCCTCGGCGGCGTGGCCGGCGCCCTCGTCGGCTACGCCGAGGAGTGCGTCGAGGACCGGCTGCGCCCCGGCGAGGAGCCGCTGGCCCGGCGGCTGTTCGCCCAGCTCGCCCGGCCCGCCGACGACGGGCGCTTCGCCCGCCGCCCCGCCCGCACCGCCGACCTCGACCCGGCCCTGGCCGCCCTCGCCCGCCGGCTCGCCCCGACCAAGCTCCTGGTGCTCGGTGACGCGGGCGGCGAGGAGATCGTCGACCTCGCCCACGAGTCCCTGACCGTCCTGTGGCCCCGGCTGCGCGACTGGCTCGCCGAGACCCGCGACTTCCGCGCCTGGCAGGAGCAGCTGCGCCGGGACCTGGCCCGCTGGGAGGAGCAGGACCGCGAACCGGACGCCCTGCTCCGCGGCTCCGTCCTCGCCACGGCCGCCGACTGGCTGGCCCGCCGTCCGGAGGACCTCACGGACGCGGAACGCGCGTACATCCGCGCCGGCGACCACCAGGCCCGCCGCGGCACCCGCCGGCTGCGCGTGACCGTCGCCGTCTTCGCGGTCCTCGCCGTGCTCGCGGGCACGCTCTCGGTCGTCGCCTGGCGCAGCATCAACAGCGTCCAGAAGCAGCTGCGGGTCCAGGCCGCCCAGGTGCTGGCCGAGGTGTCGCGTCGCCATGCGGCCAACATGCCCGCGACCGCCCTCCAGCTGGCGCTGGCCGCCCGCGCGACGGACCCGGCGCCCGAGACGTACGGGCCGCTGCTGCGGCAGTACGCGCGGGGCCAGTACCTCACGGGCAGCCACGCGGGCCTGTGGCCCGGAGCCTTCCAGAGCATGGACGCGACGCCCGACGGGCGGACGGCGGTGGTCCTGTCCCTCGACGAGGACGGCAGACGAAGGCTCTCCGTCGTCACGGGCCTCGACGGGGAGCATCCCGGCTCCCGGCCGCTGAACCGCGTCCCCGCGGAGGCCCTCGAGGACGCCGGCCGGGACGGCGCGAGCGAACTCTCCCCCGACGGGGCGACCTTCGCCCTGGCGAGCGGCGACGGGCGGGTCTGGCTGTGGGACCTCACGGAGGACGGCCCCGACGCCTGGCCCCGTACCCTGCCGTCCGACGACGCACGGGGCCGCAGGGTCGACGGGGTCGACATGGACTTCAGCGGGGACGGCCGGCTGCTGCTGCGGATGCTGTCGTTCTACGACGAGACGGGATCCACCGGACCGCACGACCGCCGTGGGGCGCTCTCCGCTTGGGAAGTCCACTCCGGGCGCCCGCTCCCGACGGCGCCGGGGCTGGTCACGGAACCCACGCGATACGTGACGTTCACGGCCGACCCGGGACGGGTGCTGGTGGTGCCGGAGCAGGGAGCGGGGAACCTGCGCGTCGGGGTGCGGGAACTCGCCACGGGCAGGGAGGTCCGCACCTTCGACGCGACCTACTCGACCGGAATGCCCGCCGCGGGCGGTGACCTGCTCGTCGTCGAGAGCTCGGACGCCGTCAGCCGGACCTCTCCCGCCCACGCCTTCCCGACGAGCGGCCCGCCCGGCCCCGCGGTGCCCCTGCCGGCAGAGGTCACACCCCTCAACACGCCCGACCGGACAGGCGAGTTCGCCGTCGTCGTTCCGGAGGGGACGGCGAAGCCGGACTGGTACGACCTGCAGCTGGTCCACGTACGGACCGGCCGCCTCTACCGCACCCGCATTCCCCGGACGGGCCTGCCCGGGGTCACCGACAGCCCGCAGGGCGTCCTGGCCGCGTTCCCCGGCCCGGAAGGCGGCCTCGCCGTCCTCGTCCCCACCAGGGACACCCTGCTGACCGCCCGCGCCGTCCCGGTCGCCGCCCTCCCGCGCGTCGGCGCCCTCCGCGAACTCGTCAACGGAGGCCTGTCCCCGGACGGCACCCGGCTCGCCCGCTCGGGCGAGGACTTCCTGGAGATGGTCCACACCGGCACGGGCCACGCGGAACGGGTGCCGCAGCACCCGGACAGCTACCAGACGCCGGTGTTCTGGACCGCCGACTCCCGCTGGGCCGTCGTCGTCCAGCCGGACGGCGGCCTGTCGGCCTTCTCCGCCGACGATCCCCGCCGCCGCGTCGACTTCGACATGGGCGCGTGGGCCCGCGAGACGCAGTCGAAGGACGTGGAGGCGATCGAGCCGATGCGGGGAAGCGAGCTCGCCGTCCTCACCTCCGACGGCAGGCTGACGCTCTTCGACGCGGCGACGGGGCGCGGGCTCGCCCGCCCCGTCCGGGTGGAGCGGAGGACCCCGGCCCAACTGACCGGTTTCAACCCGGCCACGGGACAGCTGCGCGCCCGTCCCGGCCACCCCGACCAGGTCGCGGTCGTCACGCGGACCATGCGGGACAACGGCACCGTGGAGCTGTGGAACCTCCGCGCCGGCACCCGCCTGCGGACCTTCCCGACCGGCGCGCTGCCCTACGCCTTCGGCCCCGACCCCTCGCCGTACCTGGTCTTCGATCCCGCCGGCCGCACCCTGCTCACCTCCCACGACGACGGATTCCTGCGCCGCTGGGACGCGGAGAAGGGGACACCGGCCCGCCCGCCCCTGGCCCTCGGGGACGAAGGGGCCCGGCTCGTCGGCCTCGGGCCCGGCGAGCTGCTCGTCACCGTCGACCCGGTGACGGGCGACACGCGCTTCTGGGACCTCGGCACCGGCCGGCTCCTCACCGACCTGCCGCTGGCCGCGCCGCTCGGCGTCAGGATCCAGGGCACCCGCCTCCTCGCCGCGGGCGACGGCTGGTTCCTCGACCTCGACCTGCGCCCCGGCGAGATGACGAAGGCCCTCTGCGCGGGCGCGCTCGCCCGGGACTTCACCGCGGCCGAGCGCGACCTGCTGCCGCCCGGTGCCCCGCGCACCCCGCCCTGTCGTACGGTGGGCGGGTGATGCCCGTCGCCCTCCTCACCGTCCTCACCACCACCGACGCCCGCGCCAAGGCCGAGGCCCTGGCGCGCGGCGCCGTCGAGGCCCGGGTCGCCGCCTGTGCGCAGGTCGCCGGGCCGGTCACCTCCGTCTACCGCTGGCAGGGCGCGGTCGAGACCGCGGAGGAGTGGCAGGTGGTGTTCAAGACCACCGAGGCCCGCTACCCGGCCCTGGAGGCCCACCTCCTCGCCGCCCACGACTACGACACCCCCGAGATCCTCGCGAGCCCCGTCGCCCGGGTGAGCGCGGACTACGCGGCCTGGGTCGAGCAGGAGACCACGCCCGCCCCATGAGGACCGAAGAGCTGCCGTTCTTCGTGTACGGGACGCTGCGTCCCGGCGCGTACAACCACGACCGCTTCCTGCTCGGCCGTACCGGCGCCGAGGAGGACGCCGTGCTGCCCGGCGCGCTGCTGCACGACGGGCCGGGCTATCCGTACGCCGTTCCCGGCGAGGGCCGGGTGACCGGCACCCTCGTGACCGCCGCGCCCGGCACGTACGGCGAACTCCTCGGCGTGCTCGACCGGGTGGAGCTGCCCGCCGGTTACGAGCGGACCGCCCGCGAGGCGCTGCGGACGCGCGACGGGGCGGCCGTACGGGCCTGGGTCTACGTGGCCGCGCCCGGTGCGCCGCTCGGGCCGGTCATCGCGTCCGGCGACTGGTTCAGGCGCGTTCCAGGCGGACCGCGCACACCTTGAACTCCGGCATCCGCGACACCGGGTCGAGCGCCGGGTTGGTCAGCGTGTTGGCGCGGCCCTCGCCGGGCCAGTGGAAGGGCATGAAGACGGTGTCCGGGCGGATCGCCGTCGTGATCCGGGCCGGTGCCACCGCCCGGCCGCGCCGGGAGACCACCGCGACGGGCTGCCCGTCGTCGACCCCGAGCCGCTCGGCGAGCCGCGGGTGCAGCTCCACGAAGGCGCCGGGCGCGGCCGCGTTCAGCTCGGCGACCCGCCGGGTCTGCGCGCCCGACTGGTACTGGGAGACGACCCGGCCCGTCGTCAGGACCACCGGGTACTCGGCGTCCGTCTCCTCCGCCGCCGCCCGGTGCACGACCGGCACGAACCGGGCCCGCCCGTCGGGCGTGGCGAAGCGGTCGAGGAAGAGCCGCGGCGTGCCGGCGTGGTCCGGCTCGCCCGCCCCGGTCTCCGGGCAGGGCCAGAACACGCCCTGCTCGTCCTCGATCCGGCGGTAGCTGATGCCCGAGTAGTCGGCGGGCCCGCCCGCCGAGGCGCGCCGCAGTTCCCCGAAGACCTCCTCCGGGTCGGTCGGGAAGCCCTTCTCCCAGCCGAGCAGCGCCGCGAGCCCGTGCAGCACCTCCAGGTCGCTGCGGACGCCGGGCGGCGGGGTGAGGGCGCGGCGGCGCAGCAGCACCCTGCCCTCCAGGTTGGTGGTGGTGCCGGTCTCCTCGGCCCACTGGGTCACCGGCAGGACCACGTCGGCGAGTTCGGCGGTCTCGGAGAGCACGACGTCGGCGACGGCCAGGAAGTCCAGGGAACGGATCCGCTCCTCGACGTGCGCGGCGCGCGGCGCGGAGACGACCGGGTTGGAGCCCATGAGGAGCAGGGCCTTCACCTCGCCGCCGAGGGCGTCGAGGAGCTCGTACGCGCTGCGCCCGGGCCCCGGCAGCACGTCGGGGTCGACGCCCCACACGCCGGCGACGTGCGCGCGGGCGGCCGGGTCGTCGAGCTTGCGGTAGCCGGGCAGCTGGTCGGCCTTCTGGCCGTGCTCGCGGCCGCCCTGCCCGTTGCCCTGGCCGGTGAGGCAGCCGTAGCCGCTGAGCGGCCGGCCGGCCTTGCCGGTGGCCAGGCACAGGTTGATCCAGGCGCCGACGGTGTCGGTGCCCTTGGACTGCTGCTCGGGGCCGCGCGCCGTGAGCACCATGCCGCTGCCGGCCTCGCCGAACATCCGTACCGCCTCGCGGAGCCGGGGCACCGGGACGCCGGTGATCCGCTCCACGTGCTCGGGCCAGTGCGACATGGCGCCGGCCCGGGCGGCCTCCCAGCCCTCGGTGCGGGCGGCGACGAACTCCTCGTCGACCCGGCCCTCGGCGACGACGAGGTGCAGCATGCCGAGGGCGAGCGCCAGGTCGGTGCCGGGGCGCGGGGCGAGGTGGAGGTCGGCCTGCTCGGCGGTGCGGGTGCGGCGCGGGTCGACGACGATCAGCCTGCCGCCGTTCTCCTTCAGCTCGGTGAGGTAGCGCAGCGCGGGCGGCATGGTCTCGGCGAGGTTGGAGCCGACGAGGATCACGCAGCCCGTCTTCGGGATGTCCTCCAGGGGGAAGGGGAGTCCCCGGTCGAGGCCGAAGGCCCGCTGGTGGGCGGCCGCGGCGGAGGACATGCAGAAGCGGCCGTTGTAGTCGATCTGCGAGGTGCCGAGGACGAGCCGGGCGAACTTGCCCAGCGCGTACGCCTTCTCGTTGGTGAGGCCGCCGCCGCCGAAGACCCCCACGGCGTCGGAGCCGTGGTCGGCGCGGGTGCGGTGCAGTCCTTCGGCGACGGCGGACAGGGCCTCCTCCCAGGTGGCGGGCTTCAGCGCCCCTGTGTCAGGGCAACGGACCAGGGGCTCGGTGAGCCTGACCCGGGAGGAGAGCACGGCGGGCGCGGTGCGGCCCTTGCCGCACAGCGCGCCCCGGTTGACGGGGAAGTCGGTGCGGTCGACCACCTCGGCCGGCAGCTCTACCGAGGCTGCGGGCCGCAGGTTCATGCCGCACTGGAGGGCGCAGTACGGGCAGTGCGTGGGGACGGCGGCGGCGGTGGTGACCTCTGACATGGACCGAGGATGCGTCGGCCGTGTTACGGGCGGGGTCGCGCCGCATTACGGGCACGGTGCCATGCGCTCAGGTCAGCGGCCGGCGGCGGGTGAGGCCAGGGCCTGCGTCACGCCGTTCTCCCGCTCGCCGAGGAAGTGCGGGTCGGGCCGCAGGGCCGCGTCCAGGGCCGCCTTCCCGGCGGCGGCGAGCTCGCGGGTGGTGCCGTAGTACCAGGTGGCGTCGTGCGGCTCGGCGACGCCCACGCCGTACGACTCGACGCCGGCCGCGCCGCACAGGGCGACGGCCCGCTTGATGTGGAAGTCCTGGGTGACCAGGACGGCCCGGTCGACGCCGAAGATCTTCTTGGCGCGGACGCAGGAGTCCCAGGTGTCGAAGCCCGCGAAGTCGCTGACGACCTTGTCGTCGGGGACCCCGCGGGCGGCGAGGTAGCTGCGCATGGCGCTGGGCTCGTCGTACTCGGTGCGGCTGTTGTCGCCGGTGACGAGGAGGACCCTGACCTTGCCGGACCGGTACAGCTCGGCGGCGGTGTCGAGCCGGTGCGCGAGGTACGGGGTGGGGCGGCCCTTCCACAGTCCGGCGCCGAAGACGACGGCGACGTCCTGCGCGGGGACGTCGGCCGCGGTGCTCAGGCGGTCCTCGGCGGTGAGGTGCATCCAGGTGGCCGGGGCGAGGGCGAGCACGGCGCCGAGCATCACGGCCTGGACGGCGCGGCGGCGCCCCCGGGTGGTGCGGGGGAGGCGGGGCAGGCGGACGCCGCGCATGGGGTGGACCTCCGTGGTCGGGGAAGGAGTCGTCACTCCGTCCGACGCTGTTCGACGGGCTTCGGTTCGCTCACGGCCCGATCGTCTCCGTACAGCAGTACGGACAGGGCCATCCCGATCAGCATGCCGAGCAGCTGCGCCGCGGCGAAGGCGGGCACGGAGCCGGGCGCGATGCCGGTGAAGGAGTCGGAGAAGGCCCGGCCGACGGTGGCCGCCGGGTTGGCGAAGGAGCCGGAGGAGGTGAACCAGATGGCCGCGCCGATGTAACCGGCCACGGCGACCGGGGCGAGCGAGGGCCGGCCGATGCGGCGCAGGCCCTGGACGACGAGCACGAGCCCGGCGGTGGCCACCGCCTCGCCGAGCAGCAGGTGGAGCTCGGCGCGCTGTTCGGTGGCCAGCACCGCTCCGGGTGCCCGGCCGAACATCGCCTCGGCGAGCAGGGCGCCCGCGACCGCGCCGGCGAGCTGCGCGGCGATGTAGGCGAGGGCCTCGCGCCCGCCGTCCCTGCGGCGCTGCGACCACCACTCGGAGAGGGTGACCACGGGGTTGAAGTGGGCGCCGGAGAGCGGGCCGATGAGGGCGATGAGCAGGCCGAGGCCGATGGCGGAGGCGAGGGCGTTGGCGAGCAGCCGGACACCGATGTCCTGGCTGAGGGAGTCGGCGCGGATGCCGGAGCCGACGACGACGGCGACGAGGGAGGCGGTGCCGGTGAACTCGGCGAGGACGCGTCGGGGGAGCGGCGCGGGGGACATTCTCATAGCGGAAAAGATATTCCGTGATTCGGAACGAAAAAAGAGGGGAGGGAAGGGGCGGGACCTCCGTACGATCCGCTGGTGATCACCGATGCCGCCCTCCTGCTCGACGCCGCCGTCCGCAACAACGCCGACTGGTGCGACACCATGTGCCGGGCCCACGGCCTGACCGGCGCCTTCGGCGCACGGGCCTGGACCAGCCCGCGCCGCAGTCCGCTCTACTACCCGGACGCCGTCACCCTCACCGAGGAGGCCACGCCGGACGACGTCCTCGACGGCATCGACCGCACCGCTCCCGGCGCGTCCGTCAAGGACAGCCACGCCCGCCTCGACCTCGCCGCCGCGGGCTTCCGGCTGCTCTTCGAGGCGTCCTGGATCCACCGCCCCGCGGACCTTCCGGCCCCGCCGGCCACCGGCGAGTGGCGCCGCGTCCGCACTCCCGACGAGCTCGCCGCCTGGGCCCTCGCCTGGAGCGGCGGCGACGCGGACGAGGCGGCGCTCTTCCGCCCCGCGCTCCTCGACGACCCGGCGACCACGATCGTCGCCGGCCACGCCGCCGACGGACGGATCCTCGGCGGCGCCGTCCTCACCGAGTCGGCCGGCGTCACCGGAGTCTCCAACCTCTTCACGGTCGACGGTCCCGACGACTCCGAGGGCCCCGACGGTCTTCCCGCCTCCTACGCCTGGGCAGGCGCCCTCGCCGCGGCCGCGCCCGGCCTCCCGGTCGTCGGCTACGAGTCGGGCGACGACCTGGACGCGGCGCTGGCGGCGGGCTTCGAGCCGCTGGGCCCGCTGCGGGTGTGGCTGGACGCGTAAGGGGACGTAAAGGGAAGGGGGCGCGGGCCTGACGACCCCGCCCGTCCCGCCGTGAGGCCGCGGCAAACACCCGTGACCCGTGCGAAACGGCCAGGCAACCTGGCACCGGCAGGATCGGCGCATGACGACGTACGAGCCGGAATCCCTCTGCGACAGCAGCGCCGCCGGCCTGCTCGGGCGCATCGGCAGCCGGGCCGGCGACCGGCTCGGACGGGTGCGGCCCTTCGCCGCCCGGCCCGCCGCACCCACCCTCGTGGCCGTCGGACACGGCAGCCGGAATCCCCGCGCCGCCGCCACGCTCCGGCTGCTCCTCGACCGGGTGCGCGAGCTGCGCCCCGGGCTCGACGTACGGCTCGCGCACATCGAACTGAACGCGCCGCTGCTCACCGGCACCCTCGCCGAGCTCGCCGGCCGGGACGCCGTACTCGTCCCGCTCCTCTTCGCCCGCGGCTACCACGTCAAGCACGACCTGCCCGCCGCGCTCGCCGCGGCGCCCGCCGTACGCGGCCGGATCGCCGAGCCCCTCGGCCCGCACCCGCTGCTCGTCGAGGCCCTCGCCGACCGGCTCGCCGAGGCCGGCTGGACGCCCGAGGACGGCGCCTCGCCCGCCACCGGAGTGGTCCTCGCCGCCGCCGGCTCCCGCGATCCCGAGTCCGCCGCCGACATCCGCCGGATCGCCGGCCGGCTCGGCGACCGCCTCGGGGGAGTGCCGGTCGTTCCCGCCTACGCCTCCGCCGCCGCCCCCACCGTCCCCGAGGCCGTCCGCGCGCTCGCCGCCCGCGGCCGCCACCGCGTCGCCGTGGCCTCCTGCTTCACCGCCCCGGGCCTCTTCGCCACCCGCGCCGCCACCGCCGCCCCCTGGCTCGCCGCCGCCCCGCTCGGCGCCCATCCGGCTCTCGCCCGCCTGGTGGTGCACCGCTACGAGGAGGCGCTGACCCACGCGCCGCACCGGGAGCTCCTCGCCGCCCGGTGAGCCAGGCCACGTACGGCCGGATCCCGTCACCCTCCGTCCCACGGCTGGCTATCGTCAGGGCCTCGGGACAAGGAGGGTCGACGCGTGCGCGGTGCCGTCAAAGGGGTGTCGCTGGCCGGAATCGCCGCGGCCGTGGCCGTGTTGGCCTCGCTGGCGGCCAACGCCGCGACGTCCGCGGACCGTTGGCCCGGCGTCCTCGACCGGATCCGCCGGCAGCCCTGGTGGTGGGTGGCCGGACTCGCCGCCGTCGCCGTCCTCGTGGCCGCCGTCACGGCCTGGCGGCAGGAGCGGGGCGCCGCGGTGGCGGGCGACCCGTCCCCGCCGTCCCCGCCGACCGTCCCCGACTGGGTGGTCGACCGCGCCGAGCGGGCCCGTACGGTCAAGGCGGTGTGCCGGGGCCGCACGGTCGCCATCACCACCTCCCTGGAGGGCGCGGGCGGCTTCGGCAAGACCGTCCTCGCCCGGGCCGTGGCGGCGAGTCCCCGCGTCCGCAGGCGCTTCCGCGGCCGCATCTACACCGTCACGATCGGCCGCGACGTCCGCGGCCGGGCCGCCATCGCCGCGAAGGTCGCCGAGGCCACCCGCTTCATCACCGGCGACACCACCGCCTTCGACGACCCCGGTCTCGCGGGCGAACACCTCGGCCGTCTCCTCGACCAGCGGCCCCGCACCCTGCTCGTCCTCGACGACGTCTGGGACGCCGAGCAGCTGGACCCGTTCCTGCGCGGCGGCGCCCGCTGCGTACGGCTCGTCACCACGCGCGTCCCCGGCGCCCTGCCGAGCGGCACGGACCGGGTCCGCGTCGACGAGATGTCACCCGACCAGGCCCGCGCCGTCCTCACCTGGGAACTGCCCCAACTCCCCGAGCCCCTGCTACGGGACCTCCTGGAGGCCACCGGCCGCTGGGCGCTCCTCCTGCGCCTCACCAACCGTCTGATCGTCCGCCGGATCGCCACCGGCGCCGCGCCGGAGCACGCGGCGGCGGAGACCCTGCGGCGTCTCGCCGCGCACGGCCCGGCCGTGGTCGACGGCGACCCGGCGGCGCTCGACCTCGACGACCCGGTCCGCCGCGCCCAGGCCGTACGGGCCACGGTTGAGGCGGCCCGGACACTGCTCCCGGCCGGCGGCGGCCGGCGCCTCGCGGAGCTCGCGGTCTTCGCCGAGGACGAGTCCGTCCCCGTACCGCTGATCGCCCGCCTCTGGGCGGCCACCGGCGGCCTCACAGAGGACGAGACGGGCGCCCTGTGCGGCGAGCTCGACCGGCTGTCCCTGATCTCGCTCACCCCCGCGCACGGCGGCCGGATCACGATCCACGACGTCCTCCGTGACTATCTGCACAAGGAGTTGGGCGAGCGGGCGGCGACCGCCCTGCACGGCACCCTTGTCGACGCGATGGGCACGCTGTGGGAGCCCGCCGACGACTTCGTGGGTTATGTCCTGGACCATGCGATCGAGCACCTGCTCGCGGCCGGCAGGACCTCCGAGGCCGAGCGCGTCGCGGGCGACCTGCGCTGGATCGAGACTCGGCTGCACCAGCGCGGCCCCATGGCGCCCTGGGCGGACCTGGCCGCCGTCCCCACGCGTACGGCGGCCGAAAGGGCCGACGACCTCACCCGTGCCGCCCACCTCCTCACCCCCACCGACCCGCCCGAGCTCCTGACGAACGTCCTGCACAGTCGCCTGGAGTCGCTGCCGCTGTGGCGGGACCGGGTCACGGAACGCCGGGCCGGTTCCGCGCCCGGGCCTCACCTGCGCAATCGGCGCACGCCACCGGACCTCCCCGAACCGGCCCTCATCCGCACCTTCCTCGGCCACACCGGCCCCGTCCGGTCCGTGGCGGTCTCGTCCGACGGCTCGCTCGTCACCATCGGGGCGGACGGCATGGCCCGCGGACTCGACCCGAACAGCGGCGGCCGCCTCACCGTGGACGTCCGGGGCCCGGACCGCTTCCGTGCCCTCGCGATCTCCCCGGACGGCACATGGCTCGCGACGGGCGGCTCGGGCCGTACGGTCCACCTGTGGTCCAGGGACCGGGCCACCCTCCCGACGAAGGCCATCGGGCCGGTCGGGGACCGCGGAGCGTCGGTGCGTGCCCTGGCGTTCTCCGGGGTGCACGACGGGGGCCGGGTCGCGACCGTCGCCACGGACGGCGACCTGGACGTCTGGGACGCCGTCACGGGGGAGCACATCGCCGGAATGACGGGCTGGACGGACAGGGACTACACCTGCGTGGCGCTGTACCCGAACGGCCGATGGCTGGCCGTCGGCGGCAGATGGGGCGTCACCGTGATGTCCACCGAGCTCACCCGTGAAGAACCCTGCGACCACTCCTACCCGGTGAACGCCGTCGCCGTCGCTCCGGACGGCACATGGCTGGTCTCCGCCGGAACGGACGGTGTGCTCAGGATCTGGGAGGAGGCGACGCGCAGCAGCAGGGACCAGATCACCGCGCACATCGGCTCGGCCACCGCGGTCGCGATCTCCCCGGACGGCAGACGACTGGTCAGCGGCGGCGAGAACGGCAGCGTGGCGCTCTGGGACCGGGAAACGGCGGCCTGCCTGGCCCGCTACAACGGCCACCGGGGCCCCGTCCACGCCGTCGCGTTCACCGCCGACGGCGAACGCCTGATCAGCACCGGTGAGGACGGAACGGTACGCATCTGGCAGCAGCACGGGGAAGGACCCGCGCGTCCCGCAGCGAGTGACAGCGAGGGCATGCGAGCGGTCACGGTCGTCGGCGACGGCAGGCGGGCGTTGGTCGCCTACCACGACGGAACGACGAGGCTCTTCGAGTGGCGGGCGGACGATCGGGCCGTGCCGCAGGCGTCGTACCGCGTGCAGACGTGGGCGCCGGTCGCCTTCTCTCCGGACGGCGCCTGGTACGTCGTCGGCGACAGGGTGCACAGGTGCGTGAACATCCACGGCCGGGTGCCGGGGACGCGTGACGGCTTCCAGCTGAGCGACTCCGCGGGTCCGGACGCGCTGGCGGTCGCCCCCGACGGAACCTGGCTCGCCGTCGCCGACTCGGCGGGCGTGGTCGAGCTGTGGGACCTGGCGACGGGGCGCCGGACCGTCACCCTGCCGTCCTCGCCGCGCGGGATCGGGCGCGTCGACGCCGTGCTCATCGCTCCGGACGCCACCTGGCTCGCCGTACTGAGGCACAGCCCGACCGCAGCCCGCCCCGAGAACGAGTCCCGGGTGCAGGTGTCCCTCCTCGCGTCCGGCGCCCCCGTCACCCATGACCTCGCTCATGACGGGGACGTCACCGCCCTCGCCGTCACCCCCGACGGCACCCGCCTCCTCACCGCCTCCGCCACCGGCACCGTGAGCCTCTGGGACCCCCGTACCGGCACCCGGCTCTCCTCCTTCACCGACCCGGACGGCCCCGTCCACGGCCTCTCCGTCTCCCCCGACGGCAAGTGGATCGCCACCGCCGGCCCCATGCTCCGCGTCTGGGACGCCGCCACCGGCCGTACCGTCGCCGGGATCCGTGCCGAGACGGCGCTCGGCTCCTGTGCCTGGCTGCCCGACGGCCGGGGCCTCGTCGCCGTCGGTGAACGCGGCCTCTACTCCTACGAGTTCCGGCCGTGATCCGGGGACGGAACCGGCCCGAGCCGCGTCCTTGCCCCACTTGTCCGTCCCGCCCGTTACCTTCGGTGCATGGAAGGCATCACGGATCCCAAGGACAACGGCAACAGCGACAGCAACGACACCGGCACCGCCGCCGGCAGCGCCACCGACACCCCCGGCTACGACTCCGCCGCCACCGCGCGCTGGGCCGCCGAGCCCGACAAACGGCCCGGGCGGACCGCCTTCCAGCGTGACCGGGCGCGCGTCCTGCACTCCGCCGCGCTGCGGAGGCTCGCCGGGAAGACGCAGGTCGTCACGCCCGGCACCCGCAGCCACGCCTGGGACGCCAGCCCCCGCACCCGGCTCACCCACTCCCTGGAGTGCGCCCAGGTCGGGCGCGAGCTCGGGGCCGCGCTCGGCTGCGACCCCGATCTCGTCGAAGCGGCCTGCCTCGCCCACGACATGGGGCACCCGCCGTTCGGGCACAACGGCGAGCAGGCGCTCAACGACGTCGCCAAGGACTGCGGCGGCTTCGAGGGCAACGCCCAGTCGCTGCGCCTGCTGACCCGGATCGAGCCCAAGCGCTTCATCGCCGACCCCGTCACCGGCGAGCCGCTCAGCGTCGGGCTCAACCTCACCCGCGCCGCCCTCGACGCCGCCACCAAGTACCCGTGGACCCGCGGCGGCCACCCCACCGACCCCGGGTCGAACAAGTTCGGCGTGTACGAGGACGACCTGCCCGTCTTCGAGTGGATCAGGGCCGGCGCGCCCGCCCACCGCAAGTGCTTCGAGGCGCAGGTCATGGACTGGTCCGACGACGTGGCGTACTCGGTGCACGACTTCGAGGACGGCCTGCACGCCGGCCACATCGACCCCAACATGCTGCTCGCCGAGCCCGAACGCGCCGACATCTGGGCGGTCGCCCGCGGCCGTTACGTACCGGAGGACACCGACCCGCAGGAACTCGCCGACGCCCTCGACCGGCTCGTCGACCAGGAGTGGTGGCCGCACGGCTACGACGGCTCGGCCGTCGCCCAGGCGCGGCTGAAGGACGCCACCAGCCAGCTCATCGGCCGCTTCTGCCTGGCCGCCGAGGGCGCCACCCGCCAGGCATGGGGGTCGGGGCGCCTCACGCGCTACGGCGCCGAACTGGTCGTCCCGCGCGAGACCCGCAACGAATGCGCCGTCCTCAAGGCCGTCGCCGACCGGTACGTGATGCAGCGCGCCGAGCAGGAAGCCCTGCGCGCCGACCAGCGGATCGTCGTCGCCGAGCTGGCCGAGGCGCTGGTCGCACGCGCACCCGAAGGACTCGAACCCCAGTTCAGGGCCATGTTCGTCAGCGCGCCCGACGACCGTTCCCGCAAGCGGGTGATCGTGGACCAGATCGCCTCCCTCACCGACGCCTCCGCCCGCGCCCTCCACGCCCGCCTCCGCACCCCCCGCCGCTAGGGGGCCGTTCGCCCTCTTTCGCCATCCGGGCAGGTGCGGGACCCTCGCATGCACGTCCCGGAGGCGTCCCGAGGCGGAACGGCCCCGGCCGGGCCCGGGGGCGTAGCGTAGGGAACCGGTCGCAACGAGGAGGAATCAACGTGGTCGACGCAGATCAGACCTTTGTCATCGTCGGCGGTGGCCTGGCCGGGGCCAAGGCGGCGGAGACGCTGCGTGCCGAGGGGTTCAACGGCCGGGTGATCCTCATCGGCGACGAACGCGACCACCCCTACGAACGCCCTCCGCTGTCCAAGGGCTACCTCCTCGACAAGGACACCCGGGACTCCGTCCTCGTCCACGAGCCCGCCTGGTACGCCCGGCACGACGTCGAGCTGCACCTCGGCCAGACCGTCACCGCGATCGACCGCGAGGCCCGCACGGTCCGCCTCGGCGACGGCACCGTCATCCGCTACGACAAGCTGCTCCTCGCCACCGGCGCCGAGCCGCGCCGCCTCGACGTCCCCGGCACCACCCTCGCCGGCGTCCACCACCTGCGCCGGCTCGCCCACTCCGAGCGGCTCCGCGACGAGCTGCGGGCCCTCGGCCGGGACAACGGCCACCTGGTCATCGCGGGCGCCGGCTGGATCGGCCTGGAGGTCGCCGCCGCGGCCCGTACGTACGGCGCCGAGGTCACCGTCATCGAGACCGACCCCACGCCGCTGCACCGGGTCCTCGGCCCCGAGCTCGGCCAGCTCTTCGCCGACCTGCACACCGAGCACGGCGTCCGCTTCCACTTCGGCGCCCGGCTCACCGAGATCACCGGGCAGGACGGCATGGTCCTCGCCGTCCGCACCGACGACGGCGAGGAGCACCCGGCCCACGCCGTCCTCATCGCCATCGGCGCCGCCCCGCGCACCGTCCTCGCCGAGAACGCCGGGCTCGCGCTCGTCGACCGCGCCGACGGCGGCGGCGTCGCCGTCGACGAGTCGCTCTGCTCCTCGGACCCCGACATCTTCGCGGCAGGCGACGTCGCCGCCCACCACCACCCGTTCCTGCAGCGCCGCATCCGCGTCGAGCACTGGGCCAACGCCCTCAACGGCGGCCCCGCCGCCGCCCGCGCCATGCTCGGCCAGTCCGTCTCCTACGACCGCGTCCCGTACTTCTTCACCGACCAGTACGACCTCGGCATGGAGTACTCGGGCTGGGCGCCGCCCGGCTCGTACGACCAGGTCGTGGTGCGCGGCGACACCGGGAAGCGCGAGTTCATCGCCTTCTGGCTCAGGGAGGGCCGGGTGACCGCCGGCATGAACGTGAATGTGTGGGACGTCACAGACCCGATCCAGAAGCTCATCCGCTCCCGGGCGCAGGTGGACACCGAGGCCCTGGCGGACCCGTCCGTACCGCTGGACAGCCTTCTTCCCTAGGGCCTCTCCCGCCGGTCATGCCGGGCTCGCGACGCCCGGCACGGTGCGCGGCCCCCGTAGAATTCCTCCGTGGCAGGCAGGATCAACGATGACGACGTGAAGGCGGTACGGGACGCGGTCCCGATCGACGCCGTCGTGTCCGAGTACCTCCAGCTCCGCAACGCCGGCGGCGGGAACCTCAAGGGACTCTGCCCCTTCCACGACGAGAAGTCGCCCTCCTTCCAGGTCAGCCCCAGCAAGGGACTGTTCCACTGCTTCGGCTGCCAGGAGGGCGGCGACACCATCGCCTTCGTGATGAAGATCGACCACCTCTCCTTCTCGGAGACGGTCGAGCGCCTCGCCGCCAAGGCGGGCATCACCCTGCGCTACGAGGAAGGCGGCTACAACCCCGGCCACCAGCGCGGCGAACGCACCCGCCTGGTCGAGGCCCACAAGATCGCCGCCGAGTACTACGCCGGACAACTCGGCTCCGCAGAGGCCGAGATCGGCCGGAAGTTCCTCGCCGAGCGCGGCTTCGACCAGGCCGCCGCCGAACACTTCGGCGTCGGCTACTCCCCGGCCGGCTGGGACCACCTCACCCGCTTCCTGCGCGGCAAGGGCTTCACCGACCGCGAGCTGATCCTCTCCGGCCTGTCCCAGGACGGGCGCCGCGGCCCCATCGACCGCTTCCGCGGCCGGCTGATGTGGCCGATCAAGGACGTCGGCGGCGACGTCGTCGGCTTCGGCGCCCGCAAGCTCCGCGAGGACGACAACGGGCCCAAGTACCTCAACACGCCCGAGACGCCGATCTACAAGAAGTCCCAGGTGCTGTACGGCATCGACCTGGCCAAGAAGGACATCGCCAAGGTCAGCCGCGCCGTCGTCGTCGAGGGCTACACCGACGTCATGGCCTGCCACCTGGCCGGCGTCACCACCGCCATCGCCACCTGCGGCACCGCCTTCGGCGGCGAGCACATCAAGATCCTGCGCCGTCTCCTCATGGACAACGGCTCGGCCCGCGTGATCTTCACCTTCGACGGCGACGCCGCCGGCCAGAAGGCCGCGCTGCGCGCCTTCGAGGACGACCAGAAGTTCGCCGCCGAGACCTACATCGCCATCGCGCCCGACGGCATGGACCCCTGCGAGCTGCGCCTCGCCAAGGGCGACGAGGCCGTCGCCGACCTCGTCCAGCCGCGCACGCCGCTCTTCGAGTTCGCGCTGCGCCAGATCGTGAACCGCTACGACCTGGAGATCCCCTCCGGCCGGGCCGCCGCGCTCGACGAGGCCGCGCCGATCGTCGCCCGGATCAAGAACGTCGCCTCGCAGCACGAGGTCGCCGTCCAGCTCGCCGGCATGCTCGGCATCCTCGACACCCAGTTCGTGGTCCGCCGGGTCGCCCAGATCGCCCGCTGGCAGCGCGACCGCGGCGGCAAGGACCAGGGCCCGGGGCAGGGCCAGGGCCCGTCGCGGGCCGGCGGCCGGCAGCAGCGCGCGTACGGAGAGGTCCAGGCGCCCGCAGCCCAGGCCGGACCCGCGCTCAACCTGCGCAGCCCCGCCCACCGCACCGAGCGCGAACTGCTCAAGCTCGCCCTCCAGCGTCCCGAACTCGTCTCCCCGGCCTTCGACGCGTACGGCGTCGACGAGTTCACCGCCCCGCCCTACGCGGCCGTCCGCCAGTGCATCCAGGACGCCGGCGGCGCCACCGACGCCCCCTCCGACTACCTGGACGCGGTCCGCGAGGCCGCGCCCGACGACACCGTCCGCGCCCTCGTCACCGAACTCGCCGTCGAGGCGATCTTCGCCAGGACCATCGACGAGGTCTACGCGGGCGCCCAGCTCGTCCAGGTCCGGCTGCGCGCCGTCGACCGCCGCATCCGCGACGTCCAGGGCACCCTGGCCCGGCTCGGCGCCCACGGCGACCCCGCCCAGGTCGCCGCCGTCCAGAACGAGCTGTGGGTGCTCACCCAGTACGGGCAGTCGCTCCGCACGCACGGCGCCGCCGCGCTCTGACGTTCGGTCACCCGCCGAACTCAAAAAGTCACCGCACGCCCCTCGTGGCGGCGATGTGTCGTACCCCACACTGGGTCACGGTGCCGTCCCGCTGCCCGTACGCCCCCGAACCCGGCAGCGATCACCCACCCTGGAGGTCGCCCCCCGTGCAGACCCAGACCCAGACCCTCGCCGTGTCCGAACCCTCTCCGGTGGAGCTGGTGACCGTGGAGCAGGAAACGGAAGCCGGAGCCGAAGCGGAGCCGGCGGTCCCGGCCCAGCGCCGGAGCGACTACGGCGGCAACGGGCCCTCCTCCGACCTCTTCCGGCAGTACCTGCGCGAGATAGGCCGCGTGCCGCTGCTCACCGCGGAGGAGGAGGTCGAACTCGCCCGCCGCGTCGAGGCCGGGCTGTTCGCCGAGGAGAAGCTCGCCAACACCCCGGACCTGGACTCCCAGCTGGCGCTCGACCTGGACCGGCTCGTGGTCCTCGGCCGGATCGCCAAGCGCCGGCTCATCGAGGCCAACCTGCGGCTCGTCGTCTCCGTCGCCAAACGCTACGTGGGCCGCGGCCTGACCATGCTCGACCTGGTGCAGGAGGGCAACCTCGGCCTCATCAGAGCCGTGGAGAAGTTCGACTACGCGCGCGGCTACAAGTTCTCCACGTACGCGACCTGGTGGATCCGCCAGGCGATGTCCCGGGCCCTCGCCGACCAGGCCCGGACCATCCGCGTCCCCGTGCACGTCGTCGAACTCATCAACCGGGTCGTCCGCGTCCAGCGCCGGATGCTCCAGGAACGCGGCTACGAGCCCACCGCCGAAGAGGTCGCCGCCCAGCTCGACCTGGCACCCGAACGGGTCGGCGAGGTGCTGCGGCTCGCCCAGGAACCGGTCTCGCTGCACGCGCCCGTCGGTGAGGAGGAGGACGTCGCCCTCGGCGACCTCATCGAGGACGGCGACGCCGCGTCCCCCGTCGAGTCCGCCGCCTTCCTGCTGCTGCGCCAGCACCTGGAGGCCGTGCTCTCGACCCTCGGCGAACGCGAACGCAAGGTCGTCCAGCTGCGCTACGGCCTCGACGACGGCCGGCCCCGCACCCTGGAGGAGATCGGACAGCTCTTCGGCGTGACACGCGAACGCATCCGCCAGATCGAGTCCAAGACCCTCAACAAGCTGCGGGACCACGCCTACGCGGACCAGCTGCGCGGCTACCTGGACTGAACCGTCAGTCCACCTCCGCGACCGCCTGCGCGAACTGCGCCGCGTA
>NZ_JBHXTJ010000077.1:0-19951 GCF_042677525.1 Streptomyces sp. NPDC127114
GCTCCGCACAACGTGGATGTCCCCCCCGCGGGGCGTTCCCCCACGACGGGACGGGGCGTTACGGCCCCCCCCCCGCACCCCCCCTTCCCCTCCCCCGTCAGACCAGCAGCCGCGCCAGCGACACCGCGCCCGCCAGGCCGTCCGGTACGGAGGACGGCACGAGCCCCGCAGCGCGCACCCGGGCGGAAAGGCGGTCCAGGAGCGGCCCGCCGGGCGCCAGGAGACCGCCGGTCACCACCAGCGGCTCCCCGGGCAGCGGATCCAACGCCCGTACCGTCGCGGCCAGTTCGTCCGCCGCGCGGTCGAGGAGCCGGACGGCGACGGCGTCCCCCGCGTCGGCCGCGGCCACCACCAGCGGGCTCAGCTCCGCGAGCCGGACCGGGTGGGCGGCGTACGCGAACCCGACCACGCGCTCCTTCGTCAGGCCTCCGCAGAGCTCCTCCACCGGGCCCGCGAGGGCGGTGGCCGGGCCCCTGCCGTCGAGGGCCCGGAGCACCGCACGCAGCGCCTCCCGGCCCAGCCAGAAGCCGCTGCCGGCGTCCCCGAGCAGCCAGCCGTCGCCGTCCACCGCGCGCACCATGCGGCGATCCGCGATCCGCGCGCCCGCCGCCCCGGTGCCGGCGATGAGGACCAGGCCGTCGGCCGGAGTGCCGGGCCCGGCCGCGAAGGCCACCTCCGCGTCGCCGCGCACCTCGACCCGCGCCGGAGCCGCGCCGACCTCCGCGAGCGCGGCCGCCAGCGCCGTCGCGGCCCGCTCCCTGCCGCCGCCGGGGCCGCCGCCCGCGAAGCCCGCCACGACCGCGGCGACCGCTCCCCCGCCGCCCGGCGGCACCGCCCCGCGCAGGGCCTCGGCCAGATGCCGTACGAGCGCGTCCGCCGGCACGCTCAGCGCGTTGCCCGGGCCGCCCGTGCCCTCGCCCAGCGTCCGGCCGGTCACCGCTTCGGCGAGCCGCGCCCTGGTCCGCGTACCGCCCGCGTCGAGGCCGACCACCCGTTGAATCCTGGATTCGTTCATCAGGCCGCATGCTGGTTGATAGATTCACCCGGTCACAAGACCCCGGAAGGCTCTCCCGCATGATCACCGCACTGATCCGCTCCGAACTCCCCCGGATGTCCGGCTCCTTGCGCAAGGTCGGCGACTGGGTGCTCGCCGATCCGGCGCGCGTGGCCGGGCTCTCCGCGGCCGAGCTGGGCCGCCGCACCGGTACCTCGCAGGCGACCGTGACCCGCTTCTGCCACGCCCTCGGCCTCGACTCGTACCAGCGGCTGCTGCTCGAACTCGCCAGGGAACAGGGCCAGGAGAGCGCCGAGCCGCGGGAACACCGGCCCCTCGGCCCCGAGATCGGGCCCGACGAGCCGCTCGACCACGTCGTCGCCGCCGTGGCCCGCGCCGATCTCGCCGCCCTGCGCGCCACCAGCGAGCAGCTGGACCTGGAGGCCCTGGAGCGGGCCGCCCGCGCGCTCGCCCAGGCCCGGCGGATCGACGTCTACGGGGTCGGTGCCTCCGGGGTGCTGGCCCTGGAGACGCAGGCCCGGCTGTTCGGCATCGGCTGCGAGGCCCGCGCCTGGACCGAGGTGCACGCGGCGGAGACCTCCGCGGCCCTTCTGACGCCCGCGGACGCGGTCGTCGCGCTCTCCCACTCGGGCGCGACCCGCGAGGTCCTCGGACCGCTGCGGCTGGCCGCCGAGCGGGGCGCCGCGACCGTGGCCGTGACCGGCGACCCGCGCTCCCCGGTGGCCCGCACGGCGGGCGTCCACCTCACCTCGACCGCCGCGCCCACCGGGTTCCGGCACGGCGGCTTCGGCACCCGGCACTCGGTGCTGCTGATCCTCGACTGCCTCTACGCACGCGTGGCGCAGCTGACCTACTCGCGGGCCACGGCCGCCCTCGCGCTCACCGCGCACATCGCCGACGGCCACCGCGGATGACACGGGAGAACACCGCCCGGACATGACGAACGGGCCCTGGCTGCTCAGGACCCGTTCGTCATCGTGTCATCGTGTCGCGCTCAGATCTCGCCGCGGAGCTTGGCGAGCGCCTCGGCGAGGATCGCCTCGCCGTCCGCGTCGCTGCGCCGCTCCCGTACGTACGCGAGGTGCGTCTTGTACGGCTCGGTGCGCGGCGGGTCCGGCGGGTTGTCCCGGTCCTGGCCGGCCGGGAAGCCACAGCGCGGGCAGTCCCAGGTGTCCGGCACCTGTGCGTCGCTGGCGAAGCTCGGCTGGGTCTCGTGCCCGTTCGAGCACCAGAAGGAGATGCGGAGACGCGGTGCCGACTCGCCCCGCTCGGCCTCCCCCATCGGCCCCGCTCCGACCCGGCTTCCCCGGATCGCGTTGCCACTTGCCACGGTCGTAACTCCCTGCGTGATGGTGCTCGAAGATGCCCCAGTCTACGTAAGGCCCAACGCGCGTCCAGTGATTGGAGTTACCCGTCCAACTTCATCAGCAGACCAAGTACGACAATGCACGCGAACCACAGCAGACCGACCACGACGGTGATGCGGTCGAGGTTGCGTTCGGCGACCGAGGAGCCACCGACGGACGACTGCATGCCGCCACCGAACATGTCGGAGAGGCCGCCGCCCTTCCCCTTGTGCATCAGCACGAGCAGCATCAGCAGCGCACTGAAGACGATCAGGGCGATCGAGAACCCCATAACCACGGCTGGACCAACTTCCTCGGACTTATACGGACGGGGGCCGGGCATCGTACCTGCCCGACCCCCGCAAGGGTACGACGGATCTCCCCCGCCGCCTACATCATCACTGGTCGCGGAACCGGACGATCTTGACGAACTCGTCGGCGTCCAGCGAGGCACCGCCGACCAGCGCGCCGTCGATGTCGGCCTGCGCCATGATCTCGGCCACGTTGCCGCTCTTCACGGAGCCGCCGTACTGGATGCGGACCTTGTCGGCCAGCTCCTGCGAGTACAGCTCGGCGAGCTTGCCGCGGATCGCCGCGCAGACCTCCTGCGCGTCGTCGGCGCCGCAGACCTTGCCGGTGCCGATGGCCCAGACGGGCTCGTAGGCGATCACGACGGACTCGGCCTGCTCGGCCGGGACGCCCTTCAGACCGCCCTCGACCTGGGCCAGGGTGTGCGGGACGGCGTTGCCGGCCTCGCGGACCTCCAGCTCCTCGCCGACGCAGAGGATCGGGGTGATGCCGTGCTTGAAGGCGGCCTTCACCTTGGCGTTGCAGACCTCGTCGTTCTCGGCGTGGTACTGGCGGCGCTCCGAGTGGCCGACGGCCACGAAGGCGCACTTCAGCTTGGCCAGCATCGGACCGGAGATCTCACCGGTGTACGCGCCGGAGTCGTGCGCCGAGAGGTCCTGGGCGCCGTACTTGATCTTCAGCTTGTCGCCGTCGACCAGGGTCTGCACGGAGCGCAGGTCGGTGAAGGGGACCAGGACGGCGACCTCGACGGCGTCGTAGTCCTTGTCGGTCAGGGCGAAGGCGAGCTTCTGGACGTGGGCGATGGCCTCGAGGTGGTTGAGGTTCATCTTCCAGTTGCCCGCCATCAGCGGGGTGCGAGTGCTCAAGGTGTTCAGTCCTCCAGTGCGGCGAGGCCGGGAAGCGTCTTGCCCTCGAGGTATTCGAGGGAGGCGCCGCCGCCGGTCGAGATGTGGCCGAACGCATTCTCGTCGAAGCCGAGGGTGCGCACGGCGGCGGCCGAGTCACCGCCGCCGACGACGGTGAAGCCGGGCGAGTCGAGCAGGGCCTGCGCGACGGCCTTGGTGCCGTTCGCGTAGTCGGGGTGCTCGAAGACGCCCATGGGGCCGTTCCAGAAGACCGTGCCCGCGTCGGCGAGCTTCGCCGCGTAGAGCTCGCGGGTCTTCGGGCCGATGTCCAGGCCCTCCTTGTCCGCCGGGATGGCGTCGGAGGCGACGGTCTCGTAGGTGGCCGGGGCCTTGGTCTTCAGGTCCGGGAACTCGGCCGAGACCAGGACGTCGACGGGGAGCACGAACTCGACGCCGCGCTTCTCCGCCTCCGCCAGGTACTCCAGGCACTTGTCCTTCTGGTCCGCCTGGAGCAGCGAGATGCCGACCTCGTGGCCCTTGGCGGCCAGGAAGGTGTAGGCCATGCCGCCGCCGATGAGGATGCGGTCGGCCTTCTTCAGCAGGTTGTCGATGACGCCCAGCTTGTCGGAGACCTTGGCGCCGCCGAGGACGACGACGTAGGGCCGCTCGACCTCGTCGGTGAGCTTCTTCAGGACGCCGACCTCGGTGGCGATGAGGTAGCCGGCGTAGTGCGGCAGCTTGCCCGGCAGGTCGAAGACCGAGGCGTGCTTGCGGTGGACCGCGCCGAAGCCGTCGCCGACGTAGAGGTCGGCGAGCCCGGCCAGTTCGGCCGCGAAGGCCTCCCGCTCGGCGTCGTCCTTGGAGGTCTCGCCGGCGTTGAAGCGGAGGTTCTCGACGACGGCCACCCGGCCGTCGGTCAGGGCGGCCACGGTCGCCTTGGCCGACTCGCCGACGGTGTCGGTCGCGAAGGCCACGTCGGCGTCCAGCAGTTCGCCGAGGCGCTCGGCGGCCGGCGCGAGCGAGAAGGCCGGGTCCGGGGCGCCCTTGGGGCGGCCGAGGTGCGAGGCCACCACGACGCGGGCACCGGCGTCGGCGAGCGCCTTGACGGTCGGGACCACGGCGCGGATGCGGCCGTCATCGGTGATGGTGGTGCCGTCGAGGGGCACGTTGAGGTCGGCGCGGACGAACACCCGCTTGCCGGAGACGCCCTCGGCGAGCAGCTCGTCGATCGTCTTCATCTGTATCTCTGACTCCTTGGTACACGCGGTGGAGCACACGACACAGGGCTCGCGCAGTGCGTCATCGCACTGCCCGAGCCCTGCTTCACATCGAAAGCCCGCCCTAGAGCTTAGAGCTGGCCGCCGACGAAGACGGTGAGGTCGACGAGACGGTTGGAGTAACCCCACTCGTTGTCGTACCAGCCGAGGACCTTGACCGAGTTGCCCTCCTGGACCATCGTCAGCGACGAGTCGAACGTGCAGGACGCCGGGTCGCTCACGATGTCCGAGGAGACGATCTCGTCCTCGGTGTAGAACAGGATGCCCTTGAGCTCGCCGTCCGCGGCCTTCTTGAACGCGGCGTTGACCTCGTCCTTGGTGACCTCGCGGGAGAGCTCCACGACCAGGTCGGTGACCGAGCCGGTCGGGACCGGGACGCGCATGGCCATGCCGTCGAGCTTGCCCTTGAGCTGCGGGAGGACCAGGGCGGTGGCCTTGGCGGCACCGGTCGTGGTCGGGATGATGTTCTCCGCGGCGGCGCGGGCGCGGCGCAGGTCCTTGTGCGGGAAGTCCAGGATGCGCTGGTCGTTGGTGTACGCGTGGACCGTGGTCATCAGACCGCGGACGATGCCGAAGTTCTCGTCGAGGACCTTGGCCATCGGCGCGACACAGTTGGTGGTGCAGGACGCGTTGGAGATGACGTGGTGGTTGGCCGCGTCGTACTTGTCCTGGTTGACGCCCATGACGATGGTGATGTCCTCGTCCTTGGCCGGAGCCGAGATGAGGACCTTCTTGGCGCCGCCGGCGAGGTGCTTCGCGGCGTCCTCGCGCTTGGTGAAGATGCCGGTGGACTCGATGACGATGTCGACGCCCAGCTCGCCCCACGGGATGTCGGCCGGGTTGCGCTCGGACAGCACCTTGATGGTGTGGCCGTCGACGGTGATGGTGTCGGCGGTGTGGCTCACCTCGGCCTTGAGGCGACCCAGGATGGTGTCGTACTTCAGCAGGTGCGCCGTGGTCGCGGTGTCACCCAGGTCGTTGACCGCCACGACCTCGATGTCGGCACCCTGCTCAAGGAGCGCGCGGAAGTAGTTGCGACCGATACGGCCAAAGCCGTTGATGCCTACGCGGATCGTCACGAACCGATCTCCTCGTTAGGTACGCCGGGTTTCGACGCCCGGCGAGCTTCTCTTTTTGGGATGTCCCCGACCGCTTACGACCCTACCTCTCCGGATGGCTCCGCGTGACATCGCGTGCAGCCGTATGCGCCCGGAAACTGCGGGAAAAAGGCCGACAGCCCTTACCTACCAACGGGTAAAGGCTGTCGAGGGACCTTGGTCCCGACTACACGGAGTGACGAAAACCGGTGCTCGCCTGAGCAGCCGATTCAGCGTCGGAGCGAAGTAAGCGCCCTTCTGACCAGAGCTGCCCGTTCCGCCGCATTCGGGAGGTGCTCCAGACCGAAGCCGAAGAGCACGGTGTCACGGGTGGTGACCGCCGCCTGGGAGTGGAACAGCGCCTCGGAACGGGTCCAGTCGCTTCCGTTCCCGGGACTTCCGGCCGGCGGTCCCGGTACGGACCAGGCACCCGTTCCGGTCTCGAAGCCCTCGGTGTCGCCGACGGCGCCGGCGTTCAGCCGCAGGTCGTCGACGAAGACGCCCGTCTCGCCGGTGCCCGGGTCGGAGACGTACGAGATCGCCAGCTCGACCCGCTTGCCCGCGTAGCGGCTCAGGTCGACGCTCGCCTGCCGCCAGCCGTTGGACGGGCCGGTGAAGGCGTTCCAGGCGCCGGTGGTGCCGGTGGCGGTGCAGCCGTCCTGCCCGACCGTGAGGTAGTGGGCGAGGAAGGGGTGGTCGCGGACGTAGTAGCCCTCGCCGCAGTCGGCGGGCGGCTCCGCCGAGGTGCCGCCGTTGGCGTCGGGCAGGGTGGTCCAGTCGTCCTGGCCGACGGTGTGGGCCTCCACGATCAGGTTGTCGTAGCCCGGCTCGGTGTCGTAGCTGACCTGGAAGGTCAGGTTCGGCTTCGAGGCGGCGTCCACGCCCGTGAGGTCCACGGTCCGGCTCAGCCGGCCCCAGGTGCCGTCCGTGTGGCGCAGCGCGGCGAACCGGCTGCCCGCGTACGGCTCGAAGGGCGTGCGGATGCCCGGGTAGTCGCCCGCGGAGGCGCTGGACGCGAACTGCGGGAAGCGGTCGGGGGCGAGGCTGTCGGAGGTGACGGTGTAGGCGCCGGCGTTGTCGAGCGGGTTGTCGTCGGCGGCACCGAGTGCCGCTCCGCTGCCGCCGAGCCGGCCGGAGCCGGCGAAGGACGGCGGGGCGTTCAGTCCGGCCCGGTGGAAGGCGCCGAGGTAGTACTGTGCGAAGTCGTTGGACTGGGCGCGGCCGATCCGCGCGAGGCCGCCGGACTTCTCGCCCGCGTTGATCAGTTTGCCGCCCTCGTTGAGGTAGGCCCGGACGGCGAGCAGCGTGGCTCCGGAGGGCTGCTCGGCGCCGGTGTACCAGACGACGGTGCCGAAGTGGCCGAGCACCCCGAGGGTGTCCGGCGTGCCCTGGGTGGCGACGTCCCAGACGGCGGCCTTGCGGCCGTTCGCGGCGAGCGCCTTCACATAGGCGTCCGTGTGCCGCGCGGCGCCGGTACCGCCCTCCTCGGCGAGGACCAGGACGTCGGCGCGGGGCCGCTCGGCCACGGTGTACGTGAACGGGGCGGACGTGGTCGCCTTCCCCTCGCGGGTGCGGGCGGTGTACCAGACCTCGACCTCGTCGCCGGGCCGCGCGCCCTCGACCTCGGCGCGGTACTCGTCGAAGTAGAGGTTGTCCTCGCCGCCGAAGGTCTCGCCGCCCTTCCAGGGCTCCAGGCCCTCGCGGTGGGTGCGGCCGCCGTTGATCCGGTAGTTGAGGGTCTTGGCGCGCAGCGACTTGCGGGCGGTGACGGCCACCTCCTGGGCGTCGCCGTTCGCGTACGAGGTGGTGAAGGCGTCCGGGGTGAAGTCGGGGGCCTCGATGCCGACCGGGGACACCGGGCGGTCCGGGTGGGCGGCGGTCTCGGCGACGGCGAGCGCGAACGGGATGTTCTTGGCGAACTCGGCCTGGATCAGCTTCTCGTCGTCCGGGAAGGTGAACACGGAGGCGCAGTCGGCCGGGTCCCAGGAGTCGTTCGGGTCGACGCGGGAGGCGGTGGCGCAGGTCGACATCTCCGGGGTGAACATCTGCATCCCGTTGACGTTGGCGGCGTGTCCGTCGGCCTCGCCGTTGGTGATGTAGAGCTCGGAGGAGACCTGGGGGCGGTAGCCGGGGACCGCGGACTTCTGCGGGGTGCCGGCGAGCGCCTTGAGGGCCACGTCGTCGGGGGTGTCGGTGGCGACCTGCCAGCCCACGCCGTAGAGCAGCAGCTGAGCGGCGGAGTGGTAGTTGATGCCGTACGCGAAGCCGATGCGCTTCTCGAAGGCGTCCAGGGCCCGGGTCTCGGGCTCGGACATGGGTCCGGGGCCGCGGAAGGTCTCGTCGGCGGGGTCGGGCGAGGAACCCTCGTCGTCGTAGCCCCACTTGTAGGCGAAGTTGCGGTTGAGGTCGACGCCGTCGCCGGGCTCGATGCGCCCGTCGCCGTTGTTGTCGCGCAGGTTCTTGCGCCACTGGCGGTGGGCCGGGTCGGCGTGGGTGAAGTCGTAGCCGTCCGGGTTGGCGGAGAGCACGAACCACAGCTCGGTGGTGTCCACCAGCCTGGTGATCCGCGGGTCCTTGCCGTAGCCGTCCAGGTAGTGGTGCATCAGCCGCCGGGTCATCTCCGGCGTGATCCACTCGCGGGCGTGCTGGTTGGACAGGTACAGCGTGGCGGGCTTCGAGCCGTCCTTGGTCTTCGCGGCGCCCTTGCTCACCTTGAGGGCGAGGATGTCCTGGCCCTTGAGGGTCCGGCCGATGGAGACGACCTTGGTGAGCCCCGGGTTGGCCCGGGCGGTGTCCAGGATCTCCTGCTTGAGGCCGCCCTTGCCGCCGTACGGGCGGAAGACGCCGTCACCGGCGGCCGCGACCCGCTTCTCGGCCTGGGCGCCGATGGTGTGCTCGGCGATCTCGACGCCCCGCCGGCGCAGCTGACCTGCCTGCGCGTCGGTGAGGTAGAGCTCCACGGTGGCGGTGCCCCGGTCGGGCACCTGCTCGGTCAGTTCGTGGGCGTCGGTGCCGGCGTCGAGAAGGAGCGGCACCTGCTCCTTGGTGACCTTCGCCCGCCACACGGAGACGTGTTCGAAGTCCCCGTCCTGTGCCGCGGGTCGCGCTCCGGCGGCGGGTGCCGTCGCCAGACCCGCGATGACCAGAGATGCCGCGGCGAGGATCGCTCTCGCTCTGCGCCTCATCAGCCCCCCTTGCTGTCGTCTGCCACGAATGTGAACAGACGCCAGGCTCGTGGTGGCTCATACCCCTGTCAAGGGTGCGTACGGCGCGTCGGAGGAAGCCGGAAAACGGAACTGCCGGTACCTCAGAAAGGCACCGGCAGTGGGGAGTTGGAGGATCGCCCGGCGGATCGGCGGACGGTCCCGGCTCAGCCGACGAGGCTGTCGTCCAGCTCCTCCGTCAGGTTGGACTCGGTCCCGGGGATGCCCAGGTCCTGGGCCCGCTTGTCGGCCATGGCGAGCAGCCGGCGGATCCGGCCGGCCACCGCGTCCTTGGTGAGCGGCGGGTCGGCGAGCGCTCCCAGCTCCTCCAGCGAGGCCTGCTTGTGCTCCATGCGCAGCCGGCCCGCGGCGGCCAGGTGCTCGGGCACCTCCTCGCCGAGGATCTCCAGGGCCCGCTGCACCCGGGCACCGGCGGCGACCGCGGCGCGCGCGGAGCGGCGCAGGTTGGCGTCGTCGAAGTTGGCCAGCCGGTTCGCGGTGGCGCGGACCTCGCGCCGCATCCGGCGCTCCTCCCAGGCCAGCACCGACTCGTGCGCGCCGAGCCGGGTCAGCAGGGCGCCGATGGCGTCGCCGTCGCGGACCACGACCCGGTCCACGCCGCGGACCTCGCGGGCCTTCGCGGCGATGGAGAGCCGGCGGGCGGCGCCGACCAGGGCGAGCGCGGCCTCGGGGCCGGGGCAGGTGACCTCCAGGGAGGAGGAGCGCCCCGGCTCGGTCAGCGAGCCGTGGGCCAGGAAGGCGCCGCGCCAGGCCGCCTCCGCGTCGCAGGTGGCCCCGGAGACGACCTGCGGGGGAAGACCCCGGATCGGCCGGCCGCGGCCGTCCACGAGACCGGTCTGGCGGGCCAGCTGGTCGCCGCCCGCGACCACGCGCACCACGAAGCGCGAGCCGCGGCGCAGCCCGCCGGGCGCCATCACGATCAGCTCGGAGCTGTGTCCGAAGATCTCCAGGATGTCCCGCTTGAGCCGGCGGGCCGCCATCGCCGTGTCCAGCTCCGCCTCGATCACGATCCGGCCGCTCACCAGGTGCAGCCCGCCCGCGAACCGAAGGATCGACGAGACCTCGGCCTTCCTGCAGCAGGTCCGGGTGACGGGGAGCCGGGAGATCTCGTCCTTCACCGCTGCCGTCATCGCCATGGGCCGATCCTTCCATGCATCCGAAAAATACGGTCGTACGCGGCGGCCAACAGCTCCGGGTCGTGCTTCGGAGCACCGTCGGGCCTGGCCACCGGCGCCAGCTCGACCGCGGCGCCGAGCCGCTTGGCGGCTTCGGCGAGGGGCTCTCTTGCCGACGCGTCGGGCACGGCGGCCTCGTCGGCCAGCACCACGTCCAGGGCGAGTTTAGGGGCGTGTCGTGCCAAAACCTCCAAATGACGCTGCGGGGAGAAGCCCTCGGTTTCTCCGGGCTGCGGCGCGAGGTTCAGCGAGAGCACCCGGCGGGCCTTCGTCTCCATGAGGGCGTCGAGCAGCTCCGGGACCAGAAGGTGCGGGATCACCGAGGAGAACCAGGAGCCCGGGCCGAGCACCACCCAGTCCGCGTCCAGGACGGCCGCGACCGCCTCGGGCACGGCCGGCGGGTCGTGCGGCACCAGGTGCACGGACTGCACCTCGCCGGGCGTGAGCGCCACCGTGGCCTGGCCGCGAACGGTGTCCACGTCGTGCGGGCGCGCCGGGTCGTGGCCCTTGACCAGGGCCTGGAGCTCCAACGGCACGGCGGACATGGGCAGCACCCGGCCCTGGGCGCCGAGCAGCTTGCCGACCAGGTCGAGGGCCTGCACCGGATCGCCGCCCAGCTGCTCCCAGAGGGCGACGATCAGCAGGTTGCCGACGGCGTGGCCGCCCATCTCGCCCTTGGACCGGAAGCGGTGCTGGATGACCCGGGCCCAGGTCTGGCCCCAGTCGTCGTCACCGCAGAGCGCGGCGAGCGCCTTGCGGAGGTCTCCCGGGGGCAGCACGCCCAGCTCCTCGCGGAGCCGGCCGCTGGAGCCCCCGTCGTCGGCGACGGTGACCACGGCGGTCAGGTCGCCGGTGATGCGGCGCAGGGCGGCGAGGGAGGCCGACAGGCCCATGCCGCCGCCCAGAGCGACGACCTTGGGCTGGGCGCCGCGCCTGCGGAGCGTACGGCGCACCGAGAGGGTGGACGTACGCCGGCGGTACGGCTTCACTCGCGCCCCATGTCCCGGTGCACGACGACGGTCTCGACGCCCTCGGAGGCGAGGCGGGCGGCCAGCTTCTCGGCGGTGGCGACGGAGCGGTGCTTGCCGCCCGTGCAGCCGACGGCGATGGTCACGTAGCGCTTGCCCTCGCGGCGGTAGCCGGCGGCGATCAGCTGGAGCAGCTCGGTGTAGCGGTCCAGGAACTCCTTGGCACCGGGCTGGTTGTAGACGTAGTTCGCGACCTCCTCGTTGAGGCCGGTGAAGGGGCGCAGCTCGGGGACCCAGTGCGGGTTCGGCAGGAAGCGCATGTCGACGACGAGGTCGGCGTCGACCGGCAGTCCGTACTTGAAGCCGAAGGACATCACGGTGGCCCGCAGCTCGGGCTCCTCCTCGCCGGCGAACTGGGCGTCCATCTTGGCGCGCAGCTCGTGCACGTTGAGGCTGGAGGTGTCGATCACCAGGTCGGCGTCGCCGCGCAGCTCGCGCAGCAGGTCGCGCTCGGCGGCGATGCCGTCGACGATGCGGCCGTCGCCCTGGAGCGGGTGGGGCCGGCGGACCGACTCGAAGCGCCGGACCAGGGCCTCGTCGGAGGACTCCAGGAAGACGATCCGGCGGGTGACCTGCCGGGAGTCCAGGTCGGCCAGGGAGTCGCGGAGGTTGTCGAAGAACTGCCGGCCGCGGACGTCGACGACGACCGCGATCCTGGCCACGTTGCCCTGGGAGCGGGCGCCGAGCTCCACCATGGTGGGGATCAGCGCGGGCGGCAGGTTGTCGACGACGAACCAGCCGAGGTCCTCCAGGCACTTCGCCGCGGTGGACCGGCCGGCGCCCGACATGCCGGAGATGATCACCAGCTCGGGGATGGCCGCGTCGCCGTTGTTCTCGGCCGCCGCGGGCTCCGGGGTGCCCGTACTCATGTCTGGTGCTCCGTCTTCGTACGTGTGCTCGTGCTCGTCGTGCTGATCGTGTTCGTCGTGCCGGTCGTGCGTGGTCATGCGGTGGTGCCCCCGTCGTCTTCCATGATCTCTCCTGTTGCCGTGTTCACGGCGGGCGCGGCCGGGGCCGCCTGCGCGAGGGCCACGGCCACGGCCTCGGCCGTCTTGCGGCCCATGCCGGGGACCTCGCAGATCTGCTCGATTGTCGCCTGCCGGAGCCGTTTGACCGAGCCGAAATGCTTGATGAGGGCTTGTTTCCGGGTTTCGCCGAGACCCGGGATCTCGTCCAAGGGGCTGCTGCGGATGCGCTTGTTGCGCTTGGACCGCTGGTAGCGGATGGCGAAGTCGTGAGCCGTGTCACGTACCCGCTGAAGGAGGTACAGGCCCTCGCTGGTGCGGGGCAGCACCACCGGGTCGTCCTCGCCCGGCAGCCAGACCTCCTCCAGCCGCTTGGCGAGGCCGCAGACGGCGATGTCGTCGATGCCGAGCTCGTCCAGGGCCCGCCGGGCGGCGGCGACCTGCGGCTGCCCGCCGTCGACGACGACGAGCTGCGGCGGGTAGGCGAAGCGCTTGGGCCGCCCGTCCTCGTCCCGGCCCTCGGCGGCAGCGGCGTCCGCCGGCACCTCCCCGTCCACCCACTCGCCGGTCTTCTCCTTCTCGGCGAGATAGCGCCGGAAGCGCCGGCTGACGACCTCGTGCATGGACCGGACGTCGTCCTGCCCCTCGAAGCCCTTGATCTGGAAGCGGCGGTACTCGCTCTTGCGGGGCAGCCCGTCCTCGAAGACGACCATGGACGCCACGACGTCCTGGCCCTGGAGGTGCGAGATGTCGAAGCACTCGATCCGCAGCGGCGCCGAGTCCAGGTCCAGCGCCTCGGCGATCTCCTCCAGGGCCCGGGAGCGGGTGGTCAGGTCGCTGGCCCGCTTCGTCTTGTGCAGCACCAGCGCCTGCTGCGCGTTGCGCGCGACCGTCTCCATCAGGTCCTTCTTGTCGCCGCGCTGCGGGATCCGGAGGGAGACCTGGGAGCCACGGCGGCCGGAGAGCCACTGGGTGACGGCGGAGGTGTCCTCGGGCAGGGCGGGGACCAGCACCTCCTTGGGCACGGCGTCCCCGTTCTCCTCGCCGTACAGCTGCTGGAGCGCGTGCTCGACGAGCCCCGCGGTGTCCACGGCCTCCACCTTGTCGGTGACCCAGCCGCGCTGGCCGCGCACCCGGCCGCCGCGGACGTGGAAGATCTGCACGGCCGCCTCCAGCTCGTCCTCGGCGAGGGCGATCAGGTCGGCGTCGGTGGCGTCGGCGAGCACCACCGCGTTCTTCTCCATGGCCTTGCGCAGCGCCTCTATGTCGTCGCGCAGCCGGGCGGCCTTCTCGTACTCCATGTCCTCGGCCGCGAGCATCATCTGCTTCTCCAGGCGGCGGATGTACGTCCCGGTGCGGCCGGCCATGAAGTCGCAGAACTCCTCGGCCAGGTCGCGGTGTTCCTCGGGCGTCACGCGGGCGACGCAGGGCGCCGAGCACTTGCCGATGTAGCCGAGGAGGCACGGCCGCCCGGCGGAGGCGGCATTGCGGAACACCCCGGCGGAGCAGGTGCGTACGGGAAAGACCCGCAGCATGAGGTCGACGGTCTCGCGGATGGCCCACGCGTGCGCGTACGGCCCGAAATAGCGCACGCCCTTCTTCTTGTGCCCGCGCATGACCTGGACGCGCGGGAACTCCTCGTCGAGCGTGACGGCGAGGTACGGATAGCTCTTGTCGTCCCGGTACTTCACGTTGAACCGGGGGTCGAACTCCTTGATCCAGGAGTACTCCAGCTGCAGCGCCTCGACCTCGGTCGACACGACGGTCCACTCGACGGAGGCGGCCGTGGTCACCATCGTCGCCGTGCGCGGGTGGAGGCTCGCCAGCGGCTGGAAGTAGTTCGCCAGGCGCTGGCGCAGGGACTTCGCCTTCCCGACGTAGATCACCCGGCGGTGCTCGTCGCGGAATTTGTAGACCCCCGGCGAGTCGGGGATCTGTCCCGGCCTGGGGCGGTAGCTGGAGGGGTCGGCCATGGTCCCCACCCTACTGGCGGGGACCGACACTCAGGCGGCGCGCGCTCGTTGCCCGGACATGACGAACGAGGCTTCAGGACGGCTGGCGGACCGGGTGTGCGTGGTCACCGGCGCGGCGAGCGGGATCGGCCGGGCGACGGCGCTGCGCTTCGCGGCGGAGGGCGCGCGGGTGGTCGCGACGGACGTGGACGCGGGGCGCCTCGCCACGCTCGGCGACGAGGTGGTGACGGTCGTCGGCGACGTCTCGCTCGACGCCGACGCCCGCCGCATGATCACCACCGCGGTGGAGCGCTTCGGGCGCCTCGACGTCCTGGTGGCGAACGCGGGAGTGATCCCCCTCCTCGACGTCACGGAGGCGAGCGCCGCCGACTTCGACGAGGTGATGGCGGTGGACGGCCGCGGCATGTTCCTGACCTGCAAGTACGCGATCGAGGCGATGCTCGGCACGGGCGGCGGCGCGATCGTGTGCACGTCATCGGTCTCCGGCGTGGCGGGCCAGGCGCGGCAGGCCGTGTACGGCCCGGCGAAGTTCGTGGCGACGGGCCTCACCAAGCACCTGGCGGTGGAGTGGGCCCCGCACGGCATCCGGGTCAACGCGGTCGCGCCCGGCACGATCGAGACCGAGCGCGTGGCCGCGGTCCGCCACGAGCCGGGCGGCCCGGAGTACCTGGACACCGTCGCCCGCGCCCACCCGATGGCCCGCTTCGGCCGCCCGGAGGAGGTGGCAGCGGCCGTCCTCTTCCTGGCCTCGGACGAGGCCTCGTTCGTGACGGGGGCGGTACTGCCGGTGGACGGCGGATATCTGGCGCAGTGAGCACAGAGACCCCGGCGGGAGCGGCAGGGGCCGGAGAAGGCGGAGCGGAGGTGGCGCCGGACGCGGGTCCGGACACCACCTCCACGAAGGCCCCGGCCGGCGGCCGGCCTCGGGGCGCGGCCGGCCCCGGGGTCCGGCCGGCGCCTGGGGTGGTGGCCGGACTCAGGATCAGCGACCGGCCCACAGGGACGCGACGGTCCCGGGGGCGACCCGACGGCCCGGAGGGCTGCGGGGTGGCGGCCGGACCCAGGATCAGCGACCGGCCCACGGGGACGCGACGGTCCCGGAAGCGACCCGACGGCCCGGAGGGCTGCGGGGTGGCGGCCGCACTCAGGATCAGCGACCGGCCCACGGGGACGCGACGGTCCCGAGGGCGACCCGACGGCCCGGACGGCTGCGGTGGGCCCAGGGCGGCCCGGCGGTCCGGAGGGTCGCCCGGGGTGCCCCCGGCGCCCCGACGAGCCCCCGGGCGCCCCGGCGAGCCCCGGGGCGCCCGGGGGTGCCCGCGGGGCCCCGGGGGGTTACCGGGAGCGTCGGCGGAGTGCCGCCGTGGTGCCCAGCGCGAGGGCGAGGACCGCGCCCGCGCCGGCCGCGGTGGAGGCGGCGGTGACGGCGGGCTCGTCGTGGGCGGCCGGTGCGGCCGACGCGGGGCCCGCGGGCCCGGTGCCGTAGCCGCCCGCCGCGCCCTTCCTCGCGTACGCGGAGCCCGGAAGCTTGTCGCCGTACGCCTTGCCCACCCGCTCGCGGTAGGCGGCCAGCGTGGTGCCGCCGGCCCCCACGGCCCGCACCGCGTCCTCGTCGAGCGGCAGCACCTTCGTGCCCTTCTGCACGTACCACGCGTCGATCTGCGGCTCGCGGAACACGGTCCCGCCGGGCAGCACCCGCCCGCCCTGCCGCGCGTAGCGCACCTCGTCGTCGCCGGTGGCGATGTTCACCACCTGCCAGCCGCCGCCCGCGGTGCGCACGGTCCAGAGGGAGGCCGCCCGGCCGTCCGCCGCGACCGCCTTGCTGGCGTGGAACTCGACCCGGGCCACCGGTGCCCCCGGCTTCCCGGCCACGAAGTCGGGCGACAGGATCCGTACGGGCACCGAGGCGCCCTCGATGCGGGGCCGCTCCGCCGCCCGGGCGGCGAGGGCGCCGTCCCGGGCGAAGAAGCGGGCCACCGTGTCGAGCGTGCGGGGCGCGGCGGCCGCCTGTTCCGGGCTCGCCGCGGTCGGCAGCGGCTCGGCCGCGTCGGCGGGCACCGCGCCGAGGAGGACGAGGACGGCCATGCCCAGCAGACCGGCGCCGCCGGCGCTCAGGGCGCGTATCCGTGCGTTCACCGTCGTCACGCCCCGATCCGGTAGAGCGAGTGGGTCCAGGAGAACGAGCTGTTGTTCACGTACCAGGCGTGCGAGGCCCAGTTGTAGCGGTCGCTGGACGGCCACGGATCGCCCCAGTACACCCAGCTGTTGGCGTCGTCGTAGCCGTAGACGACGTGCATGTGCCCGCCGCCGCTCGACCACTGGATCCGGGTCTCGACCGGCCGGTCGGCGTTGATCTCGGTCTGCACGGTCGAGTAGCGCAGCCAGCCGTTCACGTACGAACCGGGGTTGATGCCCGCCCAGCTCAGCCCGTCCTGGACGTTGCCCAGGGTGGCCTGCCAGTTGGGGCAGTCGTAGCCCTGCTGCCGGCCGAAGGCGGCGTTGCAGAACTGGTTCTGGCTGTAGTTCCGGCCGAACCAGGTGGCGATGGTGTTGCCGCCGGCCGCCCAGCACCAGTTGGTCTTCTGCTGGGCCTGCATGGTGATGTTCAGCCGCTTGGAGGCGAGGGCGGACACGCCTTCTCCGGCCGCGTCCTCGCCGGTCGGCGCGGCGGACGCCGGGGCGGCGGGGACGAGGAAGAGGGCGGCTGTGGCGGCGAGTGCCGCGAGGACCTTTCTGCTGCGCATCGCGTTCCTCCCGTGGTGGGGATCGGAGGAGAGGTGGGGAGAGGAGCGCGTCCGGACGCTGGTCTGGAGCATCGGACGTTGTCCGGATCCGGTCAACACGCTTCAATGCGGGGTGACGGCGGGCTGTGAACGGTGTGACCCGGGTGTGAACGGCCGTCCCCGGCCCACCAGCCCGCCCGTCGGGCGGCCGTGTGCTCCGCCTCCCCCTGCCGTGAACGTTCACTGAGGAGTCCTCGTGGGTCACACCGAGGCCGATCTGGCGCAGTTGCTGCACACGGGGCCGTTCCATCTGGCGCTGCGCACGGCACTCGCGGTGCGCGGACTGCCGCTCCAGCGGGTCCAGCACCATCTGGCGCACCGGGGCGTGAAAGTCGGTGTGACGTCGCTGAGTTACTGGCAGCAGGGAGCCCGGCGGCCGCAGCGGCCCGAGTCCATGAAGGCGGTCCGCGCCCTGGAGGAGGTGCTCCAGCTGCCCGGCAACTCGCTGATCCGGCTGCTGCACGAGGACGCCTCCGCCCGTGACGGGGTCGAACGCCCGGCGACCCGCTCGTACCGCTCGCTCGTCGAGGCCTCGGGCGTGGTCGAGGAGCTGCTCGCGGAGCTGGAGTGCCCGGCGGACGGCGGGCTGCACACCGTGGCCCATCAGGAGCGGGTGCGGATCGGGGCCGGACGCGAGCTGGTCGGGCGGGACTCCCAGCACGTGGTGCGGGCGCACCGGGACGGGGTCGACCGCTATCTGGCGATCCACCGGGGTGATCCGGGCTGCGATCCGTCGCGGGTGGAGGTGCGGGCGACGGAGAACTGCCGGACGGGGCGGGTGCGGCGGCACGCGGAGACGGGGGTGCTGGTGGCCGAGCTGCTCTTCGACACCCGGCTGCGGGCCGGGGACACGTATGTCTTCTCGTACGGCTTCGAGGACGGGACGGGCGGTGCGAGCCGGGAGTACGTGCGGGGCTTCAGCTTCGCCGGCGGGCAGTACGTGCTCCAGGTCCGCTTCGACGAGGCGGCGCTGCCGGTGCGCTGCCGGCGGTTCGCGCAGGCGTCGACGGGCGCGCCGCGCGGCGGCCGGGCCGAGCTGACGCTGAGCGGCCGGCACCGCGCGGTGCACATCGTGGAGCAGGGGGTACGGCCCGGGATCCTCGGGATCGAGTGGGACTGGGCCTGAGACCTGAGGCTGACGCCTGAGGCCTGAGTCCGACGCCTGAGGCTTCCGGGCTGGAGCCGGGCCCGGGCGGCGGGCGGCGGGTGTCGGGTGCCGGGTGTGGGGCGCCGGGTGTCGGCGCCGGCGCGCTACCTCAGGCCTTGGGGCCGGCGATCAGCCTGCCGTTCTCGACGCGGACGGGGACCTCGGGGAGCGGCACGGTCGCCGGGCCCTGGAGGGCCTTGCCGGTGGTCACGTCGAAGCGGCTGCCGTGGCAGGGGCAGTTGCCCTCGTTGTTCTCGATCTTGTCCAGGACGCAGCCCGCGTGGGTGCACTGGGCGCTGAAGGCCTTGTACTGGCCCTGGGCCGGGCAGTGCACGAGGACCCGCTGCTCGCGGTAGAGCTTGGCACCGCCGACGGGCACCTCGTCGGGCGCGCCGAGGGCGACCGGGGCGGTCGGCGTGGGGTTCTGGGCGTGGCCCACCTTGGAGTCGGTGGAGCAGGCGGCGACACCCAGCCCGGCGGCCCCGGCGAGGGCGGCGCCTTTCAGTACGGTGCGGCGGGTGGACTGGCCGGACATGAGCGCTCCACGGTGTCGGATCGGGGACAAGGCGGCCCGAGAAGGGACCGAACCGACGATACCGGCGGGTTCGCACACACCGACGGCCGGGTCGGCGGGCGGCCCGAGGCGGCCGGTCCGGACGGCGCGCGGGCGAGCGTTCGGTCCGGCCTGCCGGCGGCTGTCGGCCCGTGCCGGTCATGGGTTACGTTCCGGTACGTGATCGTCGTCGCCGGTGAGTCCCTGATCGACCTGGTCCCCGACGGGGCGCCGGGCCCCCTGGCCCCGCTGCTGCCCCGGCCGGGTGGCGGCCCGTACAACACGGCCGTGGCCCTCGGCCGGATCGGCGCGGACGTGGCCTTCTGTTCGCGCGTCTCGACGGACGCCTTCGGCGAGGTGCTGGTCGAGCGGCTGCGTACGGCGGGCGTGGCGACCGGGCTCGTGCAGCGCGGGCCCGAGCCGACCACCCTGGCGGTCGCCTCGGTGGGACCCGACGGCTCCGCGCGCTACGGCTTCTACGTCGAGGGCACGGCGGACCGGCTCTTCGCGCTGCCCGAGCGCCTGCCGGACGGAGTGCGGGCGGTCGCCTTCGGTACCTGCTCGCTCGCCCTGGAGCCGGGGGCGAGCGCGTACGAGGCGCTGCTGCGGCGCTCGTCGCTGGCCGGCGCCTTCACCCTGCTCGACCCGAACGTCCGGCCCGGCCTGATCCCCGACGCGGACGCCTACCGCGAGCGCTTCGCCGGCTGGCTGCCGTACGTCTCGCTCCTGAAGCTCTCGGAGGAGGACGCCGCCTGGCTCGGCGGCTCCCCGGAGGAGTGGCTGGCCGCCGGTCCGGCCGCGGTGGTCCTGACCCGGGGCGCGGCGGGCCTGACCGTCTTCACCCGCGCGTACGAGGTGTCCGTCCCCGCCGTACGGGTGCGGGTGGTGGACACGATCGGCGCGGGCGACACGGTGAACGCCGCGCTCCTGCACGGTCTCGCGGACCGCCCGGTGTCCGCCCTCTCGGACCAGGACTGGCGCGAGCTCCTCGGGTACGCGGCCCGGGCGGCGGCCGTCACCTGCTCCCGCGCGGGCGCGGAACCGCCGTACGCGCGAGAACTGCGGGAGCCGGGCGAGGGCTGAGCCCCCCGGGCGGCCCTCTCGGACGGTTCGCCGGTCCGGGCCGGCCCGGACGGGTCCGGGCGGTCCGGGCTGGCCCAGACTGGTCCGGGCCGGCCCGCACCAGTCCAGGTGGTCCGGGCGGTCCGGACCGG
>NZ_JBHXTJ010000078.1:0-17589 GCF_042677525.1 Streptomyces sp. NPDC127114
GCTATAACTCCGTTCTTGTTGCGGTGGGTGGTTGATTTTTGTTTTACTTCCTCGTTCCCCGGGTCGCCCCGGGGGGGGGGGGGGGGCGGGGTGGTGCGGGGCCCCCGTCGTCGTACGGCGCGCGCCTGCCGCCTCACAGCCGGTGCGCCGCGCCCGCCGGGGTCGCGCCGCGGGTGTCGAGGAGGAGCTGGGCCTTCACCGACAGGCCCTGGAGGTCGTAGGTGCGGTGGTGCTGGAGCAGGATCGTCAGGTCGGCGTGGGCGGCGGCCTCGTAGAGGGAGTCGGCGCGCGGGACGGGCAGGTCGCGCACGCGCCAGTCCGTGACGTACGGGTCGTGGAAGCTGACCGCCGCGCCGAGGTCCATGAGGCGGCGGGCGATCTCGTCGGCGGGCGCGCCCTGCCGGTCGGCGAGGTCCGGCTTGTAGGTGATCCCGAGCAGCAGGATCCGGGCGCCGCGCGCGGACTTGCCGTGCTCGTTGAGGAGCGTGGCGGAGCGCTGGACGACGTACTGGGGCATCCGCTCGTTGACCTGGCCGGCGAGTTCGACCAGGCGGAGGGGGCCGTGGCCGGGCAGGCGCTCGACGGGGACGCCGTGGCCGCCGACGCCGGGGCCGGGCCGGAAGGCCTGGAAGCCGAAGGGCTTGGTCTCGGCGCAGCGGATGACGTCCCAGAGGTCGACGCCGAGTTCGTGGCACAGCACCGCCATCTCGTTGACCAGGGCGATGTTGACGTGCCGGAAGTTGGTCTCCAGGAGCTTGACCGTCTCGGCCTCGCGCGGTCCGCGCGCGCGGACCACCTTGTCGGTGAGCCGCCCGTAGAAGGCGGCGGCGGACTCGGTGCAGGCGGGGGTGAGGCCGCCGATCACCTTGGGCGCGGTGGCCAGCCCGCGTGTCCCGCCCTGGAGGCGGCTGCCGGGGTCGAGGCGGCCGGGCGAGTAGGCGAGGTGGAAGTCGCGGCCGGCGCGCAGCCCGGAGCCCGCCTCCAGGAGTTCGCGCAGCGGGCCCTCGGTGGTGCCGGGCGGCACCGGGGACTCCAGGAGGACGGTGGTGTGGGGGCGCAGCCGGGCGGCGAGGGCGCGGGCGGCGTCGGTCACGGCGGTGAGGTCGAGGGTGCCGTCGGGTGCCGGCGGGGTGGGTGCGCAGATGACGGCGGTGCGGACGCGCCCGAGTTCGGCCGGGTCGGTCGCGGGCCGGAAGCCCGACGAGACCATCCGGCGGATCTCGGCGGCGGTGAGGGAGCCGTCGACGGGGGGACGTCCGGCGGCGAGTTCGGCGACGGCGCGGGGGTCGGTGTCGTAGCCGACGGTGGCGACGCCGGCCGCGGTGGCTGCTTGGGCGAGGGGGAGTCCGTGGTGGCCGAGGCCGATGACGGCGAGATCAGCGGGCATGGGGTGTGGGCCGTCCTTCCCAGTAGCCGGAGGGGACGTGGTGCGCAAGCCCTGTGGACCGACAGAGGCCGACGCAATGTCAGACTAAGAGTAAATATGACCGTTATGCGGCATTGTGGGCCCGAAGGTCGCCGAGTGTTATCCACAGGGCGGGGCAGGGGCGGTGGCTGAAGTCGGAGTGCCGGGACAGAATCGAGTCTGTGAGCCGGACCACACGGGCCCGGTTCGCGTGCTGGACAGTCGGGGGACGACGGGAGGCACCAACCGTGAGGACAGCGACACTGGGACCCGCCGGGCGCGCCGAAGCGCTCGCGGCGATGGCCGAGCACGAACTGGACGTCCTGGTGGTGGGCGCCGGCGTCGTCGGCGCGGGCACCGCCCTCGACGCCGTCACCAGAGGCCTCTCCACCGGACTCGTCGAGGCCCGCGACTGGGCCTCCGGCACGTCCAGCCGGTCGAGCAAGCTGATCCACGGCGGCCTGCGCTATCTGGAGATGCTCGACTTCGCCCTCGTCCGCGAGGCCCTGAAGGAGCGCGGCCTGCTCCTCGAGCGGCTCGCGCCCCACCTCGTCAAACCCGTCCCGTTCCTCTACCCGTTGCAGCACAAGGGCTGGGAGCGGCTGTACGCGGGCTCGGGCGTCGCGCTGTACGACGCGATGTCGGTCTCCTCCGGACACGGCCGCGGCCTGCCCGTCCACCGTCACCTCAGCCGCCGTCACGCCCTGCGCGTCGCCCCCTGTCTGCGCAAGGACGCCCTCGTCGGCGCCCTGCAGTACTACGACGCCCAGATGGACGACGCCCGCTTCGTCACCACCCTCGTCCGCACCGCCGCGAGTTACGGGGCGCGGGTTGCCAGCCGGGCCCGGGTGGTCGGCTTCCTGCGCGAGGGCGAGCGCGTGGTCGGCGCCCGCGTCCGGGACGTCGAGACCGGCGGCGAGTACGAGGTCAGGGCCCGTCAGATCGTCAACGCCACCGGGGTGTGGACCGACGACACCCAGGCACTCATCGGCGAGCGCGGCCAGTTCCACGTCCGCGCATCCAAGGGCATCCACCTCGTCGTGCCCAAGGACCGCATCCACTCGACCACCGGGCTCATCCTCCGTACCGAGAAGTCCGTGCTGTTCGTCATTCCCTGGGGCCGCCACTGGATCATCGGCACCACCGACACCGACTGGGACCTCGACAAGGCCCATCCGGCCGCCTCCAGCGCCGACATCGACTACCTGCTGGAACACGTCAACGGCGTGCTCTCCACCCCGCTCACCCGCGATGACGTCCAGGGCGTCTACGCGGGCCTGCGGCCCCTGTTGGCGGGCGAGTCCGACGCCACCAGCAAGCTCTCCCGCGAACACACCGTCGCCCACCCGGTGCCCGGCCTGGTCGTCGTCGCCGGCGGCAAGTACACGACCTACCGCGTCATGGCCAAGGACGCCGTGGACGAGGCCGTCCACGCGCTCGACAAACGCGTCGCCGCCTGCGTCACCGAGGACACCCCGCTGCTCGGCGCCGAGGGCTACCGGGCGCTGTGGAACGCCCGTGCCGGAATCGCCGCCCGCACCGGACTCCACGTGGCCCGCGTCGAGCATCTGCTCAACCGCTACGGCTCCCTGACGGAGGAGATCCTCGACCTCGTCACCGCCGACCCGGCCCTCGGCAGACCCCTGCCCGCCGCCGAGGACTACCTGAAGGCCGAGATCGTCTACGCCGCCTCGCACGAGGGCGCCCGCCATCTCGACGACGTCCTCACCCGGCGCACCCGGATCTCCATCGAGACCTTCGACCGGGGCACCCTGAGCGCTCGCGAATGCGCCGGACTCATGGCACCCGTCCTCGGCTGGGACGCCCGGCAGATCGACAAGGAGGTCGAGCACTACGAGAAAAGGGTCGAGGCGGAACGCGAGTCGCAGCGCCAGCCGGACGACCTGACGGCGGACGCGGCACGGCTCGGCGCGCCTGACATCGTGCCGATCTGACCCGATCAGGGCACCTCTGGGAGGTGTCCGACGTTCTCGGAGTGCGGACCCGGGGGAGTCAGCGGTCCCGGAGTGAGGGACAATGAGCTCTCTTCCAGGGCGGGTTGCCGCATCGAGCGGGAGCGCCGGACGCGGGCGAGAAACAGGGATCGCAGAGGGGACGCATGTCGGAGGCGGAGCAGTCGCGGGACTCGGGGCAGGACCCCCGGCGGGACTCCGCCGCGGGCGCCGCCACCGACGGCGACCGGGGTGCGGTTCCGGCCGCGCGCAAGGCGGAGCGGGACAAGGACGCGACGGCGTCGAAGGACGGGAAGACGCCCGAGGAGTCGAAGGACGGGAAGACGCCCGAGGAGTCGAAGGACACGAAGGCGTCCGGGCCGTCGAAGGCCGGCACGGCCGGTGACGGGCCGTCGGCCGGGGAGCCGGAGGACACCCGGCCCGCGGACACGCCCACCAGCGTGATGGGCACCCGGCAGGTCGCGCGGGACCCGAGGGACGCGGCCACGGCCGCGGCCTCCGGCGAGCCGGGCGGCCGGGCCGGCACCGGCGGCGGTGCCTCGCCGGCGAAGGCCCCGGCCGGCCTGACGAAGGGCGGCGGATCCACCGCCGGTGCCGCGGCCGACGGCCCCGAGCGCGCCAAGAGCCCCGCGCCCGCCAAGGCGCCGGTCGGACTGGCGAAGAGCAGCAGGTCCACCGACGGGGCCGCTCCGGCGGCCGGGTTCGGGGCCGACGCCACCGGAACGGGCATGCGGACCGGCCGCGCTGACACGTCGTCCGCCGAAGGACGGCTGCTGGCCGGACGCTACCGGCTCGGCGTGGTCCTCGGCCGCGGCGGCATGGGCACGGTCTGGCGTGCGGTCGACGAGACCCTCGGCCGGACCGTCGCGGTCAAGGAGCTCCGCTTCCCCAACAGCATCGACGAGGACGAGAAGCGACGCCTCATCACCCGGACCCTGCGCGAGGCCAAGGCCATCGCCCGGATCCGCAACAACGGCGCCGTGACCGTCTACGACGTCGTCGACGAGGACGACCGCCCGTGGATCGTCATGGAGCTCATCGAGGGCAAGTCCCTCGCCGACGCCGTGCGCGAGGACGGCACGCTCACCCCGCGGCGCGCCGCCGAGGTCGGCCTCGCCATCCTCGACGTGCTGCGCTCCGCGCACCGCGAGGGCATCCTGCACCGCGACGTGAAGCCGTCCAACGTGCTGATCGCCGAGGACGGCCGGGCCGTCCTCACCGACTTCGGCATCGCCCAGGTCGAGGGCGACCCCTCGATCACCTCCACGGGCATGCTCGTCGGCGCGCCCTCGTACATCTCGCCCGAGCGGGCCCGTGGCCACAAGCCCGGCCCCGCCGCCGACCTCTGGTCGCTCGGCGGACTCCTCTACGCCGCCGTCGAGGGCTGCCCGCCCTACGACAAGGGCTCCGCCATCGCCACGCTCACCGCCGTGATGACCGAGCCCGTGGACCCGCCGAAGAACGCGGGCCCCGAGCTGGAGAAGGTCATCTACGGCCTGCTCGCCAAGGACCCCGCCCAGCGCCTCGACGACGCGGGCGCCCGGGCCCTGCTGCGCGCCGTGCTCGACGCGCCCGAGGCGCCGCCGAAGCCCTCGCCCGAGTCGACCCGCGTCGTGCCGCTGCCGCCGATTCCCGAGCGTTCGCCGGCCGGCTCCGGCGACCCGGCCAAGCCCGCCAAGCCCGCCGACGTGGCGGCCGAGCGGATGCGCGGCGCCCTGAAGTCCGTGCGGAACGCCGCCGCCGCGGCCAGGACCGAGCCCAGGCGTCCGGCCGCCGGAGCCGGCGCACCGGACCGGCCGGCCACGGCCAAGGCCTCGCTGACCGACGTCGTCCCGCGCCGCACCCTGGTCATCATCGCCGCGGTCGTGCTCGTCGCCCTGCTCGGCACGATCCTTTACGTCGCCCTCGGCGGTGGCCAGGAAGGCTCAGACCAGGGCAAGGGCGGGAACACCGCCGGCACCACCGCCTCGGCCGGCAGCTCCTCGGGCGGCGCCGACGGCCAGAACACCGACAAGTCGCCGAGCGACCCGGCCCAGCAGGGCAGCGGCGGCAAGCCCGCGACCAACGGCGGCCAGACCGGCACCACGCCGTCCGGGACGCCCGACGGCGGCCAGGACGGTGCCGGCGGCGGTGACGGCGGCGCCGGGGTCAAGCTGCCCCCGGGCTACGTGATGGTGACCAACGACCGGTTCCACTTCTCGATGGCGATGCCGGGCTCCTTCCGGATGACCGACATAGCGGGCCAGAACTCCGGCGGCATCTTCAACGCCGCCAAGGGCTCGTTCCCGCGCGTCCAGGTCGACTACAACGACAGCCCGAAGGACGACGCGGCCGCCGCCTGGAGCGCCGCGCTGGCCGGGGTCGCCGCCTCCAGCAACGGCTACAAGCACATCGGCATCAGCCCGGTCTCGTACAAGGGCTACCCGACCGTCGCCGACTGGGAGTTCGAGCGCAACCAGGGCGGCCAGCGGATCCGGATACTCAACCGCGGCTTCAAGGTCGACGCCGATCACGGCTACTCGATCATGATCAGCTGCCGTGCCGACGCGTGGGACGCGGCGGAGTGCAGGACGCTGCGGGACACCGCGTTCGCCACGTTCAGCCCCAAGGACTGACGGGCGGCACGTATCGTGAGAGGCCCCGCCCGACACCGTGAGGGCGGGGCACGGGGGACGGCAGGCGCGTGGGGAGGCGTCGTGGACGACTACGCCGGAAGGGTGCTCGCGGACCGCTACCGCCTGCCCCTGCCGCCGCCCGACGCGTACGAACTCGTCGAGACGCGCGCCTTCGACACCTACAGCGGCCAGGAAGTCCGCATCCGGCAGGTGCCGCTGCCCGAGGTCGTCGACGCCGAACTCCTCGACGACCAGCCCTACGCCGATCAGGGCCGCGCGACCCGCCGGCCGGCCGATCCGACGGTCCGCCGCGCCGTGGAGGCGGCCCAGGCCGCCGCCCGGATCCCCGACCACCCGCGCCTCGACCAGGTCTTCGACGTGTTCGCGGAGGCCGGATCGCTGTGGATAGTGAGCGAGTTCGTCGCCGCCACGCCGCTCTCCGAGCTGCTCGTCGACGGCCCGCTCAGCCCCTACCGGGCCGCCGAGATGGGCGCCGACCTGCTCACCGCCCTGCGCGCCCTCCACGCGCACGGTTGGACCCACCGCAACGTCACCGCGCGCACCGTCCTCGTCTGCGACGACGGACGGGTCGTCCTCACCGGTCTGGCGGCGGGAGCCGCCGAGGAGGCCCTCTGCGGCTACGCGCCGGTCCCGGAGGCCGACGAGTTCCCGTACGCCGCAGGGCCGCAGGGGTCGGACCCGTACGAGAGACCGGACGTCCCCGAGGCCGAGACGTACGACGCGTACGAGGACGACGGTGAGTACGGGGAGCACGGGGAGTACGCCGAGTACGGAACGTACGGCGAGTACGCATCCGGCGACGAGGGCCACGAGGGTCGCGACCGGTCCCTGACGGGCGGTCACGAGCCGGTCGCCCGCGGCGCCCTCCCGCGGGCGCGTGGGTCGGAGCCGTATCCCGACGAGACGTACCTGGAGGAGACGGCCGACGACGAGGCCTACCTCGACGGCCGGTACGCCGACGGCCAGGAGCCCGACGAGGACGGCGGCCGGTACGAGGACGGTCCCGGCGAGGACGGCACCGGCACGCCCGGCATCGCCGGGTACGGCCCGCACGGCGGCACGCCGTACGGGCCCGGGCGCGCGGGCCGGCCCGAGCTGTCCGCCGCACCCGTCGCGCCCGGGCCCGCCGTGCCGCCCGCCGCGGACCCGCGCGCGGCCCGGGCCGGGGCCATCGCCGCCTACCGCGCGGGCGCCCGCGCCGCCGCCGCGATCGGCGAGACCGGCGCCCTCCCGGCCCCGCGCCCGGCCGAGCCCACCGAGCCCGCCGGTCCCTCCGGGGGCTCCGCCGAGCCCTCCGGCCCCGCCGGGCCCACGCCGCCGTCCGGCCCGCCCACGCCTCCCGAGCCGCAGTGGTGGTCGCGTGTGGGCGACGACGACGATGACGGCCCCGACGACGACGAGACCGGCGGCACCTACGGCCCGCCGCCCCGCGCGTACCTCACCGGCAGCTGGAGCGACGGCCCGCACGCGGCCCGCGACGGCGGGCGGCCCGTCCCCGCCGGCGGCAGCGCCGGAACGGGCGGCCCGGTGCTGCCCGCGCTCCCCGCCGGGTACCGCGCGGCCGCACCCCGGCCGGCCCCCGAGCCCGCGCCCGTTCCGGCCGCCGCCTCCGGTGACGCGTACCGCGGACCGGTGACCCGGCTCGGCGCCGAGCGGGCCCGGCAGACCCGGATGGCCGTGGTCGGCGCCGTCACCGAGCGGTGGGCGCCCGAGCAGGCGGGCCCGGTCCACGAGCACTGGCGCCTCGCCCCGCCCATCGGCCCCGCCACCGACCTGTGGGCCCTCGGCGCGCTGCTCTACCGGGCGGTCCAGGGCCACGCCCCGTACCCCGAGGACAGCGCCGCCGAACTGGTCCAGCTGGTCTGCGCGGAGCCGCCCGCCTTCGCGGAGGAGTGCGGTCCGCTCCGGCCCGTCGTCGAGTCCCTGCTCCGCCAGGACCCGACCGAGCGCCCCGACGTCGAGGAGCTGAGCGGCTGGCTGCGCTCCCTGGTCCGGTCGGCGCCCGAGCCGGAGGCCGGGATCGGCGTCGTACCGCTGCCGTCGCCCGACGCCACCCGGCTGCCGATCGTGCGCCGCCGCGGTGAGCTGGTGCGCCGGCGTCGCGGCGGGTCCGCGGGCGGCCGGCACCGGCATCGCCACGCCAAGGGACGCGCCGCGCGCGAGTCCGCGTACGCGGCGTACCGCGAGCAGCCGGAGCACTCGACGGCGTACCAGGCCCACACGCCGTATCCCGGCGACCTGGCGCACGAGGAGATCCCGCAGCGCGCCGCGCGCGTGCCCCGCGCACCCCGGCGCGAGGCGGGCTCGCCGCGCGCCCTCGGCCGGACGCTGCTGCTCCTGATCCTCCTCCTGCTCGCCGGGGCCGTCGCGTACGCCGTGCTGTTCCTGCCCAAGGCGGGCGAGGAGAAGGGCGGAACGGGCGCGCCGCCGGTGAAGTCCGGTGCGCCGGTGCCGTCCTCGGCGCCGGCCGGCACCGGAGGTCCCTCGGGCGGAGCCACCACCCGGCCCGCGCCGCAGCAGTCGCGCACCACCCCGCCCGCCGTCGACCCCGCGGCCCCGTCCCTCCTGGCCGGTTACGAGCTGCGCAAGGACCCCGAGGGCTTCCAGGTGGGCGTGCCGCGCGGCTGGCGGCGCAGCCCGATCAACGACGCCGGGCAAGTGCGCTTCACGGGCGGTGACTTCACGCTGATCGTGGTGCCGGGCCGGGACACGGTGCAGGCCAACGGCTCGGACCCGCTGGCGTACCAGCGGACCAAGGAGCGCGAGCTCCAGCCGTGGCGGGAGTCGTCCTGGTCCGGTGCCTCCGGTCTGCGCCGGGTCGTCATCGGCCGACAGAGCATGGCGGTCGGGCAGTTCACCTGGCAGGACAGCACGGGGCGCGAGGTGTTCGTGCGCAACCTGGCGCTGATCGAAGGCGATCGCTACCACATCGTGCAGGTCATCGGGCCGGAGAACGAGCGTGACAAGGTGTCCGAGATCTACGACCAGGCGGTGAAGGCGTACCGGGCCACCCGCTGAACCACGGCCGTCGCCTCGGCCTTTTTCGGCCATGACCCGGCTCGGCCCGGCCGTCGCTACGACCACTCGCCGGTCCGTCGCTCCGGCCACTCGCCGTCCCGTCGGCCCCGGCTACTCGCCGGTCACGTCGACCCCTCGCGTACAGACCGCGCCAGTGGCTGAAAACCGCCTCTGGTTACAGGTTGTTCCCAAAGCCCGCCCCGAGGTTCCGTGTTCCGCACCCTTCTCCGTAACCTTGCCTGTGAAGCAGATAAGCGGGGGCACGTGGAACATTCTGAGAGCACCGGCACCGGGCTGCTGCTCGCCGGTCGCTACCGGTTGGGCGAGTCCATCGGGCGCGGCGGCATGGGCAAGGTCTGGCGCGCGCACGACGAGGTGCTGCACCGTGTGGTGGCCGTCAAGGAGTTGACGGCAGGCCGGTTCGTGGCCGAGGCCGACCGGCTGGTTCTGCACGCCCGGACGCAGAAGGAGGCGCGGGCGGCGGCCCGGATCACCCACCCGGGCGTGGTCACCGTGCACGACGTCCTGGAGCACGACGACCGGCCGTGGATCGTCATGCAGTACGTGGACGGGCCCTCGCTCGCGGACGCGGCGAAGGAGGCCGGCACGATCGAGCCGCGCGAGGCCGCCCGGATCGGCCTGCACGTCCTCGGCGCGCTGCGCGCGGCGCACGCCGCCGGGGTGCTGCACCGGGACGTGAAGCCGGGCAACGTGCTGCTCGCGCGCGACGGCCGGGTCCTCATCACCGACTTCGGGATCGCCGCCATCGAGGGCGACTCCTCGATCACCCGCACGGGTGAACTCGTCGGCTCCATTGACTACCTGGCGCCCGAGCGGGTGCGCGGCGGGGACCCGGGGCCGGCCTCCGACCTGTGGTCGCTGGGCGCCACCCTGTACGCGGCGGTGGAGGGCAACTCGCCGTTCCGCCGCAGCTCGCCGATCAGCACGATGCAGGCCGTGGTGACGGAGGAGCCGCCGTACCCCGAGAAGGCCGGCGCGCTCGCCCCCGTCATCGTGGCGCTGCTGCGCAAGGACCCGGATCAGCGCCCGCGCGCCGACGAGGCCGAGCGGATGCTGCTCGACGCCATGGAGGGCCGGGCGCCGCAGGCCGCGCAGGCGTACGTGCCGACGCAGCGGGTGGGGGCGGAGGAGCTGGCCGAGGCCGTCCCGTCGACGACGACCCCGCTGCCCGTGCCGCACGACGACCCCGCGGCCGTCCAGGCGGACGCGCCCGCCACCGCGACTCCCGCCCCGGTGCCCGCCGGCGCGACCGTCCCCGCTCTGCCGGACGGCGGCAGCGGCACGGCCTCCGCCGGTGGCCGTGGCCGCTGGCGCCCCGCACTGCTCGCGGCCGTCGTCGCCGGGCTGCTCGCGGGCGGCGCGGTCTTCGCCGCGATGACCCACATGGGCGGCGCGGGCGACAAGGGCACCGGCACCTCCACGACCCAGGGGCAGGACGCGGGCAAGGACGGCAAGGATCCGGCCAAGGGCACCGTCCCGGCCGGCTGGCACCGGGTCCAGGACCCGGAGGGATTCAGCCTGGTCGTCCCCGACGGCTGGAAGCGGCTGGAGGACGGCGACCAGATCGACTACACCCCGGACAACGGCAAGCACCGGATCCGGATCAGCATCGACGACTCGCCCGACTTCGAGAACCCGTACATGCACCTGCTCGACCTCGAGAAGATCGTGGCGAGGCGGGCCAGGTACGAGCGGATCCGGCTGACCCAGAACACCTTCCGCGACCAGGTCAACTCCGCCGTGTGGGAGTTCACCTGGATCGAGAAGCAGACCTTCCCGGGGCCCCGCCACGCGATCGACCAGGTGTACTACGGCGACGACGGCACCGAGTACGCCCTCTACATGGCCTCGCCGGAGGAGAGCTGGGAGCGGACGCGCGAGCAGTTCGACATCGTGAAGAAGTACTGGAGGGCGCCCGGGGACACGGTGAGCCCCTGATCAGGGCTTATGTGCCAGCGAACACTGGCGCGGTTGTGTGCAGGGGGTGAAAACGCGTTACTGACGGGTACCCAAAGCGGGGAATGCGCCCTACCCTCGCCCTCATGACGGACTCGCAGGCACTCGCCACCCCGGCCCAGGCCGCCGCCGCGGCCCCCCTCGGCACCAACCCCGTCGCGCCCGCACCCGCCGGAGCGCGCACCGCCGCCGACGTGGTCACGCCCGAGCTGGTCGCCCGCCTCACCCGCGGGGTCGCGGGCTCCGGCCGCACCGCCAACCACACCCCCTTCACCGGGGACAAGCTGGCGGACCTGCCCGAGTCCACGCCCGAGGACGTCGCCTCCGCCTTCGCCCGTGCCCGCGCCGCCCAGGGCGCCTGGGCCGCCACGCCGGCCAGGGCCCGCGCGGCCGTGCTCCTGCGCTTCCACGACCTGGTCCTCCAGCGGCAGGGCGAGATCCTCGACCTCATCCAGCTGGAGACCGGCAAGGCGCGCCTGCACGCCCACGAGGAGGTCCTGTCGGTCGCCGTCGCCGCCCGCCACTACGGCCGCAAGGCGCCCGCCTATCTGCGCGCCAAGCGCCACACCGGCGTCGTGCCGACCCTCACCAAGGTCACCGAGCTGCGCCAGCCGCGCGGCGTCGTCGGCCAGATCGCGCCCTGGAACTACCCGCTGGAGCTGTCGGTCGGCGACGCCCTGCCCGCCTTCGTCGCGGGCAACGCGGTCGTCATGAAGCCGGACACGGAGACCGCGCTCACCGCGCTGTGGGCCCGCGACCTGCTGATCGAGGCCGGGCTGCCCGCCGAGGTCTTCCAGGTCGTCATCGGCGAGGGACCGGTCGTCGGGCCCGAGGTCGTCCGGCACGCCGACTACGTGTCCTTCACCGGCTCCACCCGGACCGGCCGCGAGGTCGCCCAGGGCGCCGCCGCCCGTCTCGTCGGCGTCAGCCTGGAGCTCGGCGGCAAGAACGCCATGCTCGTCCTCGAGGACGCCGACATCGAGAAGGCCGCCGCCGGTGCCGTCCGCGCCTGCTTCTCCTCCGCGGGCCAGCTGTGCATCTCCATCGAGCGGCTGTACGTGCACGAGTCGATCGCCGACGCCTTCGTCGAGCGCTTCGCCGCCCGTACGAAGGCGATGCGGCTCGGCAACTCCCTCGCGTACGGCGCCGACATGGGCTCCCTGGTCGGCGAGCGCCAGCTGGAGACCGTCACCCGGCACGTCCAGGAGGCCGTCGCCAAGGGCGCCAGGCTGGTCGCGGGCGGCGTCGCCCGCCCCGACATCGGCCCGCTGTTCTACGAGCCGACCATCCTCGACGGCGTCGAGGCCCCCATGGCCGTCTGCGCCGAGGAGACCTTCGGCCCGGTGGTCTCGATCTACCGCTTCACCGACGAGGACGAGGTCGTCGAGCTGGCCAACGCCACCCCGTACGGCCTGAACTCCTCCGTCTGGACCCGGGACTCCCGTCGCGGCCACGCCGTCGCCGCCCGGCTGCGCACCGGCACCGTCAACATCAACGAGGGCTACGCGCCCGCGTACGGCAGCGTGCGCGCCCCGATGGGCGGCATGAAGGACTCCGGCCTCGGCCGGCGCCACGGCTCCGAGGGCATCCTCAAGTTCACCGAGGCCCAGACCGTCGCCCAGCAGCGGCTGATCCCGCTCGCGCCCTCCTTCGGGATGGACGACGAGAAGTACGCGGCCTTCATGAGCGCGTCCCTGAAGGCGATGAAGGCCCTGCGCCTGCGCTGATCCCTCGCGCCGACCCGCACCCCGATTTCGCAGCCCCTTTCCCGCACGAGGAGAGCCATGACCGCGGTACCCCCTGCCCAGAATCAGGCCGAGGACGGCGCGTACGACGAGGACGGCCGGTACGACTACGACGTCGTCGTCGTCGGCTCCGGCTTCGGCGGCTCGGTCACGGCTCTCCGCCTCACCGAGAAGGGTTACCGGGTCGGCGTCCTGGAGGCCGGCCGCCGCTACACCCGCGAGACCCTGCCGAAGAACTCCTGGGACCTGAAGAAGTTCCTGTGGGCGCCCGCCCTCGGCCTCTACGGCATCCAGCGCATCCATCTGCTCGGCAACGTCATGGTGCTCGCGGGCGCCGGCGTCGGCGGCGGCTCCCTCAACTACGCCAACACCCTCTACGAGCCGCTGGCGCCGTTCTTCGACGACCCGCAGTGGAAGGACATCACCGACTGGCGTGCGGAGCTCGCCCCGTACTACGACCAGGCCAAGCGGATGCTCGGCGTCCGGCTCAACCCCACGATGACGCCGTCCGACGTGCACCTGAAGGCCACCGCCCAGGCCATGGGCATCGGCGACACCTTCCACATGGCGCCGGTCGGCGTCTTCTTCGGGGACGGTCAGGACGCCGACGGGTCGGAGAAGGCACGGGCGAAGCCCGGCGGCGAGGTCGCCGACCCGTACTTCGGCGGCGCGGGCCCCACCCGCAAGGCCTGCACCGAGTGCGGCGAGTGCATGACCGGCTGCCGGCACGGCGCCAAGAACACCCTCAACGAGAACTACCTCTACCTCGCGGAGAAGGCCGGCGCCGTCGTCCACCCCATGACCACGGTCGTCGCCGTCACCGAGGACTCACGCGGCGGCTTCGCCGTCAGGACGCTGCCCACCGACAACCGGAAGAAGGGTGCCGGCCGCACCTTCACCGCCCGCCGGGTGGTGATCGCGGCCGGCACGTACGGCACGCAGACCCTGCTGCACCGGATGAAGGACACCGGCCTGCTGCCCGGGATCTCCCGCCGCCTCGGCGAACTCACCCGCACCAACTCCGAGGCCCTCGTCGGCTCGCAGACCACCGACCGCCGCTACCGCAAGCGGCACGGCAAGGAGCGCGTCGACTTCACCCAGGGCGTGGCGATCACCTCGTCGATCCACCCGGACGAGAACACCCACATCGAGCCGGTCCGCTACGGCAAGGGCTCCAACTCCATGGGCGGCATGACCGTCCTCCAGGTGCCCTACGGCGCGCACCGGGTCCGCAAGTGGTTCCTGGAGCTGCTCAAGCACCCCGCGCTCGCCGTGCGCTCGCTGTCCAACCGCCGCTGGTCGGAGCGGACCATCATCGGCCTGGTCATGCAGTCCCTGGACAACTCGCTGACCACCTACCGCAAGCCCGGCGGCATCGGAAAGGGCCTGCTCACCGCCCGCCAGGGCCACGGTGCGCCCAACCCGACGCAGATCGAGGCCGCGACCCGCGCCGCCTCCCTGATGGCCGAGGAGATCAACGGCTTCGCCGGCTCCAACATCGGCGAGCTCATGGGCACCCCGCTCACCGCCCACTTCCTCGGCGGCTGCCCGATCGGCGCGGACGCGGACTCCGGCGTCATCGACCCGTACCACCGCCTCTACGGCCACCCGGGCATCTCGGTGGTCGACGGCGCCGCGGTCTCCGCCAACCTCGGCGTGAACCCGTCCCTGACGATCACGGCGCAGGCCGAGCGCGCCATGTCCTTCTGGCCCAACAAGGGCGAGGCGGACCAGCGCCCGCGCCAGGGCGAGGCGTACGTCCGGCTGTCGCCGGTCGAGCCGAAGTCGCCCGCGGTCCCGGCGGAGGCCTTCGGCGCCCTGAGGCTGCCGTTCCTGGGCATCCCGGCGGTCCCGCCGAAGAAGGCCTGAGGCCGCTCCGGGCAGGTTCCAGAAAAGTGGAAAGGGCGCTGCACCCCCCTCCGAGTGCAGCGCCCCTCCAGCTTCTGGGTGGTGCTGCATAGATGACCGGTGACCTGGGGGATTGGTTGTAGCCCTCTCACGAGATCTTTATGTGACGCGCGTCACGTTCCTCGGGGGAGGTCAACGCAAGGGCCCCGCGGCGCGATTCCGGTCGCGCGCGGGGCCCATGGCGGGGAGTGCGGGGAGCACGGGAGGTGCGGGGAGCGCACGGGGAGTGCGAGGGGGCACCGGGGGAGTGTGCGGGAGCACGGGGGTGTGGGGGAGCGGGACGGTGGGGTCTCGGATCGTTCGGCCGGTTGCGGTCGGCCCCGGGCGTCCCCGGGACCGACCGCCCTTTCTGGGTGACCGGGCTGCTGTCCCCTGCCGTCCGGTCACACGCGCTGGGGCGAGGTCCCACGACGCACCAGAGATGCGTCACACGCCCCAGCGAAGCCACGCGTGGTCTTTATTCGGGCCCGCCCCTGGCTGGCACGGACACCACGACCAACGAAGCGGCGCCGTGCGCGGTCACGCGCCGTACGGGTGAGGGTGCGACCGAACTCGGGTGCGGGACGGCACTCACATGCGCGCCACGCGTCAGATCCGGCCGCGGCAGAGTTCGAGCATCGTCATCGCGAGCGCCGTGCCCGGCTTGCCCAGCGCGTCGCGGTAGTGGCCGAGGACCTCCATCTCGCGCGCCAGGTTCACCCGGCGGCCGCCGGAGGAGATCCGGGCCTCCTGGATGACGGCCGAGACGGCCATCCGTTCCTGGATCAGGCCGATGATCCGGTCGTCGAGCGCGTCGATGCGCTCCCGGGCGTCGCCGATCAGCGCCGCGGCCTCGTCGGTGCGGGCGCCGGTCTTCTCGGTCTGGGTCGTGGCGGTCATGCGGGGCTCCTCGTGGTCTCGGTGATCTCAGGGATCTCGGTGATCTCAGGGATCTCGGTGGTCTGGGGATGCCCCGGGGCGGTGCGGCCCGGGAAACGCCAGACGCCCCGGGCCTTGTCGGCCCGGGGCGCCTGGGAAGTCGCTTGTCAGTTACTCAAGCAGCACGACCATGGCAGCCGGTGGGCCGGTTGCCATAGGTAAAGACGAAGGTCGAGAGCTTGCGCATGGGCTCAGTATGGACCCCTCCGCGCGTTCCGGGGCAACCCGGGCCCGGATGGTGAGACGAAGGCCACCCCGAGAGGGCGCAGGTTCGGATGGTGAGACGAATCGCGCCACCGGCGCGCCGGTAGAATCGACAAATAGCCCCCCTTTCGGGGGACCCGCTCCTACCGCCGGAAGGCCGCCGTAGTGTCATCAGCGCCCCCCGCTGCCGCGCCCGACGTCACCAACCCGGACGTAGTCCTCGTTGTCGACTTCGGCGCCCAGTACGCCCAGCTCATCGCCCGTCGCGTCCGTGAGGCGCGGGTCTACAGCGAGATCGTCCCGTCCACCATGCCGGTGGCCGAGATGCTGGCCAAGAACCCCAAGGCGATCATCCTCTCCGGCGGCCCGTCCTCGGTGTACGCCGAGGGAGCCCCGCGGCTCGACCGCGCGATCTTCGAGGCCGGCGTCCCGGTCTTCGGCATGTGCTACGGCTTCCAGCTGATGGCGACCACCCTCGGTGGCACCGTCGACAACACGGGCGCCCGTGAGTACGGCCGGACGCCGCTGCACGTCACCAAGGCCGGTTCGACCCTCTTCGAGGGCACGCCGGTCGAGCAGTCCGTGTGGATGTCGCACGGCGACGCCTGCTCCGCCGCGCCCGAGGGCTTCGCCGTCACCGCGTCCACCGACGTCGTGCCGGTCGCCGCCTTCGAGAACGACGAGAAGAAGCTCTACGGCGTCCAGTACCACCCCGAGGTGCTGCACTCCACGCACGGCCAGCAGATCCTGGAGCACTTCCTCTACCGCGGCGCCGGCATCGAGCCCACCTGGACCACCGGCAACGTGATCGAGGAGCAGGTCGCGGCCATCCGCGCCCAGGTCGGCAGCAAGCGCGCCATCTGCGGCCTGTCCGGCGGCGTCGACTCCGCCGTGGCCGCCGCGCTCGTGCAGAAGGCCATCGGCTCGCAGCTCACCTGCGTCTACGTCGACCACGGTCTGATGCGCAAGAACGAGACCGAGCAGGTCGAGAAGGACTTCGTGGCCGCCACCGGCGTCCAGCTGAAGGTCGTCGACGCGCAGGAGCGCTTCCTCACCGCGCTGGCCGGCGTCTCCGACCCGGAGACCAAGCGCAAGATCATCGGCCGTGAGTTCATCCGCGTCTTCGAGCAGGCGCAGGCCGAGATCATCGCCGAGGGCGCCGCCGACGGCGAGGAGGTCGCCTTCCTCGTCCAGGGCACGCTCTACCCGGACATCGTCGAGTCCGGCGGCGGCACCGGCACCGCCAACATCAAGTCCCACCACAACGTGGGCGGCCTCCCCGAGGACCTGGAGTTCGAGCTCGTCGAGCCGCTGCGCCAGCTCTTCAAGGACGAGGTCCGCATGGTCGGCCAGGAGCTCGGCCTGCCCGAGGAGATCGTCCAGCGCCAGCCGTTCCCCGGCCCCGGCCTCGGCATCCGCATCGTCGGCGAGGTCACCAAGGAGCGCCTGGACCTGCTGCGCGAGGCCGACGCCATCGCCCGCGAGGAGCTGACGGCCGCCGGTCTCGACCGCGAGATCTGGCAGTGCCCGGTCGTGCTGCTCGCCGACGTCCGCTCCGTCGGCGTCCAGGGCGACGGCCGCACCTACGGACACCCGATCGTGCTGCGCCCGGTGTCCTCCGAGGACGCCATGACCGCCGACTGGTCGCGGCTGCCGTACGAGGTGCTCGCCCGCATCTCGACCCGCATCACCAACGAGGTCCCGGACGTCAACCGCGTCGTCCTCGACGTGACGAGCAAGCCGCCGGGCACCATCGAGTGGGAGTGACCCCTCCCGCACGGGCCTGAAGCCGCCGCCCCCGTACC
>NZ_JBHXTJ010000079.1:0-17187 GCF_042677525.1 Streptomyces sp. NPDC127114
TGCTTCTTTTGTTTATAGTCGCCGGGCGTTTCGCCTCGGCACCCCGCCGCCACCCCTGTTCTGCCCCGCCCCGACGGGCCCCCCCCGTGGGGGGGGGGGCGCCCTTTCGCGTGCCGACGCCCGTTCGTGCGCCGTCGCGCGCCCGTCGGACGCATCCTGGGACGTACGCGCCCAGGAGGTGCCCACGACGGCGTCAGGCGTGCGGGCCCAGGACGTCCCCACGACATGCCGTCAGGCGTACGTGGCCGGGCGGCGCCTTCAGGCGTAAGCGCCCAGGTCTTTCACCTGCGCGAAGCCCAGGCCGTAGGCGCTCATGCCGCGCCCGTACGCGCCGATGTGGACGCCGGGGGCCGAGCCGGCCAGCACCCAGCCGAACTCGGACTCGCGGTAGTGGAAGGGCACCGGCACGCCGTCCACGGGCAGGGACAGCGTCGACCAGGCGGGCCCCTCGAGGTCGTCGGCGAGCTCGAAGGCCGTCTCCGTCTGCTGGTCCAGCCAGTTGTCCCGCAGGGCGTGGTCGAGCTGGGCGGGCCACGTGTGGGCGAGGAGGCCGGAGCCGGCCAGCCAGGCCGCGGAGGAGACCGTGGTGGCGTCCAGGACGCCGGTGCCGTCGCCGGAGCGGCGTACGGGATGGGCGGCGACCGTCACGACGATCGCGAAACGCTCCTTCTCCGCGCCACCGGCCTCGGACTTTATCGACGGCTCGTCACCGTGGCCCATCGAGCCGTGCTGCACGGTGCCGTCCGCCGCCGTGCCGATCTGCATCAGCCGGCGCGGTCCCGTGAACGCCTCGTCGAGCCCGTACCAGGCGAACGGTGCGCGCAGAAAGCCGTCGGCTTCCACCCGACTCGTCGTCTTCATCTCGGCCGCCTCCTCGTTGCGTCAACAGAGGGAGGATAGCCACCTGGACGCAGTGGGTCGGTGACAGGCCGTCGTCAGGTCGCGTCCGAGTCGTACGGCGGGCGCTCCGCGCCGTCCGGCTTGTCCTGCTTCTTCAGCAGGTCGGGGCTGCTGCCGTTGACCGCGGCGGGCGTGGAGGCGGGCGTCGACTCGCGGCCGTGGACGGCGTCGGCGACCTCGTTCATCTCCTTCTTGAGGTCGAAGGAGGAGCGGAGCTCCTTCAGTTCCTTCAGGTCCTCGTTCTCCGCGAGCTGCTTGCGGAGGAAGGTCTTGGGGTTGAGGTCCTCGAACTCGAAGTCCTTGAACTCCGGGCCGAGCTCGCTGCGGATGTCCTGCTTGGCGCTGTCCGAGAACTCGCGGACCTTGCGGATGAAGCGCGAGACGTCCTGGATCACCTTCGGCAGCTTGTCGGGTCCGAAGATGAGCACGGCGAGCACCACGAGCGTCACCAGCTCGAGTGCGCCTATGTCGCTGAACACCCTGTAGCTCCTTCTCGCCGGTCCCGGGCGGCCCGCTCCACGGTACCCGCCGAAACTGTCCGGCGGGTACAGCGTGGTGTCCTGCACATGGCCTCCAGGCGTTTGCCCGGAGGTCGCCTAGGCGCCCGTGGAGGAGCCCAGGGTCAAGGTCTTCGTCTGCTCCTTGCCGTCGCGCGTCACGGTCAGCCGCAGCCGGTCGCCCGGGCGGTGGGCGCGGATCTTCACGATCAGCTCCTCGCCGCTGTGCACGCGCTGGCCGTCGACCTTGGTGATGACGTCACCCGGGCGGATGCCGGCCTTGGCCGCCGGGCCGCCGGGCGTCACGGACGCGGCACCGCCCTTGCCCTTGTCGCCGACGCGGGCGCCGTCGCCGGCGTACGCCATGTCGAGGCTGACGCCGATGACCGGGTGGGTGGCCTTGCCGGTGTTGATCAGCTCCTCGGCGACCCGCTTGCCCTGGTTGATCGGGATGGCGAAGCCGAGGCCGATGGAGCCGGACTGGCCGCCGCCCTCGCCGGCGGAGCCGTTGCCCGCGGCGCGGATGGCGCTGTTGATGCCGATGACCCGGGCCTGGGAGTCCACGAGCGGGCCGCCGGAGTTGCCGGGGTTTATCGGGGCGTCGGTCTGGAGCGCGTCGACGTAGCTGACGTCGCTGCCGTCGCCCTTCTCGCCGCCGGCGGTGATCGGCCGCTCCTTGGCGCTGATGATGCCGGAGGTCACGGTGTTGGAGAGGTCGAAGGGCGCGCCGATGGCGACGACCGGGTCGCCGACGCGGACGCTGTCGGAGTTGCCGAGCGGCAGCGGCTTGAGCCCGGTGACCCCGCGGACCTGGATCACGGCCAGGTCGTAGCCGGTGTCGCGGCCGATGAGCTTGGCGCGGGCCGATTCGCCGTTGCTGAACGTGACGGAGATCTCGCCCGAGGAGGCCGCCGCGTCCACCACGTGGTTGTTGGTCAGGATGTGGCCGCGGGTGTCGAGCACGAAGCCGGTGCCGGTGCCGGAGGAGCCGCTGCCGCTGACGTGGATGGTGACGACGCTGGGCAGCGCCTTGGCGGCGACCGCGGCGACGCTGCCGGGCGCGCGGTCGGTGTCCTCGGGGCCGGCCTGCGGCAGTTCGACGGAGGTGAGGCCGCCGTTGCGCTCGACGTAGGCGCCGACGCCTCCGCCGATGACACCGGTGACGAGGGCGAAGGCGAGGGCACCGACGAGCGCGAGACCGCGCCGCGGCTTGCGGGGCGGCTTGCCCTCGGCGGCGAGCGGCTGCGTGCCCCACGGGTCGTACGCGGGCGTCATGGGCGCGGCGTGCGGAGCGCCCTGCACCGGCGCGGGCGCGGGGTGCGGCGCCGGAGCCGGTATCGGGGCCTGCGTCATCGGCGGCGGTACGGGGCGCTGCACCGGCGGCGCGGGCGCCCACGGCCCCGGCTCGCCGTAGGGCGGCGTCCGGTAGGGATCGGGGGCGTGCAGGGGCTGCTGCCCGGCCTGCGGCTCGTGAGCCGGTACGGGCTCGGGCGCGGGAGCGGATTCGGGCGCGGGAGCGGATTCGGGCGCGGGAGCGGATTCGGGCGCGGGAGCGGACTCGGGCGCGGGAGCGGACTCGGGCGCGGGAGCGGACTCGGGCGAGGGCGCGGGCCCGGAAGCGGACGCGGGCCCGGAAGCGGACGCGGGCGCGGGCCCGGAAGCGGGCGCGGAAGCGGGCCCGGACGCGGGCTCAGGCGCCGGTACGGGCTGCGGCTCCGGCGCGAGCTCCGCGAGCGGGGCGGACGGCGGGTTCGGGGCAGGCTCCGCGAGCGGCGCGGCCGGCTCCGGCGCGGGCGCGGACTCATGTGCCGTCGCGGCCGGCTCCAGCGACGCCGCGGCCGCCGGTGCGGGCGCGGCCGGCACCGATGCGGACTCGGGTGCCGGCGCGGCCGCCGGTGCGGCGAGCTCGGGCGTGTGCGGGACGTCCGGCGCGGAGGGCTCGGGCACGGCCTCGGGCTCGGGTGCGGTCGTGGCCTGCGGCGCCCGCGCCGGGGTCGCCGGGGCGGCGAGGGTGAAGTCGGCGTCGTCGGACGGCTCAGGCGGCCCTGCGGGTGCCTCGGGTGTGGTCGACGGCCGGCTCCACCATGTCGGCTTCCCGTTCTTCATGCTCTCCCCGCAACGGATGACCTGTCCGCGCCGCCCGCTTCACCGGGCGGCGCGCCCCTGTCCCTGGATTCAACCAGGTGGATTCAACCAGGTCGCCGGTCAGCGCTGGGAGGGGCCGGGGACAGGAGTCGGGGCCGGGGAGCCTGACGGGTGCCCGGGCTCGTAGGAAAGCCGGAGCGCCGGGCTCATCGGCCGGACGAACGGGGCGAGTTCGAGCCGGGCCGGGATGACCGTCGGCGGGGCCGCCTCCGGGGTCGCCTCGCGGCGCGAACCGGACGCGAAGGTCGCCGGCGCCCGCAGCGGCGTGACGTTGCTGCCGGTGCCCTGGCCGCCGCGCGGGGTGTCGATGGACAGGGTGCTGCTCAGCGCGATCGCGGCGAACGAGACCGCGCTGGCCGCCGCGAAGGCGAAGCGCCGTCCCCGCCCCGCGGAGCGGTCGCCGACCTCGTGGATGCGGAAGCCGGTGTCCGGGGTGACGGGAGCGGCCGTGGCGAAGCCGCCGGACCGCATGCCGTCGGATCGCGTTCCGCCGCCGCGCAACAGGTCGTCGAAGGGTCCCCCCTGGTCAGAGGATCCCCCCGGCAGCCCCTGGAGGCGTGCGAGCAGCCCCTCCGACGGCGGAGGGGGCGCGGTGGAGGCGAAGACGTTCTTCAGGGTGCGCTGCGCGTCGGCCTCGGCCTTGCAGCGGGCACAGGTCGCGAGGTGGGCGAGGACGCGCTCGCGCGCGTCATGGCCGAGCTCGCCGTCGACGAGCGCGGCGAGCCGGTCCCCGAGGTGGTGTTCCGCGAGTCGCTGCTCCTCGGGGGTCGCGGAGGGACTGGTTCCGCTCACGCCGTTCCGACCTCCCACCCGACCGCTGCGAGGGCCCGCTCCTGGCGCGCCTCGGGCGAGCGGTGCTTGAGCGCCTTGCGCAGGTGCGAGCGGCCGCGGTGGATGCGGCTGCGGACGGTGCCGAGCTTCACGCCGAGGGTCGCGGCGATCTCCTCGTACGAGAGGCCCTCGATGTCACAGAGGACGACCGCGGCGCGGAACTCGGGCGCGAGGGTGTCCAGGGCCTGCTGGACGTCGGCGTCGAAGTGCGTGTCGTTGAACGCCTGCTGAGGGGACGGCTCGCGGCTCGGCAGCCGCTCGGCGGCGTCGTCGGCGAGGGCGTCGAAGCGGATCCGCTGCTTGCGGCGGACCATGTCCAGGAACAGGTTGGTGGTGATGCGGTGCAGCCAGCCCTCGAAGGTGCCCGGCGTGTACGACGACAGCGAGCGGAAGACCCGGACGAAGACCTCCTGGGTGAGGTCCTCGGCGTCGTGCTGGTTGCCGGTGAGGCGGTAGGCGAGCCGGTAGACCCGGCCGCTGTGCGTGCTGACGATCTCCTCCCAGCTGGGCGGAGTCCACGCCTGCGATTCCGCATCCGATGCGAAGGTCGCGGTGGTGGGTGCGGAGTCGGCGGTGCGGGAACGGTCAGCGGTGTCGGTCACGGATTTCGGCTCACCCGCCGATCCGAGAAGGCGCCGCAGCACTCCTCTCCGATCCACAGGCGCAGCCGCACCTCCCCTGTCGGCTCTGGTGGTGTCCAGTGGAGCCCCTACCATAGCCACCTCGCCCGTTAGCTCCGGATAAGAATCTTTACGCGAATTTGGGGCCGGCTCGCACCGGTGTCCCTCCTCGCTTCCCGTCTCCAGTAACGCGCGGTCCCATCTGCGGGTTCCCGCGCGCAGCGGATACAGTCGACGCCTGCGTCAATATGGCGTCGAAGACGGGGACAGGAGAGGGCCATTACCGCCAACCGGCAGACGAGCTTGGCGTTCGCCGACGCCTATGTCGCCGAGGACGAAGCGCTGCGCTGGGCCCGTGACCGGGCCCGGGAGACGGGGCTGCCCTCGGTGTCCCCTGGCACCGGCGCCGCCCTGCGTCTGCTGGCCGCGACGGCGGACGCCAAGGCGGTGGCGGAGATCGGCACGGGCACGGGCGTGTCGGGGATCTATCTGCTGCTCGGCATGCGTCCGGACGGCGTCCTGACCACCGTGGACGTGGAGCCGGAGCGGCAGGCGCACGCGAAGGCGGCGTTCCGCGCGGCGGGTTTCGCGGGCAACCGGGCGCGCTTCATCCCCGGCCGCGCGCTCGACGTACTGCCCCGGCTCGCGGACGGCGGCTACGACCTGGTCTTCTGCGACGGCGACCGGCTGGAGCTCCTCGACTACCTCGCTGAATCGTTGCGCCTGCTGCGACCTGGCGGCCTGGTCTGCTTCGAGGGCGTCTTCGCCGACGGCCGGACCGTGGACTCGGCGGCCCAGCCGGCCGAGGTGCAGCGGATACGCGAGCTGCTGCGTACGGTACGCGAGAGCCGGGAACTGCTGCCGACGCTGCTGCCGGTGGGCGACGGCCTGCTGTGCGCGGTCCGCCGGGGCCCGTAGCCCTTCGCGCGGCGCGGGCACGCGTCCGCGGCGCACGTCCCGGACACACCGCCCCCGATACACCGCTGCCCCGGTGCGGTGGGTACCGTACCGGGGCAGAAGCGGAAAAGGAGGCGTCAGCCGACGACTTCCTGCAGCGCGTCTCCGAGCGCCTTGGCCTCGTCCGGGGTCAGCTCGACGACGAGCCGGCCGCCGCCTTCGAGCGGAACGCGCATGACGATGCCCCGCCCCTCCTTGGTCACCTCGAGCGGGCCGTCACCCGTCCGCGGCTTCATGGCCGCCATGCTCGTTCCCCTTCCTGAAACCAGCTCATCGTCAGCATCGAACACGATTGCTTCCCGGTCATTATCCCGCATCACAGGACCCGATGACCAACATCAGGTGGCATCGCTTCCGCAACGCGCTTTCACAAAGCCACACATTTCACCGATCCACCTGCGATACTTCGCCGCCACGACTCGGCCGCCGAACGGTGATTCTTTGACGCAGCTCACATGTGCGCGCGGGGTGATCTCCGCCATGCTGAGCAGGTCAGCGACGCAAAGACGCGAAGGGATCCCCGATGGCCGACACGGTGCTGTACGACGTGAGCGACGGGCTCGCCACCATCACGATCAACCGGCCCGAGGCCATGAACGCGATGAACGTGGAGGCCAAGATCGCGCTCCGCGACGCGGCGGAGGCGGCGGCCGCCGACCCGGCCGTGCGGGCGGTGCTGCTCACGGCGGCGGGCGACCGCGCGTTCTGCGTGGGCCAGGACCTCAAGGAGCACGTGGGACTGCTGCAGCAGGACAAGGAGTCCGGCACGAGCAACACCATGAACACCGTCCGCGACCACTACAACCCGATCGTGCGGGCCCTCGCCGGCATGGCGAAGCCGGTCGTCGCGGCGGTGAACGGCGTCGCGGCCGGCGCCGGCTTCGGCTTCGCGCTCGCCGCGGACTACCGGGTGGTGGCGGAGCACGCCTCCTTCAACACCGCCTTCGCCGGTGTCGCCCTCACCGCCGACTCGGGCATGTCCTGGACGCTGCCACGCCTGATCGGCCCGAGCCGGGCCGCCGACCTGCTGCTCTTCCCGCGCTCGATCGGCGCCCAGGAGGCGTACGAGCTCGGCATCGTGAACAAGGTCGTGCCCGGCGACGCGCTCGCCGAGGAGGCCCTGAAGCTGGCCCGCACCCTGGCCGAGGGTCCGACCGTCGCCTACGCGGCCCTCAAGGAGTGCCTGGCGTTCGGCGCGGACCACTCGCTGGACGAGGCGCTGGAGAAGGAGGACGAGCTCCAGTCGAAGGCCGGCGCCTCGGCGGACCACACGATCGCCGTCCAGGCCTTCATCGCCAAGGAGAAGCCGAAGTACCTGGGCCGCTGACCGGCCGGGTGCGGGCGCCCGCCAGGGCCTGTCCGGCCATGATCCGCCGGACGGGCCGCCGGGGGCGTCTCAGCGGCCGGCGCCCCGCGCCACGCAGTCCGTGACGTGGTCGTCGACCAGGCCGCAGGCCTGCATCAGGGCGTACGCGGTCGTCGGGCCGATGAAGCGCAGACCGCGCTTCTTGAGGGCCTTGGACAGGGCCGTGGACTCGTCCGTCACCGCCGGGACGTCCTTGACCGTGGCGGGGCCCGGGCGGGTCGCCGGGTCCGGCGCGTAGGACCAGATCAGCTCGTCGAGCTCGCCGGGGGCCCACTCGGCCAGCACCTTCGCGTTGGCGAGGGTGGCGTCGATCTTGGCGCGGTTGCGGATGATGCCCTCGTCGGCGAGGAGCCGCTCCCGGTCGGCCTCCGTGAACCGGGCCACCTCGGCGATCCGGAAGCCGGCGAACGCCTTCCGGAAGCCCTCCCGGCGGCGCAGGATCGTGATCCACGACAGGCCGGACTGGAAGGCCTCCAGGCACAGCCGCTCGAACAACGCGTCGTCGCCGTGGACGGGGCGGCCCCACTCCTCGTCGTGGTACGCCACGTAGTCCTCGGTCGACAGGCCCCACGGGCAGCGCAGCAGGCCGTCCGGTCCCGCGATCGCCTTGCCGTCGCTCACGAGTCCTCCTCCTCGCCCTCCCGCCCGGCGCCGCCGGACCGCGCGGAGGCCAGGGCGGCCTCCAGGTCGGCGATGCGGGCGTCCCGCTCGGCGAGCTCGGCGCCGAGGCGGCCGAGGACGTCGTCGACGTCCGCCATCCGGTAGCCCCGAGCCGCGACCGGCAGGCGCAGCGCCTCCACGTCGGACTGGTTGGCCGGGCGCGCGGCGGGCAGCGGGTCGACCAGCTGCTGGGGCGCCGCCTCGGGCAGCACCTCGCTGTCGCCGCCGCCGACCACCGCCAGCGTGACCGCCGCGACGACCACGACCATCGTGATCAGCAGAAACCAGAACACCTGCGCGCCTTTCCCCGTCCGTGGAAAACGTCCCGTGGCGATCGTGCCACGTGCCACCGACAGTTAGGGTCGCAGACGACGCAGGCGAGCTGCCGCGAGGGAGGACATAAGGGATGCTCCGCTTGGGACGGCGTGAATTCGGGCCCCACGAGCCGGTGATCATGGCGATCGTGAACAGGACCCCGGACTCCTTCTACGACCAGGGGGCGACCTTCCGGGACGAGCCGGCCCTGGCGCGGGTCGAGCAGGCCGTGGCCGAGGGTGCGGCGATCATCGACATCGGCGGGGTCAAGGCGGGCCCCGGCGAGGAGGTCACGGCCGAGGAGGAGGCACGGCGCACGGTCGGCTTCGTGGCCGAGGTGCGGCGGCGCCACCCCGATGTGGTGATCAGCGTGGACACCTGGCGCGCGGACGTCGGCGAGGCGGTCTGCGAGGCCGGCGCGGACCTGTTGAACGACGCGTGGGGCGGGGTCGACCCGGGCCTCGCGGAGGTCGCGGCGAAGCACGGTGCGGGGCTCGTGTGCACGCACGCGGGCGGCGTGGAGCCGCGGACCCGGCCGCACCGGGTCGCGTACGAGGACGTGATGGCCGACATCCTGCGGGTCACCGTCGGGCTCGCGGAGCGGGCGGCCGCGCTCGGGGTGCGGCGGGACGCCATCATGATCGACCCGGGCCACGACTTCGGGAAGAACACCCGGCACAGCCTGGAGGCGACCCGGCGGCTCGGCGAGATGACGGAGACGGGCTGGCCGGTGCTCGTGTCGCTGTCCAACAAGGACTTCGTGGGCGAGACGCTGGACCGGCCGGTCAAGGAGCGGGTGCTGGGGACGCTGGCGACGACGGCGGTGTCGGCGTGGCTGGGGGCGCAGGTGTACCGGGTGCACGAGGTCGCCGAGACGAAGCAGGTGCTGGACATGGTGGCGTCGATCGCCGGTCACCGGCCACCGGCCGTGGCCCGTCGGGGCCTGGCGTAGTCGGTCCAGGACCGGGCGGCCGGGCGGGGGCCTGGCGTAGTCGGGCCGGGCGGGAGCCCGGCGTGGTCGGGCGGGTGCGGGGGCGGGGGCGCCGGGTGGCGCCCCCTAAGGATCCGCCTACCGGCCGACCTCCTTCGACACCAGCGCCACCGCCTCCTCCACGTCGTCCGTGACGTGGAAGAGCAGCAGGTCGTGCTCGGAGGCCTTGCCGCCCGCGACGACCGAGTCGCGCAGCCAGTCGACCAGGCCCTTCCAGTACTCCGTACCGAAGAGCACGATCGGGAAGCGGGTGACCTTGCGGGTCTGGACCAGGGTCAGCGCCTCGAAGAGCTCGTCGAGGGTGCCGAGGCCGCCGGGCAGGACGACGAAGCCCTGCGCGTACTTCACGAACATCGTCTTGCGGACGAAGAAGTAGCGGAAGTTGACGCCGATGTCGACGTGCGGGTTGAGGCCCTGCTCGAAGGGCAGCTCGATGCCGAGGCCCACGGAGACGCCCTTGGCCTCGCGGGCACCCTTGTTGGCCGCCTCCATGGCACCGGGGCCGCCGCCCGTGATCACCGCGAAGCCGGCCTCGACGAGGGCGCGTCCGAGGCGGACGCCCGCCTCGTACTCGGGCGAGTCGGGCCGGGTGCGGGCCGAGCCGAAGACGCTGATCGCGCTCGGCAGTTCGGCCAGCGCGCCGAAGCCCTCGACGAACTCGGACTGGATGCGCATGACCCGCCACGGGTCGGTGTGCACCCACTCCGAGTCGCCTTCGGTGTCGAGCAGGCGCTGGTCGGTGGTGCCGGGCTGGACCTGGTCACGGCGCCTGACCACCGGTCCCAGCCGCTGCTCCTCCAGCTGCTTCGGCTCCTCGGGTACGCCCATGGCCTGCTCCTCTCACCGTTCCACTGATCGCCGGTAGGGATCTTCCGGTCCGGTCAGGGTAGGTCCACAGAGGTGAAGAAAAGCGAAATTACGGGAATCATTCCGTCAGCCAGTCGCGGAGGCGCGCCTCGCAGTGGTGGATCCGCTCGACGTGCACGTGCTCGTCGCGCTTGTGCGCGTAGAGGGGGTCGCCCGGGCCGTAGTTGACGGCGGGGACGCCGAGCGCGCTGAAGCGGGCGACGTCGGTCCAGCCGAACTTGGGCTGGGCGCTGCCGCCGACCGCCTTCATGAAGGCCGCCGCCGCCGGGTGGGAGAGGCCGGGCAGCGCGCCGCCGCTCTCGTCGTCGATCACGAACTCGGCGACGCCGCAGTCCGCGAACACCTCGCGGACGTGGGCCACGGCCTGCTCCGGCGAGAGGTCGGGGGCGTAGCGGTAGTTGACGGTGACCACGCACTCGTCGGGGATGACGTTGGTGGCGACGCCGCCCTCGATGCCGACGGCGTTCAGGCCCTCGTGGTACTCCAGGCCGTCGATGACCGGCTTGCGCGGCTCGTACGCGGCGAGCCGGGCGAGGATCGGGGCGGCGGCGTGGATGGCGTTGGAGCCCATCCAGGAACGCGCGGAGTGGGCGCGCTCGCCCGTCGTGCGCAGCTTGACCCGCAGGGTGCCCTGGCAGCCGCCCTCGACCTGGCCGTAGGAGGGTTCGAGGAGGACCGCGAAGTCGCCGGTGAGCCAGTCGGGGTGCGCCTCGGCGATCTTGCCGAGCCCGTTGAGGTGGGCGGCGACCTCCTCGTTGTCGTAGAAGACGAAGGTGAGGTCGCGGTTGGGCGCGGGCACGGTGGCGGCGATCCGCAGCTGGACGGCGACGCCGGACTTCATGTCGGAGGTGCCGCAGCCCCAGAGCACGCCGTCCGCGTCGAGCCGGGAGGGCACGTTGTCCGCGATCGGGACGGTGTCGATGTGTCCGGCGAGGACGACCCGCTCGGCGCGGCCGAGGTTCGTGCGGGCGACGACGTTGTTGCCGTGGCGGTCGACGGTGAGGTGCGGCAGGCCGCGCAGGGCCCGCTCGATCGCGTCGGCGAGCGGCTTCTCGGTCCCGCTCACGGAAGGGATGTCGACGAGCGCGGCGGTGAGCGCGGCGCCGTCGAGCGTGAGGTCCAGCGAGGTCTCGGAAGCAGCGGTGTCAGCCATGTGTCGACCCTAACTCGGCCTCCAGTACGGTGGGGCGCGTGTCCGAGCCCAGCCGTCTTTCCCGTCCCGCCCGCCGCGGCCGTCCCGCCCGGCTCGTGGCGGCGTTCGCCGTGCTCCTCGGCCTGGTCGCGTACGTGTCGGTGCACTACGTCACGGGCAGCAAGGGTGCGCCGCGGTGCAGTGTCGGCAGCGGGACGAACCGGTACGAGTTCACCCCGGAGCAGGCGTCCAACGCGGCGACGATCGCGGCCGTGGGCACCTCGCGCGGGCTGCCGGAGCGGGCGGTGACGATCGCGCTCGCGACGGCACTCCAGGAGTCCGCGCTGCGGAACATCGAGCACGGCGACCGGGACTCGCTCGGTCTGTTCCAGCAGCGGCCGTCGATGGGCTGGGGAACGCCGGAGCAGATCCTCGACCCGGTCTACTCGTCGGGGAAGTTCTACGAGGGCCTGGAGAAGGTGCCGGGCTACTCGCGGCTGCCGCTGACGGTGGCGGCCCAGAAGGTGCAGCGCAGCGGTTTCCCGCAGGCGTACGCGAAGCACGAGCCGGACGCGACGCTGCTGTCGGCGGCGCTGACCGGGCGGGCCCCGGCGGCGCTGTCCTGCACGGCGGACGTGGCGGAGGGCCGGCCGGGCGATCCGGCGCGGGTGCGGGCCGAGCTGGTGCGCGCGTTCGGCGAGGGGACGGCGCCTAAGCCCGTCCTGGGCGGCGCCGGCGCGGCCGGGGCGAACGCGGCCGGGGCGCCGGCCGTCCAGCTGTCGGTGCCGGTACGGGAGTCCCGCGCCTCGCGCGAGCAGCGCGGCTGGGAACTGGCCCAGTGGGCGGTGGCGCGGGCGGGCGACCTGCGCATCGCGGAGGTCGCGTACGGCGACCGCGTGTGGGTCGCGGACGACTCCGCGGGCGACTGGGAACCGGCCCGCTCGAAGACCACGGGCACGGACGGCTCGACGGTCCTGATCCGACTGGCGCGATAGCGGCAGCGGTAGCGGCGCCGGTAGCGATAGCGGCACCGGCACCGGCAGCGCGGCACCTGACAGGACGGCCGAAGCCCGGCGCCGGCCGCGGCATGCCGTCGCAGCGGCGGCCGGTCGTGCGGGTGGCCAGTCGTGTGGGTGGGCAGTCGTGCGGGACGTCACTCGGACGTGTCATGCGACCGGCGCGGCGCGAAGCTTTCCGGGCAGGTTTCCAGCGGGCTGACATGTCACCGCAAGATCCTTGCGGCACAAGGGAAGTGACGGTTCAGCAGGCAGCGGCTCATCGACACGTTCGTCCGCTTTCCTCCCCACCCGACAATACGACGCATTACCCAGTCTTTACCTTCGGCGTCCGCAACCTCCCCCGCCCCGGGGCCGGTTGTCACCGCGTAATCGACCTCGTCGTCCTCTTCGTCGAAGGAGCACCATGTCCCTCCCCCTGACCCGTCGGATCGCCCGTGCCGCCCTGCTCGTCGCGGCCGGAGCAGCCCCCGTGGTCGGTGCGGCCGGCTCCGCGAGCGCCCTGGACCAGAGCCTCGCGCCCACCGAGGCCCTGTCCGGTCTGAGCGTCCTCGACGCCGCGAACGCCGGCAGCGCCGTCGACACCGCCTCGCAGACCGCGACCGGCGTGGTCGGCAAGACCGGCGGCCAGGCCGTCGCCTCCGGCGTCCCGGCGGCCGGCAAGGCCGTGGGCGCGGCGGGCAAGACCGCCACCCCCGCCGCCCAGAAGATCGCCGGCGACACCGCGGGCCAGGCCGGCGAGGCCCTCGGCCAGACCGCGGGCGCCGCCACCGAGAGCGCCCAGGCCCCGGCCGCGGGCGCGCTGGGCGACGCCGTACCGAACACCGGCGCCCTCCCCGGCGCCGGCCTGATCGGCGGCCTCCCGGTCGGCGGCTGACCACCGCCCCACACACGAGGGCCCGGGGAGCAGCGGCTGCTCCCCGGGCCCTCTCCCGTGTTCCGGACGGCACCGGCCCGGGCGGCGGCGTCAGCCCAGGCGCTTCACGGCCGCCTCGACGCGCTCGTCGGTCGCCGTGAAGGCGACCCGGACGAAGCGCTCGCCCGCCGCGCCGTAGAAGTCGCCGGGCGCCACCAGGATGCCCTTGCCGGCCAGGTACGCCACCGTGTCCCAGCAGGGCTCGTCACGGGTCGCCCACAGATACAGGCTGGCCTCGCTGTGCTCGATGCGGAAGCCGTGCGCCTCCAGCGCGCCGCGCAGGGCCGCCCGGCGGGCCGCGTACCGCGCCCGCTGCTCGGCCACGTGCGTGTCGTCGCCGAGCGCCGCGACCGTGGCGGCCTGCACCGGGGCGGCCGTCATCATGCCGCCGTGCTTGCGGATCTGCAGCAGCTCGCCCAGGACGGCCGCGTCACCCGCGATGAACGCCGCCCGGTAGCCCGCCAGGTTGGAGCGCTTGGACAGCGAATGGACCGCGACGATCCCCTCGTACGAGCGTCCGCAGACGTCCGGGTGCAGCACCGAGACCGGGTCGGCCTCCCAGCCCAGCTCCAGGTAGCACTCGTCGGAGAAGACGAGCACGCCGTGCTCGCGCGCCCAGGCCACGATCCGGGTCAGCTCGTCCTTGCCGAGGACCTTGCCGGTCGGGTTGGACGGGGAGTTGAGCCACAGCAGCTTCAGGCCGGCCGGGTCGAGCTCCATCGGGTCGTCGTAGACGACGGGGGTGGCCCCGCACAGCCGCGCGCCGACCTCGTACGTCGGGTAGGCGAGCCGCGGGTACGCCACCACGTCACCGGCGCCGAGGCCGAGCTGGGTCGGCAGCCAGGCCACCAGCTCCTTGGAGCCGACCACCGGCAGCACGTTCTCGTGGACGAAGCCGGTGGCGCCGAGCCGGCGCTCGCACCAGCCGGTGAGCGCGTCCCGCAGCTCCTTCGTGCCCCACACCGTGGGATAGCCCGGCGAGTCCGCCGCCGCGACCAGCGCGTCCTGGATCAGCGACGGGACGGGGTCGACGGGCGTGCCCACGGACAGGTCCACGATCCCGTCCGGGTGGGCGGAAGCGGTCGCCTTGTAGGGCTCCAGCTTGTCCCACGGGAAGACGGGAAGACGCGAAGAGACGGCGCTCACGGATTGGCTCCTCGTTGGTACGGAATACGCATCGGTCCCGTACAGCGCGACGCCGTACGGGACCGAGAGCGGATGATCAGCCGTTCTGCGGCGGCAGGGCGGCGATGAAGGGGTGGTCGCGCTCGATCAGACCGAGCTTGGAGGCACCACCGGGCGAACCCAGCTCGTCGAAGAACTCGACGTTCGCCTTGTAGTAGTCCTTCCACTCCTCCGGGGTGTCGTCCTCGTAGAAGATCGCCTCGACCGGGCAGACCGGCTCACAGGCCCCGCAGTCGACGCATTCGTCCGGGTGGATGTACAAGGACCGCTGGCCCTCGTAGATGCAGTCGACGGGGCACTCCTCGATGCACGCCTTGTCCTTGACGTCGACACAAGGCTGCGCGATGACGTAGGTCACGCTGTCGTTCCTCCTCAGTAGGGCTGGTCTGCGCGGGAGCGCGGTGTCGTCGATGCCCGCCCCTAGTATCTCCGTTCTTGGGGACGATCCGAACAGGAGGGGCGCAGAAGCTGTGGAATTCACCGGCGGAGGACGGCTCGAGGTCCGTATTACCACGGCTGACGTGGGAAAACGCGTCTCTGTTCGGTACGTGACGGAGCCGGGGGACCCGGGCGGGACGTTCACCGACGCGGTCGGGGTTCTCACATCATGGGACGGCGGTGTGCTGCTGATCACACGCAGGGCCGGTGAGACCGTCCGCATCCCGGAACCGGCGCTCGTCGCCGGCAAGGTCGTCCCCGCCGCCCCGGCCCGCCGCCGCGGTCCCTCCGCGACCTTCCCCGAACTCGCCCGGGCCGCCGCCCGCGCCTGGCAGCCGGTGGAGAGCGAGGCGCTCGGCGAGTGGACCCTGCGCGCCGCGTACCAGGAGGTGCCGGACGAAGCCCGTCCGCGAGGGGCGGCGGCCGGCCGACGGGTGGGCTTCACCCGGCGGGCCAACTCCGTCCTCCCGCTCGGCGACCCCGGCCTCCCGCTGGACGCCGCCCTGGAGCGCGTACGGGAGTGGTACGCCGCCCGGCGCCTCCCCGCGTACGTCCAGACGGCGACGGGCGCGGAGGGCACCCAGGAGCTGCTGTCCGCCGAGCTGGAGCGGCGCGGCTGGGTCCGGGAGGTCACGGCCGAACTGCGGATCGCCGCCCTGGCACCGATCGGCGACACGGACGCCGACGTCACCGAGGTACGGCTCACCCGGTCCGTCGACGACGGCTGGCTGCGCCGCTACCAGCGCTCCACGGAACCGGGCCTTGACGCCCGGTCCGTCCTCTCCGTCCTGGGCAGCGGCCCGAGTGTGTGGTTCGCGTCCGTACCGGGCACGGAAGACATGCCGGCGGCGATCGGACGCTGTGTGGTGGACGGCCGCTGGGCCGGCTTCATGGCCGTCGAGGTCGCACCGGAGCACCGCCGCCGCGGCCTCGCGACGGCCGTCATGACGGCGCTCGCCCGCCGGGCACTCGACGAGGGCGCGTCGGCCGCCTGGCTCCAGGTGGAGTCGGACAACGACGGCGCCCGGGCGCTGTACGACGGGATGGGCTTCACCGTGCACCACCACTACCACCACTACCGCTGGACGGACGTGTGACCGACGAAGGCGACGTGACCGACTGGCGGCGGGAGTTCGCGGAGGAGGCCAGGTCCGAGCGGCCCGACCTCGCCCGGCTCTGCCTCCTGGTCTGCGCCGTGGCCGACCCGGCGATGACCCAGGCCGACCTCGACGCCGCCGAGATCGAACTCGACCGGCTCGCCGGGCTCGTGCCGTACGGGACGCGCGACGCCGACGCGTGGGTCACCGCCCTCGCCGACGTCCTCGGCCACCGGGCCGGCTTCCAGGGCGTGCCGGCGGACTACCAGCGCCTGGAGTCCTCGCTCCTGCACGAGGTGCTGCGCCGGCGGCGCGGCCTGCCCATCCTCCTCTCCGTGGTCTGGATGGAGGTGGCCCGCAGGGCCGGGGCGCACGTCTACGGCCTGGGGCTGCCGGGGCACTTCGTGATCGGCTTCGGCGACCCGGCCGAACTGCGGCTCGCCGACCCGTTCGCCGGGGGCCGCGCCATGACCGGCGCGGACGCGGAACTCCTGGTCGCGGGCGCCACGGGAGAGGCGCTCGACCCGTCGATGCTGCGGCCGGCCACACCGGCGGCGATCGTGCTGCGCATCCTCAACAACATCCGCGCCTGGGCGTCGACCCGCCCCGAACGCTCCGACGTCGCCCTCTGGGCCGTGGAACTCTCCCTCCTCCTCCCATCCCACCCGGCCCGCCTGCGCTACGAACGCGCGGAGCTGCTGGTGCAGCGCGGCGACTTCCTCACCGGGGCGGCGGAGATGGAGGCGTACGCGACGATCATGGACGCGGTGGAACCGAGCGCGGCGCAGACGATCAGAAACCGCGCGAAGGCGGCACGGGCGCGGCTGAATTAGGGCGGGGTGCTAGGCAGCGGGACGGCGGAGGAGCCGGGGGCTTGGCCGAGGGCTGGCCGGGGGCTGCGATGTGGCGTATTCCGCGATTCCTCTGGGGCGGACGAGAGACGCGCGCAAGAGAGAGGGCGGGGCGGCCGGATTCGAACCGGCGTCCTCGCGATTTTGGAGACCGCGCGCGTCGACCTCTGCGCTACGACCCCGCCCTCGCGGGGCAGCTTAGGGGGCGTACGCCGACGGGGGCGAGGCGATTTCGCGGCGGGTAGGGGTGGGGGGTTCTGAGGTGGTGACGGGCTGGGGTCCGGGAGGGGGTGGCGGGTCTCTGAGGTCGTACGGGTGGGGGTTGCGTGTGGGCTTCTGGTGCGGCCGCCCTTGATCCGAGTGTGGCTCCCTCCACCGCCGCGTCAAGGGCGCTCCCTTCGGT
>NZ_JBHXTJ010000080.1:0-1033 GCF_042677525.1 Streptomyces sp. NPDC127114
CAGCCAGACGGTGGGCGCGGGCGCCGGGCCGCCGGCGCGCGCGGCGGCGATGCCGGCCAGGGCGGTGGTGCGGCCGGTGCCGGGCGTGCCGACGACGGCGCGGACGGGTGCGGCGCCGTCGTCGAGGACGCGCGGCTCGGGCAGGTCGTCGAGGGCGCCGGTGGTGGTGGCGGTGAGCTCCAGGATCCCGGCGGCGTTGAGGTCGCGGCCGTAGCAGGGCACGGTGGCGGCGTTGCGGCGGAACAGCGCGGCGAGGGGCCCCAGCGGGGGGATGGGCAGGGCGTGTCCCGCGGCGCGCCGGTCGCCGTGGGCGGCGGTGCCGAGGACGGCGAGGACGGCGCCGGTGGCGGGGTCGAGCACGGGCCCGCCGGCGGCCGTTCCGCCGTCGTTGAGGGCCTCGGCTCCCTCCGTGCCGATGGCGAGTTCGAGGGCGGCTCCCGCGGTGGCGCCGAGGACGCGGGCCTCGCGCCAGCCGTGCGCGGAGATCCGGACGTACGTGCCGGGCTCGATGTCCTGCCGGTGGGCGAGGGGCAGCGGGCGGGCGGCGAGTCCGGCGGTCCGGACGAGGGCGAGTCCGCTCTCGGGCAGCGGGGTGATGTCGGCGGCCGTGGCGCGCCGGACCGGGCCGCCGGGGACGCTCAGCAGCAGGCCCTGCTGTCCGGCGACGACCTCGTGGCCGGTGAGCAGGGTGCCCTGGTGGTCGGTGAGGAATCCGGTGCCGAGGGGACGGCCGCGCGGATCCTCGATCCGTACCAGTGTCGCCAGGTCCCCGCTCCCCATGATCCGACGGTAGGTCGGCGGTGATCAGCGGGAGAAGCGCGCGAGCCGAACGCGCCCCCTCACACTCCCCCGTTCACTTCGAGCGCCTCCCCGTAGGGGTGAACCTGGGGACATGACGGCGGGGGGGGGGGGCCCCCGAGGCCCCCCCCCCGCCCCCGGGCCCGCCGGGGGGAGGGGGGCCGGCGGGCCCCGGGGGGGGGGGAGCCGCAAAAAGCCCCGCGAGTAGCCCTGCGCCCCGCGGACACGCCCACGG
>NZ_JBHXTJ010000080.1:1043-14692 GCF_042677525.1 Streptomyces sp. NPDC127114
CCCCGGCCCCCCCCCGTAAAAATGCACGGGCGGGCCCCCCCCCCGGCCCCCCCCCCGCTGCCACGGGCCCGTCCGGCGGATCGGGGCCGGACGGCCCGAGGTGGTCGCTCAGCCGAAGACGGCCAGGCTCTTCGCCTTGCCCCGCTGCTCCTCGACCAGTGCGAGCAGCCGCCCGTCCGGCCCGAAGACGGCGACCGGGCCCGCCGGGTACGCCGGCATCTCGAGCCGTACGCCGTTCAGCAGCAGCCGGGCCCGCCGCTCGTCGACGTCCCAGCGCGGGAACGCCGCCGCCGCGGCCTCGGCGACCGGCATGACCGTCAGGTCCTGCTGGAGCTCGTCCAGGGTCCGGGCGCTGTCCAGCTTGTACGGGCCGACCCGGGTGCGGCGCAGCGCGGTCAGGTGGCCGCCCACGCCGAGACCGGCGCCCAGGTCGCGGGCGAGCGCCCGGATGTAGGTGCCGGAGGAGCAGACCACGGAGACGACCAGGTCCACGACCGGCGTGCCGTCCTCGGCGGTGTCCTCGCGCACGTCGTACACCCGGAAGGAGGAGACGGTGACCGGGCGGGCCGGGATCTCGAACTCCTCGCCGCCGCGCACGCGCGCGTAGGACCGCTTGCCGTCGATCTTGATCGCGGAGACCTTCGACGGCACCTGCATGATGTCGCCGGTGAGCTCGGCCACGCCCGCGTCGATCTGCTCGCGGGTGACCTTCGACGCGTCGACCGACGCCGTGATCTCGCCCTCGGCGTCGTCGGTGATGGTGGTCTGCCCGAGGCGGATGGTGCCCAGGTACTCCTTCTCGGTCAGCGCGAGGTGACCGAGCAGCTTGGTGGCCCGCTCCACGCCGAGGACGAGGACGCCCGTGGCCATGGGGTCGAGCGTGCCGGCGTGGCCGACGCGGCGGGTCTTGGCGATCCCGCGCATCTTGGCCACGACGTCGTGCGAAGTGAAGCCCGACGGCTTGTCGACGATGACAAGGCCGTCGGGCGTCTTGGCTGCGGTGCTCATTCGGCGGCTTCGTCCTCGCCCTGCTTCTTGTAGGGGTCGGCCTCACCGGCGAAGGCGGCACCCGAGGACGCCTCGCGCACCTTGGCGTCCGAGGCGCGCGCCCGGTCGAGCAGGTCCTCGATGTTCCGGGCGGTCTCCGGAAGGGCGTCCGCCACGAAGGTGAGCGTCGGGGTGAACTTGGTGCCCGCGGCCCGGCCGACGGCCGAGCGCAGGATGCCCTTGGCGCTCTCCAGGCCGGCGGCGGCGCTGGCCCGCTCCTCCTCGTCGCCGTAGACCGTGTAGAAGACCGTGGCCTCCCGCAGGTCGCCGGTGACGCGGGTGTCCGTGATGGTCACGTGCGTGCCCAGGCGCGGGTCCTTGATGCCGCGCTGCAGCTTCTCGGCGACCACCTCCCGGATGAGGTCCGCCAGTTTCTTCGCCCGCGCGTTGTCGGCCACTGGTCCTTCTCCTTCTTTGCCTTGCTCATTCAGTCTTCATCAGTGTGGAGCCTGCGTCGCACGGACAGCAGTTCCACTTCGGGCCGGGCCGCGACCAGCCGCTCGCAGCGGTCGAGCACGTCCGACACGAACCCCGAGTCCCCGGACACCAGAGCGACCCCGATGCGGGCCCTGCGATGGAGGTCCTGGTCGCCCACCTCGGCCGCGCTCACGGAGAACTTGCGCTGGAGCTCGGCGACGATGGGCCGGACGACGGAGCGTTTCTCCTTCAACGAATGAACGTCGCCGAGGAGCAGATCGAAGGACAGGGTCCCCACGTACATGCGGTGCCGGATGTCCCGCCGGTTCGGGTTCGACGGCCTGCCGGGCCCTCGCCCGGCAGGAACATCAAAACCGTACACGCAACGGCCGGGGCCGATCGACGGAAATACTTCCCGCCGACCGGCCCCGAACGCGGTCCCGTGCGTTACGCGCGCGGCTTCTCGCGCATCTCGTACGTCGCGATGACGTCGTCGACCTTGATGTCGTTGAAGTTTCCGAGGTTGATACCACCCTCGAAGCCCTCGCGGATCTCGGTGACGTCGTCCTTGAAGCGACGCAGACCCTCGATGTTGAGGTTCTCCGCCACGACCTTGCCGTCGCGGATGAGGCGCGCCTTGGTGTTGCGCTTGACCTCGCCGGAGCGGATGAGGACACCGGCGATGTTGCCCAGCTTGGACGAGCGGAAGACCTCGCGGATCTCCGCCGTACCGAGCTCGACCTCTTCGTACTCCGGCTTGAGGAGGCCCTTGAGCGCCGCCTCGATCTCCTCGATCGCCTGGTAGATGACCGAGTAGTACCGGACGTCGACGCCCTCGCGCTCCGCCATCTGCGCGGCACGGCCGGCCGCACGGACGTTGTAGCCGATGACGATGGCGTCGGAGCCCATGGCCAGGTCGATGTCCGACTCGGTGACCGCACCCACACCGCGGTGCAGGATGCGGATGTCGACCTCTTCGCCGACGTCGAGCTGGAGCAGCGAGGACTCCAGGGCCTCGACCGCACCGGACGCGTCGCCCTTGATGATGAGGTTGAGTTCCTGGACCTGACCGGCCTTGAGCACCTTGTCGAGGTCCTCGAGGGACACCCGGCGGACGCGCTTGGCGAAGGCGGCGTTGCGCTCACGCGCGGCGCGCTTCTCGGCGATCTGGCGGGCGGTGCGGTCCTCGTCGACGACCAGGAAGTTGTCGCCGGCGCCCGGGACGTTGGTGAGACCCAGGACCAGGACCGGAGTCGACGGAGTCGCCTCCTCGACGTTGTTGCCCTTGTCGTCGAGCATCGCGCGGACACGGCCGTACGCGTCGCCGACGACCATCGTGTCGCCGATGCGCAGCGTGCCTCGCTGGACGAGGACGGTCGAGACCGCACCGCGGCCGCGGTCGAGGTGGGACTCGATCGCGATGCCCTGCGCGTCCTGGTCCGGGTTGGCCCGGAGGTCCAGGGCGGCGTCGGCGGTCAGGACGACGGCCTCGAGCAGCTTGTCGATGTTCAGACCCTGCTTGGCGGAGATGTCGACGAACATCGTGTCGCCGCCGTACTCCTCGGCCACCAGGCCGAACTCGGTCAGCTGACCGCGCACCTTGACCGGGTCCGCGCCCTCGACGTCGATCTTGTTGACCGCGACCACGATCGGCACGTCGGCCGCCTTGGCGTGGTTCAGCGCCTCGATCGTCTGGGGCATCACACCGTCGTTGGCCGCCACCACGAGGATCGCGATGTCGGTCGACTTCGCACCACGGGCACGCATGGCGGTGAACGCCTCGTGACCCGGGGTGTCGATGAAGGTGATCTTGCGGTCCTCGTCGTTGACCTGGGTCGCGACCTGGTAGGCACCGATGTGCTGGGTGATGCCACCGGCCTCGCCCGCGACCACGTTGGTCTTGCGGATCGCGTCGAGGAGTCGGGTCTTACCGTGGTCGACGTGACCCATGACGGTCACGACCGGCGGACGGGAGACCAGGGCCTCTTCGCCGCCCTCGTTCTCGCCGAACTCGAGGTCGAAGGACTCCAGCAGCTCACGGTCCTCCTCCTCGGGGGAGACGATCTGAACCGTGTAGTTCATCTCGTCGCCGAGGAGCTGCAGCGTCTCGTCGGAGACGGACTGCGTGGCCGTGACCATCTCGCCGAGGTTCATCATGACCGCGACGAGCGACGCCGGGTTGGCGCCGATCTTCTCCGCGAAGTCGGTGAGGGACGCACCGCGCGACAGGCGAATGGTCTCGCCGCCACCGCGAGGCAGCATCACGCCGCCCACGGACGGGGCCTGCATGGCCTCGTACTCCTGGCGCCTCTGACGCTTCGACTTGCGACCACGACGCGCGGGACCGCCGGGACGACCGAAGGCGCCCTGCGTGCCACCACGGCCACCCGGGCCGCCGGGACGACCACCGAAGCCGCCGGGACGACCGCCGAAGCCGCCGCCACCGCCGCCGGGACCACCCGGACGACCGCCGCCGCCACCCGGACCACCGGGACGGCCGGCGAAGCCGCCGCCGCCACCGCCGGGACCGGCCGGACGACCGGCGAAGCCGGGACGACCGCCGCCGCCACCGGGACCGCCCGGACGACCGCCGGGGCCACCCGGGCCACGGCCGCCGGGGCCCGGACGCGGGCCTGCAGCGGGACGCTGCGGCATCATGCCCGGGTTCGGACGGTTACCGCCGGGCGCGCCGCCGGGGCGCGGAGCCTGCGGACGGGGCATGCCGCCCGGGGTCGGACGCGGAGCGCCGCCCTGGGGGCGCGGGGCGCCGGGAACGCCGCCGGGACCCTGCGGGCGCGGGGCGCCGCCGGGACCGCCCTGGCCGCCGGGACGCGGAGCGCCACCCTGCGGACGGGGCGCCTGCGGGCGCGCCATGCCGGTGGAGCCACCGGAGGTGAAGGGGTTGTTGCCCGGACGCGGGCCGGCCGGGCGACCGCCCGGACGCGGGGCCTGCTGGCCGGGACGGGGGGCCTGCTGACCCGGACGCGGCGACTGCTGGCCCGGACGGGCAGCGGTCGGACGCGGGCCGGGGGTGGCACCACCGGGGCGCGGACCGGCGGCCGGGGCCGACGGAGGCGCGGTGAACTCCGGCGCGGCCGGAGCCGGCGCGGCGGGAGCCGGCTTGGGCGCGGGCTTCGGACCCGGACGGGGGCCCGACGCGGCCGGAGCCGGAGAGGGGGTGCTGCTCGCGGGGGCGGCCGGAGTGGCCGGAGCCGCGGGCGCGGCGGGGGCCGGCTTGGGGGCCGGGGCGCCGGGCTTGGGGGCAGCGGGACGTGCCGCAGCGGCCGGGGAGGGCGCCGCGGGCTTGGGGGCGGGCGCCGCCTTGCGGGGCGCACCAGGCTTCGCAGCGGTCTTGCCGGCGCCACCGCCGGGACCCTGCAACGCGTCAGTCAACTTGCGCACGACCGGCGCCTCGATCGTCGAGGACGCCGAACGGACGAATTCACCGAGTTCTTGGAGCTTGGCCATGACGACCTTGCTCTCCACACCGAACTCCTTGGCGAGTTCGTATACCCGGACCTTAGCCACTTCGCTCCTTTTAGGTCCGGTTACCGCCGGACCGTCGCTACTTCATGGGCGTACTCATCGCGTACTCATCGAGTGCTCATCGCAATCTCGACCTACTTCCAACTCGCGAGGTACCTGACCGCACGGGGTTCCGTGCCGTACATCTTTTGTGCCGTACATCTCTACGGTGCAGTCTGCTCGACATCCGCGCGCAGCGCCGTCGTGTCGAGCGGCCCCTGGACCCGAAAGGCCCGCGGGAACGCCCGACGGCGCACCGCCAGGTCGAGACAGACCAAGGCGGGGTGCACGTACGCACCCCGGCCGGGCAGCGTACCGCGATGATCGGGAACGCACTCGTCCTTATTCATCACGATCCGCAGCAGATCGCTCTTGGCCGCTCGCTCCCGGCATCCCACACAGGTTCGCTCAGGGCACACGCGGGCATGCGTCCGGCCAGACACGTTAAGTCTACCTCCCCGTACCGACCTCACCCGTTCGGGGCAAAAATCGAACAGTCGTTGGCCAAAAAGGATCAGTGCCGGTACGGGACCGGGCGCCCGTGTTACCGGGCGGCGCCCTCGCCCTGCTGCTCGGTGTCCGGACGGATGTCGATCCGCCAGCCGGTGAGCCGCGCGGCGAGGCGGGCGTTCTGGCCCTCCTTGCCGATGGCCAGGGACAGCTGGTAGTCGGGCACCGTCACCCGGGCGGAACGGGCCGCCAGGTCGACGATCTCGACCTTGGACACCCGGGCGGGTGACAGCGCGTTCGCCACGAGCTCGGCCGGGTCGTCCGACCAGTCGACGATGTCGATCTTCTCGCCGAGCAGCTCCGCCATCACGTTGCGCACCCGGCCGCCCATGGGGCCGATGCAGGCGCCCTTGGCGTTCAGGCCCGAACGGGTGGACCGGACGGCGATCTTGGTGCGGTGGCCGGCCTCACGGGCGATGGCGGCGATCTCGACGGAACCGTCGGCGATCTCCGGCACCTCCAGGGCGAACAGCTTCTTCACCAGATTGGGGTGGGTGCGCGAGAGGGTGACGGACGGACCGCGCACACCCTTCGCCACCCGGACGACGTACGTGCGCAGCCGGAGACCGTGCGTGTACTCCTCGCCCGGCACCTGCTCCTGCTTCGGCAGGATCGCCTCGAGACGGTCGTCCAGCCGGACGAGGACGTTCTGCGGGTCCTTGCCCTGCTGCACCTGGCCGGCCACGATGTCGCCCTCGCGGCGCGCGTACTCGCCGAAGGTGACGTCGTTCTCGGCGTCGCGCAGCCGCTGCTGGATGACCTGGCGGGCGGTGCTCGCCGCGATCCGCCCGAAGTCCGACGGCGTGTCGTCGAAGTCCTTGGGCTCCTGGCCCTCCTCCAGCTCGGAGGGGTCTTCCTTCGCCCACACCGTCACGTGTCCGGTCTGCCGGTCCAGCTCCACGCGCGCGTGGCGGCGGGCGTCGGGGGTGCGGTGGTAGGCGATGAGGAGGGCCGACTCGATCGCCTCGACCAGCATCTCGAAGGAGATTTCCTTCTCCTGTGCCAAGCCCTTCAGGAGCTTCACGTCGATGTCCACGGCTACGCCTCCTCTTCCTTCTTGTCCTTGCGGTTGAACTCGATCTCGACACGCGCCTTGGCGATCTCGGAGAACTCGATCCGGCGGGCGGTCGCCTTGCGGCCCTTCACGCCCGGCACCTCGGTGTCCAGCCCGTCCTCGTCCACGGCGAGGACACGGGTGACGACCTCGCCGCCGCCGGCCTCGGCGGTCAGCTGGAGCTTGACCAGACGGCCGGTGGCACGCAGGTAGTGACGGTGCTGGGTGAGCGGACGGTCGGCGCCCGGGGAGCTGACTTCGAGGACGTACTCGCCCTCGCCCATCGCGTCCGTCTCGTCGAGCTTCTCGGAGATGACGCGGCTCAGCTCGGCGCAGACGTCGAGTTCGACGCCCTCGTCCGAGTCGACGACGACCCTCAGCAGTCCGCGACGGCCGGCCCGGGACACCTCGATCTCCTCGAGGTCGAGGTCCTTCGCGTGAACGAGCGGCTCCAGAAGACCGCGCAGCCGTTCGTTCTGGGTGGTGCTCATCCGGGTGACTCCTCGGCCGCGTGTGCTGTTGTGGGTTCGTCGCGTGTCAGATCAAAGGGTATCCGGTCCCGGAGGGTGTTGCCGTCCACCGGGCCGGGGGTCGCGGGTACGCTCGCCTGCGGCGATCTTCGAAGATCTTCGAACACGCGAGGGAGGAGGAGGCGTGACGACGGTGGGCAGACGCGCGCTCCTGACGGCGGGCGCGGCAGGCGCGGCAGGGGCGGCGATGACGCTCGCGGGCTGCACGTCCGACGGCGACGGGGACGGCCCGAGGGAGCCGAGCGCCGCCGAACGGGCGGCGGCCGCCGAGGCCGCGCTGCGCGCCCGCTCGGCGGGCACCAGCCGTGACCTGCTGCTGCGCTACGACGCGGTCATCGAAGGGCACCCGGCCCTCGCGGCCCGGCTGGCGCCGCTGCGGGCGTCGGTGGCGGCCCATGTGAAGGCGCTGGGCGAAGCGGGCACGGCGCCCGCCCCCGGCGCGTCCGCCTCGCCCGCCACCAGTTCCTCCGCCTCCCCTTCTCCCTCCCCCTCCCGGTCCCTCGCGCTCGTCCGGGTGCCGTCCGATCCCGCCGCGGCGCTCCGGGACCTCACCACCGCCGTACGGGCGACCGCCGACGCCCACACGGCCGCGCTGCTGACCGCGCCGCCGGAGTACGCCCGGCTGCTCGCCTCCGTCGCCGCGTCCGGCGCGGCGCACGCCTACCTGCTGACCGAAGGGGGCCGTGGATGAGCGCGCTCGACGCGGCCCAGGCCGCACTCGCCGCGGAGCACGCCGCCGTGTACGGCTACGGGGTCGTCGGCGCCCGCGTCGACGAGGCCCGGCGCGCCGAGGCCACCGCCGCCTACGAGGCCCACCGCGCCCGCCGGGACGCGCTGCGCCGCACCGTGCGGGACCTGGACGGCGACCCCGTCGCCGCGGCCGGCGGCTACGAGCTGCCGTTCGCCGTACCGGACCCGGCCGCCGCCGTACGGCTCGCGGCGGTCCTGGAGGACCGGGTGGCCGGCGTCTACTCCGACCTCGTCCGCTCCGCCGACGGCCCGCTGCGCCGCGAGGCGGCGGCGGCCCTGCGCGAGGCGGCGGTGCGCGCGGCCCGCTGGCGCGGCAGCGACGTAACCTTTCCTGGGCTCGCGGAGCGGGCCTAGGGCCTGTCCGGGGAGTTGCCCCGGGCTTGGACCGTGAGCCGGGCCGAGCGCCGTCGAAGGACACGAAGGAATCAACGCACGCATGGGTTTCGAACCGCCGCAGCGACTGGTGCGGGCTCTCGGCGAGACGTACGGGGACGCTGTCGCGGCCGAATGGCTCGGGGAGCTCCCGGAGCTCGCCGAGGACACGCTGGAGGACGCCGGGCTCGTCGCCGAACGGGTGATGGCCCCCGGCGGGCGCAGCAGCCTCGTCGTCCTCGTTCCCGACGCGGTCGTGAAGATCGCGCCCGGATTCGCCCGTCCGGACCTGGAGCGGGACGCGCTCGCGCACTGGAACGGCTGGGGCGCGGCGCGGCTGCTCGGCGAGACCGGGAACGGCGGCCTCGTCCTGGAGCGGCTGCACCCGGAGGTGTCCCTGCGCTCCCTGCCGGAGGCGAAGGCCCTCCTGGAGGCCGCCGGGACGGTACGGAAGCTGTGGGTGGAGCCGCCCGCCGGACACGGCTTCGAGTCGGTCGCCGGGCGTACGGACCGGCAGGCCGAGGCCATGGAGCGCTACCGGTCCGACGACGAGGCGGGTGAGCTGGTCGCCGCCGCGCTCGCCGCGCGCGAGGAGCTGGTGGCCCGGTCCCCCGAGACCCTCCTGCTGCACGGCCAGTTCCGGCAGGGCAAGGTCCTGGCCGGCGACCGGGCGCCGTGGCTCGCGGTCGGCCCCGAGCCGCTGGTCGGCGAGCGCGCCTACGACCTCGCGCGACTCGTCCGGGACCGGGTGGAGGACCTGGTGGCCGCCTCCTCCGGGGCTTCGGCCGCCCGCCGCCGGGTGAACAAGCTCGCCGACGCCCTGGACGTCGACCGGGAGCGGCTGCGCGGCTGGACCCTGTTCCGCGCCGTCGAGTCCGCGACCCGGTCGCTCACGGCGGGCCGGCGGGCGGACGCGGAGCTGCTGCTGGAGTTCGCGGGCTGGTTGTAGCGGACGGCTTGAGGGGGAATACCCTTTTTGTAACGTCCGGCTCGGCTCGATGGCAGGGGGCCGTGATGATCCAGGAACTGTTGATGGCCGCCGTGGGAGCGGCCGCGGTGGCAGCCGCGTACGCCGGTGCGGCGGCCAGGGTGGTCAAGCAGTACGAACGCGGCGTCGTGTTCCGCTTCGGGCGGCTGCGCGGTGAGGTGCGCCAGCCCGGGTTCAACATGATCGTTCCGTTCGTGGACCGCCTGCACAAGGTGAACATGCAGATCGTCACGATGCCGGTCCCCGCCCAGGAGGGCATCACCCGGGACAACGTGACCGTGCGGGTGGACGCGGTCGTCTACTTCAAGGTCGTGGACGCGGCGGAGGCGCTGGTGCGGGTGGAGGACTACCGGTTCGCCGTCTCGCAGATGGCGCAGACCTCGCTGCGGTCGATCATCGGCAAGAGCGACCTGGACGACCTGCTGTCCAACCGGGAGAAGCTCAACCAGGGCCTGGAGCTGATGCTGGACTCGCCGGCGATCGGCTGGGGCGTGCAGATCGACCGGGTCGAGATCAAGGACGTCTCGCTGCCGGAGACCATGAAGCGGTCGATGGCCCGGCAGGCGGAGGCGGACCGGGAGCGGCGGGCGCGGCTGATCAACGCGGACGCGGAGCTGCAGGCGTCGAAGAAGCTGGCGGAGGCGGCGCACCAGATGGCGGACGCGCCGTCCGCGCTGCAGCTGCGGCTGCTGCAGACGGTGATGGCCGTCGCGGCCGAGAAGAACTCGACGCTGGTGCTGCCGATCCCGGTGGAGCTGCTCCGCTTCCTCGAACGCGGCTCGGCCGCCCCGGCCGCCGGACACCACTACGCGCCCCTGCCGACGCCGGTACCGCCGACGCCGCCTCCGCCGACGGAGGCGTACCTGGCCGGCCGGGCGGACGCGGTGGACGCGATCGAGGACCTGACGGGCGCGTCGGTGGACCCGGCGCCGAGGGAGGAGACCTCCTGACGCCCGGCACGGGACGACGCCGGCACGGGACGACACCGGCACGGCGGGAACGCCGAAGGGGCGCGACCTCGCGGGTCGCGCCCCTTCGGGTCGGATCAGGCCGACAGACGGGCGATGGCCTCGTCCACCGGGAGCTCCTCGCGCTCGCCGGTGCGGCGGTCCTTCAGTTCCACGACGCCCTCCGCCGCGCGGCGGCCGGCGACCAGGATCTTCGGGACGCCGATGAGCTCCGCGTCGGTGAACTTGACGCCCGGGGAGACGCCGGCGCGGTCGTCGACCAGGACCCGCAGGCCCGCGGCGGCGAGCTTGTCGGAGACCTCGAGGGCCAGCTCGGTCTGGAGCGCCTTGCCGGCGGCGACCACGTGGACGTCGGCCGGGGCGACCTCGGCGGGCCAGCACAGGCCCTTGTCGTCGGCGGTCTGCTCGGCGAGCGCCGCCACCGCGCGCGAGACGCCGATGCCGTACGAGCCCATGGTCACGCGGACCGGCTTGCCGTTCTGGCCGAGGACGTCGAGCTTGAGGGCGTCGGCGTACTTGCGGCCCAGCTGGAAGATGTGGCCGATCTCGATGGCACGGTCCAGCTTCAGGCCGGTGCCGCACTTCGGGCAGGGGTCGCCGTCCTGGATGACGACGACGTCCACGTACTCGTCGACCTCGAAGTCACGGCCCGCGACGACGTTCTTCGCGTGCATGCCGTCCTTGTTGGCGCCGGTGATCCAGGCGGTGCCCGGCGCCACCCGCGGGTCGGCGAGGTACTTCACCTTGTCCAGGCCCTGCGGGCCGACGTAGCCGCGGACCAGGTCGTGGCGCTCGGCGAAGTCGGTCTCGGTGACCATCTCGACGGTCGCCGGGGCGAAGTGCGCCTCGACCTTGCCCAGGTCGACCTCGCGGTCGCCGGGCACGCCCACGGCCACGATCTCGCCGTCGACCTTCACGAGGAGGTTCTTGAGCGTGGCGGAGGCCGGGACGCCGAGGGAGGCGGCCAGCGTCTCGATGGTCGGGGTGTCCGGGGTGGGGATGTCCTCGGCGGCGGGCACGGCGGAGCCGTCGACGGCCTTCAGCTCGTAGTACACCGCCTCGGTGTTGGCCGCGAAGTCGCAGTTCGGGCAGTCGGCGAAGGTGTCCTCGCCGGCCTCGGCGGGGGCCAGGAACTCCTCGGACTTGGAGCCGCCCATGGCGCCGGCGGTGGCCGCGCAGATGCGGTAGTCGAGGCCGAGGCGCTCGAAGACGCGCTGGTAGGCCTGGCGGTGCAGGGCGTAGGACTTCGCCAGGCCCTCGTCCTCCAGGTCGAAGGAGTACGAGTCCTTCATCAGGAACTCGCGGCCGCGCAGGATGCCGGCCCGCGGGCGGGCCTCGTCGCGGAACTTCGTCTGGATCTGGTAGAGCGTGACCGGCAGGTCCTTGTAGGACGAGCACTGGTCCTTCACCAGCAGGGTGAAGATCTCCTCGTGCGTCGGGCCGAGGAGGTAGTCGCCGCCCTTGCGGTCCTGGAGGCGGAACAGCTCCGCGCCGTACTCGTCCCAGCGGCCGGTGGCCTCGTAGGGCTCGCGGGGCAGCAGCGCCGGGAGGGACACCTCCTGGGCGCCGATGGCGTCCATCTCCTCGCGCACGATGCGCTCGACGTTGGACAGGACCTTCTTGCCGAGGGGCAGCCAGCTCCAGATGCCCGCGGCGGTGCGGCGGACGTAGCCGGCGCGGACGAGGAGCTTGTGGCTGAGGACCTCGGCGTCCGCCGGGTCGTCGCGCAGCGTCTTCGCCATCAACTGGGACATGCGCTGGACCGGTGCGTTGGCCATGGTTCTCGTACTCCTGCCGGGTAATGCCGGGTAATCGGTGATGGCTAGGAGGTTAGCCGGGTCGCCCCTGGTCGGTGAAATCAGTTCCCGCGCCGGAGCGGCAGCGGGGCTCCCATCACCGCGTAGGGGCGGGGCGCGCTGGGGAAGTGGACCTGCCGGGCGAGGTCGGTGTAGCCGAGCGAGCGGTACAGGCCGCGGGCGGGGCTCTCGGTGTCGATCGCGGAGAGGATGGAGCGCGGCAGCTCGGACCGGTCGGTGATGGTGGTGATCAGGTCGCGGCCCACTCCCCTGCCCTGGAAGTCGGGGTGGACGTGCAGCTCGGTGATGACGAAGGAGCCGTCGAGCCACTCGACGTTGCCCTCGGCGCGCAGGTACGGCTCCACCACCGTCGACCACCAGTGGGACCGGTCGTTGGGCATGCCGTAGACGAAGCCGACGAGCCGACCGTCGGGTGTGGTGGCACCGTACGCGCACGCGCCGGGGCTGAGGAGGTGGCGCAGCACGATGTGGCGGCGTACGGCCACCTCGGCCGCGTCGAGGCCGAAGGCGACGGCCTGGACGGCGAGGGCCTCGTCGACCCGTGCGGCGAGATTGACCGGCGCGATCACGACCTCGGTGTCATCCATGCGCCGCACCCTACAAGCCGGTCAGAACAGCACGCTCATGAAGGCGCCGACCTCCTCGAAGCCGACGCGGCGGTAGGCCGCGCGGGCGGGGGCGTTGTAGTCGTTGACGTAGAGGCTGACGACGGGTGCGACGTCGGCGAGCGCGTACCGCAGGACGGCGGCCATGCCGGTCTCGGAGAGGCCCTTGCCGCGGTGTTCGGGGGCGACCCAGACGCCCTGGATCTGGCAGGCCTGGCGGGTGGCGGCGCCGATCTCGGCCTTGAAGAGGACCTTGCCGTCCTCGATGCGGGCGAAGGCGCGGCCGGAGCCGACGAGTTCGGCGACCCGGGCCTGGTAGAGCAGCCCGCCGTCGCCGGCGAGCGGGGAGATGCCGACCTCCTCGGTGAACATGGCGACGCACGCGGGCATGATCACGTCCATCTCGTCCTTGCGGACGCGGCGGACCAGCGGGTCCGCCTCGACGGTGTCGGAGGGCCGGTCGGTGACCATCAGCGGCTGGTGGGCGCGGACGTCGCGGGCGGGGCCCCAGCTGGGTTCGAGGAGCCGCCACAGCTGGGCGGTGGGTCCGGCGGGGCCGACGATGGAGGAGCAGCGGCGGCCGGCCCGGCGGGCCCGTTCGGCGAAGGCGCGGACGGCCTCGGGGGTGGCGCAGATGGGCACGAGGTTGGCGCCGGAGTAGCACAGCGAGGTGAGGTGTCCGTCGCTGTACCAGCCCCACATCTCGCCGCCGAGGCGCCAGGGGTCGAGCCCGGCGAGCTGGACGCGGGCGGTGACGAAGGCGTTCTCGACAGGGGCGCTGTCCAGGACGGCGAGCGCGGCGCCGAGGTCGGCGGGTTCGAGGACCCGCGTCGATGATTGCGTCAACACGTGGGGCCTCACCGTACGGTTCTACTGGTCCTGGCACCTTACCGCCGTTCCCGCCGACGAGGGGGTACGAACTTCTCGCCGTTCCGGAGGTACGGAAAAGCCCCTCCCGAGGGAGGGGCTTGCCGGTGGCGGCCGGGTCAGCCGGCGACGGAGACGGTGGGCTCGCCGCTCGTGACGCCGTCCTTCTCCATCTGTTCGGCGATCTTCATGGCCTCGT
>NZ_JBHXTJ010000081.1:0-14512 GCF_042677525.1 Streptomyces sp. NPDC127114
GTCCGCCGAGGCGCGGCGACCGGCCCCGGCCGGGGTGCCCGCGCCGCCCGCCGCGCCGCCGCGGCCCGTCCCGGCGACCGGCGCCGCCGGCCCGGTCGCCGCGTGGCTGGACGCGCCGCGGCCGGAGGCGGGGCCGGGGATCTGGCGGTTCCGGCACGTGCCGCCCGGCCCCGAGGGGCCCGAGCGGCTCGCGCCGGTCACCATCGCCGGGATGCTGATCCCGGTGGCGATCGGACTGCTCGCCTGGTCCGCCTGGCGCTCCGAGGTCTTCCCGTACAAGCCCGAGTTCCTCTGGCTGCTCACGCCGAGGGAATGGTGGTACCCGGCCACCACCGCTCCCGTGGACTGGCACGGCCAGGCGGCCCGCGCCATGTACGACGGCGTGTTCCTCCTCGTCCTCGTGGCCGCCATCGGCTTCCTCGGCTCCTGGCGCACGATCGTCCGGCACTACGTCGGCCGGTTCCGCCCCGGCACCCGCGCCGCCCTCGCGGGCGCCATGGCCCTGGGCACCCTCGTCCTCGTCTGGCCCGAGGCCTTCGGCCTCGACTGGGACCCGCTGCCCGTCGTGTCGCCCGTGCTCGCGCTCGTCGCCCTGCTCACCGGCGGGTTCGACGTGTTCACCTCGCCGTTCGTCGTCTACACCCTCTACACGCTGATCACCCTCCTCGTCCTGTGGCCGTTCGCCCGGCTCGGCGACTGGAAGGGCCTCGTCCGGGCCCGGCGCGCCCGTACCGCGGCGTCCGCCGCCGCCCGGACCGCGCCCGCCGCGCCCGCCGGGCCCGTCGTCCCCCGCTCCCAGTGGCCCGAGCTCCGCGAGGCGGGCGAGTCGCAGGCCGCCGACCTGCTCGCCGCCGCCGTCGCCGACGGCCGGATGAACGACGTCGACTGCGCCCGCGTCCGACGCGCCTGGCAGGACACCCGCCACGACGCCGTGCGCCGCGCCGCCCTGGTCGGAAAGCTGCTCCGCGACGGGCCGGCCGCGGGCGGCCACCCGTCCGGCGACCGCGACCTGCCCGGCCGGGCGGCCACGCACGACCTGCTCCTCGGCCAGGTCCGCGTCGGGCGGTACCCGGCCGGCGAGCGCACGCCCCGCGACTACCACCAGGCCGGTCTCGCCCTCGACCCCGGACTCCTCGCCACCTCGCTGCTCGCCGTCGGTCCCTCCGGATCCGGCAAGACCCGCTCCCTCGTCGCCCCGGTCGTCGAGTCGCTCACCCTCCAGGCCCTCGCGGGCGGCTGCTCCGTCGTCGCCGTCGCCGCGACCGGCGCGCCGCTCGGCCCCGAGGGGGCCTACGACGTCGTGATCCGGCTCGGCGACCCGTCCTCTCCGTACGACCTCGACCTCTACGCCGGGGCGACCGACCCCGACGAGGCCGCCGCCTTCCTCGCCGAAGGACTCGTCGGCGACATGGAGGGCGTGGAGACCCGCCGCGCCGCCACCGTCCTCGCCCAGCTCATCGGCCCCTACCGGGCCGCGTACGACCGCTTCCCCACCGTCCCGGTGCTCCGCGAGCTCCTGGAGGCCCGGCCCGAGACCCTGCGCACCCTGCTCGACCTGCTGCCCGAGGACACCGCCGCCCAGGCGATGCGGCGCGAGCTGGAGTCCCGGATCCGCCAGGTCGGCACCGCGACCGACCTCGGCCCCGTCCTCGCCGACCGGCTCGCGGCGCTCGACCGGCCGGTGTTCGCCGAGTTCTTCGGCGGCGGCGCGGACGGCCGCCCGTTCTCCCTGCGCGCCGTCGCCCAGCACCCCGTACGGGTCCGGATCGGCCTCCCCGACGGCGCCCACGAGGAGGCCGCCCGGCTCCTCAACCGGCTGCTGCTCGCCCAGTTCCAGTCCGTCGTACGGGACCGGGACCGGGACCGCCCGTCGCGCGGCCACTTCGCCTGCCTGGTGCTCGACGACGCGGCCGGCGCGCTCACCCCCGGGACCGTGCGGGCCCTGCAGCGGCTGCGCCCGCAGAACGCGGGCGTCGTCCTCGCCCTCCGTACCCTCGCGGAGGTGCCGGCCGCGCTGCACGGGCCGCTGCTCGCGGTGGTCGGCTGCCGGATGGCCTTCGCGGGCATCCCCAACTGGGACGGCCGGGCCTTCGCCGAGGCGTGGGGCACCGAACGGGTGGAGACCACCGAGGTCGCCCACCACACCGTCTTCGCCGACCAGCCGATGACCCGGGCCTTCCACGCCCTCCGCAAGCTGATGACCGGCAAGGCGGTGACGACGGAGGCGGTGACGGTGCGCGAGGTCGAGCGCGAGCGATGGTCCGCCTCCGACCTCGCCCACGCCGTGCCGCCGGGCCACGCCGTCCTGTCCCTCACGCACGTCGGGGGCGAGCGCACCCCGCCGCTCCTGGTCGACCTGCGCGGCTGAGGACGGGCGGGCGGAACCGGCCGGGGCAGGGAGGGCGCGGCGTACGGGCAAGGCGGCGGCGAACGGGCGAGGATGCGGCGTACGGGCGAGGGCGGGGCCCGGTGCGGACTGGCAGAATCAGGGACACGCCGCCCCCGACGGGCGGCCGCCTCCCCATCCGCGCGACCCCCCACCCCCGACGCGCACCTCCCTCCCCAGAACCTCAAAGGTCCGACGGTCCCCAATGCCGCCCACCCTCGCCTCGCTCGTCCAGCACTCGGCGCTCAAGCTCACCGTCCGTGCCGGTGAGGACCGCCTCGACACCCCCGTGCGCTGGGCGCACGTGAGCGAGCTCACCGACCCCGTCCCCTACATGGAGGGCGGCGAACTGCTGCTCACCACCGCCCTCACGCTCGACGCCGAGGACCCCGAGGCGATGCGGCGCTATGTGCGGCGGCTGCTCGGCGCCGGCGTCGTGGGGCTCGGCTTCGCCGTCGGCGTCAACTACGAGGACATCCCGGCGGCGCTGCTCGAAGCGGCCCGCGAGGAGCACCTGCCGCTGCTCGAAGTGCCGCGGCGGACGCCGTTCCTCGCCATCAGCAAGGCCGTGTCCGCGGCCATCGCCGCCGACCAGTACCGGGCCGTGACCGCCGGATTCGAGGCGCAGCGCGAGCTGACCAGGGCCGCGCTCGCCGAGGGCCCCGACGCCGTCGTCGCCCGGCTCGCGGCGCACGTCGACGGCTGGGCCGCGCTGTACGACACCTCCGGCACCGTGATCGCCGTCGCGCCCGAGTGGGCGGCGCGCCGGGCCGCCCGGCTCACGTCCGACGTGGAACGGCTCCGGGAGCGGCCCGCGCCCGCGAGCGCGGTCGTCGGCGGCACCGACGACCGGGTCGAGCTGCAGTCCCTCGGCACCGGGCGACGGGTCCGCGGGGCGCTCGCGGTCGGCACGGGAGCTCCGCTGGGCACGGCCGAGCGCTACGCCGTGCACTCGGCGATCGCCCTGCTCACCCTCACCACGGAACGCTCCCGCTCGCTCCAGGCCGCCGAGCAGCGGCTCGGCGCGGCGGTGCTGCGGATGCTGCTCGCCGGCCAGCCGGACCACGCGCGGGCCGTGGCGGGCGACCTGTACGGCGGGCTGCTCGACGCCCCGTTCCGGCTGCTCATCGCCGAGCCGGTCGCGTCGGCCGAGCCGAAGGAGGGCGAGCCGCCGCTCTCGGCGCTCGCCGAGACGCTGGAGGCCGCGGCCGCCCGCGCGGGCGAGTCGGTGCTGACCGTGCCGGAGGGCCCGGAGGGCGGCGAGCGGCTCGTGGTCCTCGCCGGTGACGGCGGAGCGGTCGTCACCGCGTGCGAGGCGTTCGCCACGCGCGAGGCGGAGGAGGCGGGCCTGGTGGTGGGGCTCTCGGCCCCGACCGGCCCGATCGCCGCGGCAGCCGCCTACAAGCAGGCCGAGCAGGCGCTCTCGGTGGCCCGGCGGCGCGGCCGCGCCCTGGTCGAGCACGAGGAACTGGCGGCCGGCTCCGTCCTGCCCCTCCTCGCCGACGACGCGGTCCGCGCCTTCGCCGACGGCCTGCTGCGCGCCCTGTACGAACACGACGCCACCGGCCGAGGCGACCTGGTCGCCTCCCTCCGGGCCTGGCTCTCCCGCCACGGCCAGTGGGACGCGGCCGCCGCCGACCTGGGCGTCCACCGCCACACGCTGCGCTACCGGATGCGCCGGGTGGAGGAGATCCTCGGCCGCTCGCTCGACGACCCGGACGTGCGGATGGAGCTGTGGCTGGCCCTGAAGGCGACGGGCGACGGCGGCACGGCCCCGCTCCCGAAGGGGGAATGACGGGGAGTCGCCGCCGTTCCGGGCCCAGCGTGCCCGATCCCGGGCAGAATTGTTGGTCCGCATGCCCCTGACTGCCTAATCTCCTGGGCATGACAACCCCCGCCGCAGGTACGGCTCCAGAAGCCTCAGACGCCCCGTCAGTCGGTCCGGCCCCCGCGGCCGCCCGACCCGCCCGCCGGATCCCCGCCGCGGTGTGGGCGGCGCTCGGGATCGTGTACGTCGTCTGGGGCTCCACGTACCTCGGCATCCGGGTCGTCGTCCACGACCTGCCGCCGTTCCTGTCCGCGGGCACCCGCTTCGTCACCGCGGGCGTGCTGCTCGCCGGCGTCATCGCCTGGCGGCAGGGTCCGGCCGCGCTCAAGGTGAGCCCGCGGCAGCTGGCCTCCGCGGTCGCCGTCGGCCTGCTGCTGATCCTCGGCGGCAACGGGCTCGTCGTCCTCGCCGAGACGTCCGTGCCGTCGGGGCTCGCCGCGCTGCTGGTCGCCGTCGTCCCGGTCTGGGTCGTGGTCCTCAAGGCGGTCTCCGGCGAGCGCCCGAGCCTGGGCGGGACCGTGGGCGTACTGCTCGGGCTCGCCGGACTCGCGGTGCTGACGCTGCCCGGGCTCAGCGGCGAGGTGCAGCTCGGCGGCGTCCTGCTCGTGGTCGTCGCGGCCCTCAGCTGGTCGGCCGGCTCCTTCGTCTCCTCGCGGATCCCGATGCCCGCCAACCCGTTCACCGCGAGCGTGTACGAGATGCTCGCGGGCGGCCTCGCGGGCCTCGGCGTCGGCCTGGTCCGCGGCGAGCAGCACGGCCTCGACCTGGCGGCCGTGCCCGGCAGCGCCTGGTTCGCCCTCGGCTACCTGGTCGTCTTCGGCTCGCTCATCGCCTTCACCGCCTACGCCTGGCTCCTCCAGACCGCGCCCGTCTCCCTCGTCGCGACCTACGCCTACGTGAACCCGGTCGTCGCCGTCGCTCTCGGCGCCCTGATCCTGAACGAGTCCCTGACCTGGTCGATCGCACTCGGCGGCGCGATCGTGGTCGCGGGCGTCTGGGCCATCGTCTCGACCGAGCGCCGCGGGTGATCGACCGTCGCCCAGGGCCCGTCCGGCGGATCATGGCCGGCCAGGCCCTAGGCTGACGAGGTCACGACAGCTTCGACCGGGGGAGAGCGGCATGGCGGCACGAGGGACGGGCGGCGCGGCGGCGGGGTCGCGGGGGCCATGGATCGCCTGGCTGGTGGTCCTCGGTGTCCTGCTCGCCCTCGGCGGCGGGCTCGCCTCCTGCGTGGCCTCCGAGACCGGGCACATGCCGGGCGACTCCATGGAGCGCGCCTGGGACACCCCGTACGACAAGCCGGCCGCCCCGTACGGCAACGCGGCCTGGGTCGTCGGCGACACCGTCGTCCGCAGCCGCTTCGACGCCGTCACCGGCTTCGACGCCCGGACGGGCGCGCGCCGCTGGGAGTACGCCGTGCCCGGCCGGGCCGAGATCTGCGCCACCAGCGGCGTCGGCGGCGGCGCGGCCCCCGGCGACACCGCCGACGCGGTCGCGCTGATCGGTCTCATGGACCCGGGCACGGGCGGCCGGACCGGGCAGGCGGGCAAGGGCTGCGCCACCGTCGCCGCGATCGACCTGAAAACCGGCCGTGAACTGTGGCGCACCACCCGCACTCCGGGCGACACCGACCCGGAGGACGCCACCGGCGTCCTCGCCACCGGCTCCGGGCTCGCCGTCCTCCGTGACGAGGACGCGCAGTGGGACGAGGACCCGGGCCGGCGCACCCGGCCCGTCCTCCCGGGCGACCGGGCGCTGCGTGCCTTCGACCCGCGCACCGGCGCCCCGCGTTGGAAGGCCGCCGTGCCCGACGGCTGTGTCCCGCGCGCGGTGGCCGTCGCGCCCGAGCGGGTCCTGGCGGCCCTGCGGTGCGCGACCGAGGCGAAGCTGGCCGCCTTCGACCCGGCCACCGGCAAGGAGCTGTGGACCTCGGCGCTCGGCGCCCGGCGGCCCGTCGACCCGAAGGCCGTCGTGTCCTTCCTGTCCGCCGAGCCGACGGTCCTCATGGTCCAGGACGCGGTGCCGCACGGCCTCCACGCCTTCGTCGGTTTCGGTGCGGACGGCCGCCGCCAGGGCGAGTTCCAGCTCGGCAGCGGCGCCGTCGCCGTCGCGGACGGCAAGGTCTTCGACAGCTCCGGCAGCGGCGTCACCGCCGTCGACCCGGCCACCGGCAAGGAGCTGTGGACCTCCGAGTCCTGGGGCTCCTGGCGCGAGGCCACGGCGATGCACGCCGACGACGGCCGCGTCTCGGTCTTCACCCGCTCCCGGAAGGGCCTCGACGAGCTGTACGTCCTCGACGCGGCCACCGGCGAGGAGGTCGACCGGCGCACCTTCGACCGCGACACCGACGACGGCAACGAGGAGCTCGCGGGCCTCTTCCGCCACGAGGACCTCTGGATCGCCGCCCGCTGGGGCCAGGGCGAGCGGCGCCCCTTCTCCGCCTACCGCACCTGGTGACGCGCGGCCGCTTCCGCCAAAGCGGACAGGAGTTCCCGTCCACCACTCCACACCGGACAAGCCCCCGCCCGCCCGCTTCGCCCTAACGTGTCACCAGAGCGCGAGAGCACCCCCCTCGCACCCTCCAGCGATGCACCGAAACGGAAAGGGCCGGTACGCGATGACGACCACCCACGCCTTCTGGCTCGCCGGCCGCGAGGCCACCGGCGAGGCCACCTTCGACGTCACGAACTCGTACGACGGACGTCTGGTCGGCAAGGTCAGCGTGCCCACCGAGGCCCAGGTCGAGGAGGCCGTCGCCGCCGCGCACGCCGTCGTCGACGAGTTCGCCGCCACCCCGGCGCACGTCCGCGCCGCCGCCCTCGACCACGTGTCGAAGCGGCTCGCCGAGCGCACCGAGGAGATCGCCCAGGTCATCTCCGCCGAGAACGGCAAGCCCGTCAAGTGGGCCCGCGGCGAGGTCGGCCGTGCCGTCTCCGTCTTCCGGTTCGCCGCGGAGGAGGCCCGCCGCTGGAACGCCGGCGAGGCCCAGCGCCTCGACACCGAGGCCGGCGGCGTCGGCCGGCTCGCGCTGACCCGCCGCATCCCCAAGGGCGTCGTCCTCGGCATCGCGCCGTTCAACTTCCCGCTGAACCTCAGCGCCCACAAGGTCGCCCCGGCCATCGCCGTCGGTGCCCCGATCATCCTCAAGCCGGCCCCGTCCACCCCGATCTCCTCCCTGATCCTGGGCGAGCTGCTGGCCGAGACCGACCTGCCGGCCGGCTCCTGGTCGATCCTCACCGTGCCGAACGACCGCATGCCCGCCCTCGTCCAGGACGAGCGCCTCCCGGTCATCTCCTTCACCGGCTCCGACAAGGTCGGCTACGCCATCCAGGAATCCGTGCCGCACAAGCACTGCACCCTGGAGCTCGGCGGCAACGCCGCCGCCGTCGTCCTCCCGGACTGGTCCTCCGAGGCCGACCTGGACTGGGCCGCGAGCCGCATCGCGACCTTCTCCAACTACCAGGGCGGCCAGTCCTGCATCTCCGTGCAGCGCGTGATCGCCGACGCCTCCGTCTACGACCGCCTGCTGCCGAAGATCGTCGCCGCGGTCGAGGCCCAGGTCACCGGCGACCCGGCGGACGACGCCACCGACGTCGGCCCGCTCGTCGACGAGAACGCCGCCAAGCGCGTCGAGGCCTGGGTGGACGAGGCCGTCGCGGCCGGCGCCAAGCTGCTCGCCGGCGGCAAGCGCGAGGGCGCCACCTACGCCCCGACCGTCCTCACCGACCTCCCGGCCGACGTCACCCTGGCCCGCGCCGAGGTCTTCGGCCCGGTCCTGACCGTCGCCAAGGTGGACGGCGAGGCCGAGGCGTTCGCCGCGGTCAACGACTCCGACTTCGGCCTCCAGGCTGGCGTCTTCACCCACGACCTCCAGGCCGCCTTCCGCGCCCACCGGGCCCTCGAGGTCGGCGGCGTGATCGTCGGCGACGTCCCCTCGTACCGCGCCGACCAGATGCCGTACGGCGGTGCCAAGCGCTCCGGCGTCGGCCGCGAGGGCGTCAAGTACGCCATGGACGACTACACCTACGAGCGCGTCCTGGTCCTGACGGGCCTGGCGCTCTAGCCCGTACACCCGTACGGACGAAGAGACCGGCGGTCCGAGCCCACTGTGCGGGGGCTCGGACCGCCCTTCGTCTTTCCGAACCCCCCGATATCGGGTACGACGGACGAGTAGCACCGCGTTACGCCAGGCCGATCAGGCTCCCGACGAGCGGCGAGGTGAGCTCCTCATGTCCGCACCCACCCAGCGGCCGCCCAAGGTGACCGAACGCGAGGCCCGGCAGGTCGCCGAGGCGGCCCGCCAGCAGGACTGGCACAAGCCGAGCTTCGCCAAGGAACTCTTCCTCGGACGCTTCCGCCTGGACCTCATCCATCCGCACCCGATGCCCGCCGACGAGGACGTACGGCGCGGCGAGGCCTTCCTCGCCAAGCTGCGGGCCTTCTGCGAGACCGAGGTCGACGGCGCCCGCATCGAGCGCGAGGCCCGCATCCCGGACGAGACCGTGCGCGGCCTCAAGGAACTCGGCGCGCTCGGCATGAAGATCGACCCGAAGTACGGCGGTCTCGGCCTCACCCAGCTGTACTACAACCGCGCCCTCGCCCTGGTCGGCTCGGTCAGCCCCGCGCTGGGCGCGCTGCTCTCCGCCCATCAGTCGATCGGCGTACCGCAGCCGCTGAAGATCTTCGGCACGCAGGAGCAGAAGGACGCCTTCCTGCCCCGGCTCGCCCGCAGCGACATCTCCGCCTTCCTGCTCACCGAGCCCGACGTCGGCTCCGACCCGGCCCGGCTCGCCACCACGGCCGTGCCCGACGGCGACGACACGTACGTCCTGGACGGCGTGAAGCTGTGGACGACGAACGGCGTCGTCGCCGACCTCCTCGTCGTCATGGCCCGCGTCCCCGCCTCCGAGGGCCACAAGGGCGGCATCACGGCCTTCGTCGTCGAGGGCGACTCGCCCGGCATCACCGTCGAGCACCGCAACGCCTTCATGGGCCTGCGCGGCCTGGAGAACGGCGTCACCCGCTTCCACCAGGTGCGGGTCCCCGCCGCGAACCGCATCGGCCCCGAGGGCGCCGGCCTCAAGATCGCGCTCACCACCCTCAACACCGGCCGGCTCTCCCTGCCCGCCGCCTGCGCGGGCGCCGGCAAGTGGTGTCTGAAGATCGCCCGCGAATGGGCCGCCGAACGCGAGCAGTGGGGCAAGCCGGTCGCCCGGCACGAGGCGGTCGGCACCAAGATCTCCTTCATCGCCACCACCGCCTTCGCCCTGGAGGCCGTCGTCGACCTCGCGTCCCAGATGGCCGACGAGGACCGCAACGACATCCGCATCGAGGCCGCCCTCGCCAAGCTGTACGGCTCCGAGATGGCCTGGAAGATCGCCGACGAACTCGTCCAGATCCGCGGCGGCCGCGGCTACGAGACCGCCGACTCGCTCGCCGCCCGCGGCGAGCGCGCCGTCCCCGCCGAACAGGTCCTGCGCGACCTCCGCATCAACCGGATCTTCGAGGGCTCCACCGAGATCATGCACCTGCTGATCGCCCGCGAGGCCGTCGACGCCCACCTCGCCGTCGCCGGCGACATCATCGACCCCGACAAGCCGCTCACGGACAAGGCGAGGGCGGGCGCCCGGGCCGGCGGCTTCTACGCCCGCTGGCTGCCGCAGCTCGTCGCGGGACAGGGACAGCTCCCGGGCGCGTACGCGGAGTTCGGGGAGCTCGCCACCCACCTCAGGTACGTCGAGCGCACCTCCCGCAAGCTCGCCCGCTCCACCTTCTACGCCATGTCCCGCTGGCAGGGGAAGATGGAGCTCAAGCAGGCCTTCCTCGGCCGGATCGTCGACATCGGCGCCGAACTCTTCGCCATGGCCGCCGTCTGCGTACGCGCCGAACTCCTCCGCACCACCGGCGCCCACGGCCGCGAGGCCCACCAGCTCGCGGACGCCTTCTGCCGCCAGGCCCGGCTCCGGATCGCGGAGCTCTTCGGCCGCCTCTGGTCCAACACCGACGACCTGGACCGCAAGGTCGTCGACGGTGTCCTGGCGGGCTCGTACACGTGGCTGGAGGAAGGCATCCTCGACCCCAGCGACGACGGCCCCTGGATCGCGGACACCACCCCCGGCCCGTCGACGCGGGAGAACGTCCACCGCAAGATCACCTGAGCCCTGACCGGAGGCGGCCCGGCCCGCCGGCCCGCCTCCGTCCACCCTCCGGACGCCCCCGCCGCCGGCGTGTGCCCCGCGGCAGGATGGCCGTGTGACCGTCATCGACATCCCCGGCTCCAAGTCCGTCACCGCCCGCGCGCTCTTCCTCGCCGCCGCCGCCGAAGGCACCACCACGCTGCTCCGGCCGTTGCGGTCCGACGACACCGAGGGCTTCGCCGAAGGGCTGAAGACCCTCGGCTACGCCGTACGGCAGGAGCCCGGTGCGTGGCACATCGAGGGGCGGCCCGCCGGGCCGGGGGCCGGCGAGGCGGACGTGTACTGCCGGGACGGCGCCACCACCGCCCGCTTCCTGCCCGCGCTCGCCGCCGCCGGGCACGGCACCTTCCGGTTCGACGCCTCCGCCCAGATGCGCCGCCGCCCGCTCGGGCCGCTCACCACCGCGCTGCGCGAGCTGGGCGTCGACCTGGCGCACGGCGAGCGCGAGGGCCACCACCCGCTCACGGTCCACGGCCGCGGCATCAAGGGCGGCGCGATCCGCCTCGACGCCGGCCAGTCCTCCCAGTACCTCACCGCGCTGCTCCTGCTCGGCCCGCTCACCGCCGAGGGCCTCGCGATCACCGTCACGGACCTGGTCTCGGAGCCGTACGTCGAGATCACCCTCGCGATGATGCGGGCCTTCGGCGCCGAGATCGCCCGCGAGGACGGGCCGGAAGGCCGTACGTACACGGTCGCGCCCACCGGCTACCGGGCGACCACGTACGCGATCGAGCCCGACGCCTCCACCTCCAGTTACTTCTTCGCCGCGGCCGCCCTGACGCCCGGCGCCGCCGTCACCGTGCCGGGCCTCGGCACCGGCGCGCTCCAGGGCGACCTCGCCTTCGTGGACGTGCTGCGCCGCATGGGCGCCGAGGCCGACATCACCGGCACCGGCACCACCGTCCGCTCCACCGGCCGGCTGCGCGGCCTCACCGTCGCCATGCGCGACATCTCCGACACCATGCCCACCCTCGCCGCGCTCGCGCCCTTCGCCGACGGGCCCGTGCGCATCGAGGACGTCGCCAACACCCGGGTCAAGGAGTGCGACCGGCTCGACGCCTGCGCCGAGAACCTGCGCCGGCTCGGGATCGACGTCGCCACCGGCCCCGACTGGATCGAGATCCGTCCCGGAACCCCGGCCGGACCCGTCGAGATCGCCACGCACGGCGACCACCGCATCGTGATGTCCTTCGCGGTCACCGCGCTGCGCACGCCCGGCATCACCTTCGACGACCCCGGCTGCGTCCGGAAGACCTTCCCGGACTTCCACACCGTTTTCGCAGCCTTCGCACGGGGGCTGTGAGGAGCGCACGGTCTTTGCGGCAAGAATGGGGGGCATGAGCGACCGCCCCTCTCCTCTCGCCGACCCGCACATCGCCTTCGACGTGTCCGAAGGCCGCCGGGACATCGTCGTCCTCGGCTCCACCGGGTCCATCGGCACCCAGGCCATCGACCTGGTCCTGCGCAACCCCGACCGGTTCCGGGTCACCGCCCTCGCCGCCTCCGGCGGCCGGACCGGGCTGCTCGCGGAGCAGGCGCACCGGCTGCGGGTCGGCACGGTCGCCGTCGCCCGCGAGGAGGCCGTCGAGGAGCTCCGTACCGCCCTCAAGGCGCTCTACGGCTCCGAGCCGCTTCCCGAGATCCTGGCCGGCCCCGACGCCGCCACCCAGCTCGCCGCCTCGCCCTGCCACACCGTCCTCAACGGCATCACCGGCTCCATCGGCCTCGCGCCCACCCTGGCCGCCCTGGAGGCCGGCCGGACCCTGGCGCTCGCCAACAAGGAGTCCCTGATCGTCGGCGGCCCGCTGGTGAAGGCGCTGGCCAAGCCCGGCCAGATCATCCCGGTCGACTCCGAGCACGCCGCCCTCTTCCAGGCGCTCGCCGCCGGCACCCGCGCCGACGTCCGCAAGCTGGTCGTCACCGCCTCCGGCGGCCCCTTCCGCGGCCGGACCCGCCAGGAGCTGGAAGGCGTCACCCGCGAGGACGCCCTCGCCCACCCGACCTGGGCGATGGGCCCGGTCATCACCGTGAACAGCGCCACCCTGGTCAACAAGGGCCTGGAGGTCATCGAGGCGCACCTGCTCTACGACATCCCGTTCGACCGCATCGAGGTCGTCGTCCACCCGCAGTCGTACGTCCACTCCATGGTCGAGTTCACCGACGGCTCCACCCTCGCCCAGGCCACCCCGCCCGACATGCGCGGCCCGATCGCCATCGGCATCGGCTGGCCCGAGCGGGTCCCCGACGCGGCCCCCGCCTTCGACTGGTCCACCGCCTCCACCTGGGAGTTCTTCCCGCTCGACAACGAGGCCTTCCCCTCCGTGAACCTCGCCCGCCACGTCGGCGAGCTCGGCGGCACCGCGCCCGCCGTCTTCAACGCCGCCAACGAGGAGTGCGTGGACGCCTTCCTCGCCGGAAGGCTGCCGTTCACCGGAATCATGGATACGGTCACAGCGGTCGTCACCGAGCACGGGGCCCCCGGCCGGGGAACCCCGCTCACGGTGTCGGACGTCCTGGAAGCGGAGACCTGGGCCAGGGCCCGGGCCCGGGAACTCGCGGCGAAGGCAATCGCGGAGGCGCGCGCATGACCACACTCCTGACCGTTCTCGGCATCGTGCTGTTCGCGCTGGGACTCCTCGTCTCCATCGCGTGGCACGAGCTGGGGCACCTCTCCACGGCCAAGCTGTTCGGCATCCGCGTGCCGCAGTACATGGTCGGCTTCGGCCCCACCATCTGGTCGCGGAAGAAGGGCGAGACGGAGTACGGCATCAAGGCCATCCCGGCCGGCGGCTACATCCGCATGATCGGCATGTTCCCGCCCGGCAAGGACGGCCGGATCGAGGCCCGCTCCACCTCCCCGTGGCGCTCCATGATCGAGGACGCCCGCGAGGCCTCCTTCGAGGAGCTGCAGCCCGGCGACGAGTCCCGGCTCTTCTATACGCGCAAGCCGTGGAAGCGCGTCATCGTCATGTTCGCCGGGCCGTTCATGAACCTGGTCCTCGCCGTCGTGCTGTTCTTCGGCAGTGCCATGGCCATCGGCTTCGAGACCCAGACCACCAAGGTCGCCGGCGTCCAGAAGTGCGTCATCGCCCAGGACACCAAGCGCGAGCAGTGCCAGGCCGGCGACCCGGTCTCGCCCGCGTACGCGGCGGGCCTGAAGGAGGGCGACAGGATCGTCGCCTTCAACGGCACCCCGGTCTCGGACTGGAACACGCTCTCCGACCACATCCGCGAGACCATCGGCCCCGCCACCGTCACCGTGGAGCGCGGCGGACAGCGGATCGACCTGCACCCGACCCTCATCAAGAACGAGGTCTACAAGAAGGACGCCGACGGCCGGGTCGTCCAGCCGCTGCAGACCGTGCCCGCCGGCTACCTGGGCTTCGCCTCCAAGACCGAGGTCCTGCCGCTGACCTTCGGCGAGTCCGTCGACCGGATGTCCGACCAGCTCCAGGCCGGCGTCGAGTCCGTCATCGCCCTGCCCGGCAAGATCCCCGCCCTGTGGAACGCCGCCTTCGGCGACGGCGAGCGCGAGAAGGACTCGCCCGTCGGCGTGGTCGGCGCCGCCCGCCTCAGCGGCGAGCTGATGACCCTGGACGCGCCGCCGCAGACGATCCTCGTCTGGTTCATGAACCTGCTGGTCATGTTCAACGTGTCGCTGTTCCTGTTCAACATGCTCCCGCTGCTGCCGCTCGACGGCGGCCACATCGCCGGCGCCCTGTGGGAATCGGTCCGCCGGCACACCGCGCGGATCTTCCGGCGGCCCGACCCGGGCCCGTTCGACGTGGCCAAGCTCATGCCGGCCGCGTACGTGGTGGCGGGCGTGTTCGTCTGCTTCACCCTGCTCGTCCTGGTCGCCGACATCGTCAACCCGGTGAAGCTGACCTAGCGCCCACCCGGCCGGACACCCCTGCGGTGTCCGGCCGCCCGCCCCAGGGGCGGTAATCTCGAAGACCTGAGCCCGATGAACCACACCTTGGGGTTGTACAGCTGATGACCGCGATCTCTCTCGGTATCCCGTCCGTTCCGACCCGGCTCGCCGAGCGGCGCAAGAGCCGCCAGATCCAGGTCGGATCGGTGGCCGTCGGCGGCGACGCCCCG
>NZ_JBHXTJ010000082.1:0-14407 GCF_042677525.1 Streptomyces sp. NPDC127114
GACTCGGCGCAGCCCTTGCCGACGTCGCCGTAGCCGCAGACGACGGCCGTCTTGCCGCCGATGAGGACGTCGGTGGCGCGGTTGATGCCGTCGATGAGGGAGTGGCGGCAGCCGTACTTGTTGTCGAACTTCGACTTGGTGACGGCGTCGTTCACGTTGATCGCCGGGAACAGCAGGGCGCCGTCGCGGTGCATCTCGTAGAGGCGGTGGACGCCGGTGGTGGTCTCCTCGGTGACGCCCTTGATGCCGGCCGCCAGCGTGCCCCAGTCCAGCGTGGAGTTCCCGAGGAGCTCCAGGACGATGCGGAACTCCTCGTTGTCGGCGGTCGACGGGTCCGGCACCGCGCCCGCCTTCTGGTACTCGACGCCCTTGTGGACGAGGAGCGTGGCGTCACCGCCGTCGTCGAGGATCATGTTGGGGCCCTCGCCGCCCGGCCAGGTCAGCGCCTGCTCGGTGCACCACCAGTACTCCTCCAGCGTCTCGCCCTTCCAGGCGAAGACCGGGATGCCGGCCGCCGCGATCGCCGCCGCCGCGTGGTCCTGGGTGGAGAAGATGTTGCAGGAGACCCAGCGGACCTCGGCGCCGAGGGCGACGAGGGTCTCGATGAGGACGGCGGTCTGCACGGTCATGTGCAGGGAGCCGGTGATGCGGGCGCCGGCCAGCGGCTGCGCCTCCGCGTACTCCTTGCGGATCGCCATCAGGCCCGGCATCTCGTGCTCGGCGAGGGTGATCTCCTTGCGGCCGAACGCGGCCAGCGAGATGTCCGCGACCTTGTAATCGTGGTTGTGGTGGTCGGAAGGCATGTCGACTCCAGTGGTCAGGCAGCGGTGAGCAGGGAAGAGGTCCGTCCGGGAACGAGGTTGCGATGGATCTCCACCGCGGCGGACGAACTGTTGAGCGTGATGTAGTGCAGTCCGGGCGCGCCCTCGGCGAGCAGCCGCTCGCCCATCGCGGTCGCGTGGTCGACGCCGATCCGGTGCCCTTCCTCGGGGCGGCCGCGGGCCGCCTCCAGGCGCCGGGCGAGGTCCGGCGGGAAGGCGGCGTTGCTCAGCTCGGCGAAGCGCCGGATCTGGTCGTAGCCGGTCGCCGGCATGATCTCCGGGATGACCGGGGTGTCACACCCGGCCGCGGCGACCCGGTCGCGCAGCCGCAGGTAGTCCTCCGGATCGAAGAACATCTGGGTGACGGCGAAGTCCGCCCCGGCCCGGCACTTGGCGACGAAGTGCCGGATGTCGCTCTCCCAGGAGGGCGAGCGCGGATGCCGCTCCGGGAACGCGGCGACTCCGACGGTGAACGAGCCGACGCTCTTGAGGAGTTCGACCAGCTCGGCCGCGTACGTCAGCCCCTCGGGATGCGGCACCCACTCGCCCTGCGGGTCGCCCGGAGGGTCGCCGCGCAGCGCGAGCACGTCACGGATCCCGGCGTCGGCGTAGCGGCCGACGATCCGGCGCAGCTCCGTCACCGAGTGGCCGACGGCGGTCAGATGGGCGATCGGCCGGAGCGTGGTCTCGGTCAGGATCCGCTCGGTGATGGCCACCGTGCGGTCGCGCGAGGAGCCGCCCGCGCCGTACGTCACGGAGACGAAGTCCGGCGACAGCGCCTCCACGCGCCGGATGGCGTCCCACAGGGTCCGCTCGCCCTTCGGCGTCTTCGGCGGGAAGAACTCGAAGGAGAACGAGCGCCGTCCGCTCGCCAGCAGCTCGCCCATCGACGTCATCGTCGGCCTCCCGCGTTGAAGTAGGTCGCTTCGGGGTGGTGGACGACGAAGGCGTCGGTGGACTGCTCGGGGTGCAGCTGGTACTCCTCCGACAGCTCCACGCCGATCCGCCCGGGATCCAGGAGGGCGGCGATCTTGGCCCGGTCCTCCAGGTCGGGGCAGGCCGGATAGCCCAGCGAGTAGCGGCAGCCCTGGTACTCGGTGCGGAACATGCCGGCCATGGAGGCCGGGTCCGCCTCTGCGATGCCCCACTCCGCCCGCACCCGGGAGTGCCAGTACTCGGCCAGGGCCTCGGCCAGCTGCACGGACAGGCCGTGGAGTTCGAGGTAGTCGCGGTAGGAGTCGGCGGCGAACAGCTTCGCCGTCTCCTCGCCGATCCTGGAGCCGACGGTGACGACCTGGAGCCCGACCACGTCGACCTCGCCGGAGTCCTCGGCGCGGAAGTAGTCGGCCAGGCACAGGCGGCGGCCCCGCTGCTGGCGCGGGAAGGAGAAGCGGGTCCGCTCGGCTCCGTCCTCGTCCAGCAGGATCAGGTCGTCGCCCTTGGACACACAGGGGAAGTAGCCGTAGACCACGGCCGCCTCCAGCAAGTGCTCGGTCTGGAGCCGGTCCAGCCAGCCCCGCAGCCGCGGCCGGCCCTCCGACTCGATCGTCTCCCGGTCCTTCAGCCCCCACTGCCCCTTGAACAGCGCATCCTCGTCCAGCCACGACGCGTACTCCGCCAGCTGGATCCCCTTGACCACGCGGGTGCCCCGGAACGGCGGCTCAGGGACCGGGTTGTCGGCGGCCACGTCGGAACGGCCGGCCGGTTCCGGCTCGGGCGCTTCGGCCCGGGGGACCGCCGTGGCCGGCCCGGCGACCCGGCGTCCGCGCAGCTCGGGCAGTGCGGCTCCGGGGACGCCCCGCTTGACGGCGACCAGGGCGTCCATGAGCCTGAGGCCCTCGAAGGCGTCGCGGGCGTAGCGGACCTCGCCGTCGTACAGCTCGTGCAGGTCCTGCTCGACGTACGCCCTGGTCAGGGCCGCACCACCCAGGATCACCGGATACCTGCCGGCCAGACCGCGGCCGTTCAGCTCCTCCAGGTTCTCCTTCATGATCACCGTGGACTTCACCAGCAGACCGGACATCCCGATCACGTCCGCCTGGTGCTCTTCGGCGGCCTCCAGGATCGCCGACACCGGCTGCTTGATCCCGATGTTGACCACGTTGTAGCCGTTGTTGGACAGGATGATGTCGACCAGGTTCTTGCCGATGTCATGGACGTCGCCCTTGACCGTGGCGAGGACGATCGTGCCCTTGCCCTCGGCGTCCGACTTCTCCATGTGCGGTTCGAGATACGCCACCGCGGTCTTCATGACCTCGGCGGACTGGAGCACGAACGGCAGCTGCATCTGACCCGAGCCGAACAGCTCACCGACCGTCTTCATCCCGTCCAGCAGCACGTCGTTGACGATCTCCAGGGCCGGACGCTCCCCGAGCGCCACGTCGAGGTCCGCCTCCAGGCCCGCGCGCTCGCCGTCGACGATCCGCCGCCTGAGTCGCTCCTCCAGCGGGAGCGCGAGCAGCTCCTCGGCCTTGGACGCCCTCACCGACGCGGAACTGACGCCCTCGAAGAGGTCGAGCAGCCGCTGCAGAGGGTCGTAGCCCTCCCGCCGCCGGTCGTGGACGAGGTCGAGGGCCGCCTCCCGCTGCTCCTCCGGGATCCGGGCCACCGGCAGGATCTTCGACGCGTGGACGATCGCCGAGTCCAGGCCCGCCTTCACGCACTCGTCGAGGAAGACGGAGTTCAGGACAGCGCGGGCGGCCGGGTTGAGGCCGAAGCTGATGTTCGACAGGCCCAGGGTCGTCTGCACGTCCGGGTGGCGCCGCTTCAGCTCGCGGATCGCCTCGATCGTCTCGACGCCGTCCCTGCGCGACTCCTCCTGGCCGGTGGCCAGCGTGAACGTCAGGCAGTCGACCAGGATCGCGGACTCCGCGATCCCGTACTCGGTGGTGAGCTGCGCGATCAGCCGCTCCGCGATCTCGACCTTCTTCTCCGCCGTCCGCGCCTGCCCCTCCTCGTCGATCGTCAGCGCGATCAGCGCGGCACCGTGCTCGCGGGCCAGCCCGGCGATCCGTCCGAAGCGGCTCTCGGGGCCGTCGCCGTCCTCGTAGTTGACCGAGTTGAGCACCGCACGGCCGCCGAGCCGTTCCAGACCGGCCCGCAGCACCTCCGGTTCGGTGGAGTCCAGGACGATCGGCAGCGTGGAGGCGGTCGCGAGACGGCCCGCGATCTCCCGCATGTCCGCCGCGCCGTCCCGGCCGACGTAGTCCACGCACAGGTCGAGCAGGTGGGAGCCGTCGCGGATCTGGTCGCGGGCGATCTCCACGCACGCCTGCCAGTCGCCGGCCAGCATCGCCTCGCGGAACTTCTTCGAGCCGTTGGCGTTGGTCCGCTCGCCGATCGCCAGGTACGAGGTGTCCTGGCGGAACGGCACCGCCTGGTACAGCGACGCCGCCGCCGCTTCCGGCCGCGGCGCGCGCGGCGCCAGGGCCCGGCCGCGCACCCGCTCCACCACCGCCCGCAGGTGTTCCGGGGTCGTACCGCAGCAGCCGCCGACGAGCGACAGGCCGTACTCGCGGGTGAAGGAGTCGTGGGCGTCGGCCAGTTCCTCCGGCGACAGCGGGTAGTGGGCGCCGTCCTTGCCGAGCACCGGAAGGCCGGCGTTCGGCATGCAGGACAGGCCCACCGTCGCGTGCCGGGCCAGATGCCGCAGGTGCTCGCTCATCTCGGCCGGGCCGGTCGCGCAGTTCAGGCCGATGAAGTCGACGCCGAGCGGTTCCAGGGCGGTCAGCGCCGCCCCGATCTCCGAGCCGAGCAGCATCGTGCCGGTGGACTCCACCGTCACCTGGGCGAAGACCGGCAGGTCGAGTCCGGCCTCGGCCAGGGCCTGCTTGCAGCCGAGGATCGCGGCCTTGGCCTGGAGCAGGTCCTGGCTGGTCTCCACGAGCAGCGCGTCCGCGCCGCCCGCGATCAGTCCGGCCGCGTTCTGCCGGTAGCCCTCACGGAGCACGCCGAAGGTGGTGTGGCCGAGCGTGGGCAGCTTGGTGCCGGGACCGATCGAGCCGAGGACCCAGCGGGTCCGCCCGTCCCGCGCCGCGAACGCGTCCGCGGTCTCACGGGCGATGCGGGCGCCGGCCTCGGACAGTTCCCCGATCCGCTCGGTGATGCCGTACTCGCCGAGGGCCGCGTGGTTGGCGCCGAAGGTGTTGGTCTCCACGCAGTCGACGCCGACCGCGAAGTAGGCCTCGTGCACCGACCGCACGATGTCCGGGCGGGTCACGTTCAGGATCTCGTTGCAGCCCTCCAGGTGCTGGAAGTCCGCCGGGCTCGGGTCCTGCGCCTGGAGCATGGTGCCCATGGCGCCGTCGGCCACCACGACCCGGGTGGCCAGGGCCTCGCGCAGCGCCTCCGGTGCGCGTGCCATCAGCCGGCCACCTCCGCGAGTCCGGCCGGCCCCGCGGGTCCGGTCAGCCCCGTGAGCCCAGGGGCGATCTCCTCGGCCGCCTCCGGGCCGTACGCGGCGGCCAGCCGGTCGAGCAGGGTCCGCGCGGACAGCGCGTACTCCTGCGTGCCGACCGACTCCAGGACCGTGGTGGCCAGGGCGCAGCCGAGGCGCGCGGAGCGCTCGAGCGGCCAGTCGCGGGAGATTCCGGCGAGGAAGCCGGCCCGGAAGGCGTCGCCGACGCCGGTCGGGTCGGCGATCCCGTCCGCAGGTACGGCCGGCACGGTGAGCGCCGGATGCCCGGCGGCCCGGACGGTGACACCGTCGGCGGCGAGCGTGGTGACCCAGGTGCCGACGCGGGTCAGCACCTCGGCCTCGCTCCAGCCGGTCTTCTCCAGGAGGAGGGCGGTCTCGTACTCGTTGGTGAACAGGAAGCGGGCCCCGTCCACGAGCTCCCGCACCTGACCGCCGTCGAGCCGCGCGAGCTGCTGCGACGGGTCGGCCGCGAACGGCACCTGGAGTTCCCGGCAGGTGCGGGCGTGCCGCAGCATGGCCTCCGGGTCGTCCGGCGACACCAGCACCAGGTCAAGCCGCCCGGTCCGGGCGAGGACCTCCCGCAGGTCGATCTCCCGCGCCTCCGCCATCGCCCCGGCGTAGAAGGTGGCGATCTGGTTCTGGTCCAGGTCCGTGGTGCAGACGAAACGGGCGGTGTGGAGGGTGTCGCTGATCCGTACGTGGTCGACGACGACGCCGTGCTGCTTCAACCACACCTGGTAGTCGGCGAAGTCGAGGCCGGCCGCGCCGACCAGGACGGGCGCGAGCCCCAGCCGGGCCAGGCCGAAGGCGATGTTGGCGGCCACTCCGCCGCGCCGCACCTCCATGCTGTCGGCGAGGAAGGACAGCGAGACGTTGTCCAGGCGGTCGGCGAGCAGCTGGTCGGCGAACCGGCCGGGGAAGGTCAGCAGATGGTCGGTGGCGATCGAGCCGGTGACAGCGATACGCACCGGGTACCTCCTGGGATCCTTGGGGGAGTCGGACGACGGAGTCGGGTGGTCAGACGGCACGCGCCGCGGCGGCCAGCTTCTGGGCGCGGTCGGTGCGCTCCCAGGTGAACTCCGGCAGTTCGCGGCCGAAGTGCCCGTACGCGGCGGTCTTCGCGTAGACCGGACGCTTCAGGTCCAGGTCGCGGATGATCGCGGCCGGGCGGAGGTCGAAGACCTCGAGGACCGCGTGCTGGATCCGGTCGAGCGGGACGCTCTCGGTGCCGAAGGTCTCCACGAACAGACCCACCGGCTCGGCCTTGCCGATCGCGTACGCGACCTGCACCTCGCACCGCTTGGCCAGCCCCGCGGCGACGACGTTCTTCGCGACCCAGCGCATCGCGTACGCGGCCGAACGGTCCACCTTCGACGGGTCCTTGCCCGAGAACGCACCGCCGCCGTGGCGGGCCATGCCGCCGTACGTGTCGACGATGATCTTGCGACCGGTCAGGCCGGCGTCGCCCATCGGACCGCCGATCTCGAAGCGCCCGGTCGGGTTCACCAGGAGCCGGTAGCCCTCCGTCGCGATCGACAGGTCCTGGAGCACCGGCTCCACCACGAGCTCGCGGACGTCCGGAGCCAGCAGCGAGTCCAGGCCGATGCCCGGGGCGTGCTGGGAGGAGACCACCACGGTGTCCAGGCGCACCGCCCGGTCGCCGTCGTACTCGATCGTGACCTGCGTCTTCCCGTCCGGACGCAGGTACGGCAGGGTGCCGTCGTGCCGGACCTCGGCGAGCCGGCGGGACAGCCGGTGCGCGAGGGAGATCGGCAGCGGCATCAGCTCGGGCGTGTCGTCGCAGGCGTAGCCGAACATCAGGCCCTGGTCGCCGGCGCCCTGCCGGTCCAGCTCGTCCTCCGCGCCGTCGACACGGGCCTCGTGGGCGGTGTCGACGCCCTGCGCGATGTCCGGCGACTGCGCGCCGATGGACACCGACACGCCGCAGGAGGCGCCGTCGAAGCCCTTCGCGGAGGAGTCGTAGCCGATGTCCAGGACGGTCTCGCGGACCAGGGTCGCGATGTCGGCGTACGCGGCGGTGGTGACCTCGCCGGCGACGTGCACCTGGCCGGTGGTGATCAGGGTCTCCACGGCGACGCGCGACGTGGGGTCCTGGGCGATCAGCGCGTCGAGGATCGTGTCGCTGATCCGGTCGGCGATCTTGTCGGGGTGGCCCTCGGTGACCGACTCCGAGGTGAACAGACGACGTGTCATGTGCGGGGCTCCTTGGGTGTCGGGGAGGTGCGGAGGAAGGACGCGAGCCGCTCAGGCGGCCGGTTCGAGCCGGTGCACGACCTGGGTGAGGCGCATCTCGCCGCCGGTGCGGAAGGGCTGCAGGCGGCGGCGGTTGTCGACGTGCGCCGCGCTCGTCTCGAAGGCGCGGAAGGCGGGCTCGTCGGTCCAGTCGGTGATGACCCAGTAGACCCCGCCGTCCTCGACGTCCCGGATCAGGGTCTGGCCGAGGTTGGCGGGCTCGGCGGCGATGCGGGTGCCGATGTCGAGCCAGGTGCGCTCGAACTCCCGCTCCGTGCCGGGGCGGATCTCCATCCTGAGCAGCACCCGGAAGGGCGGGCGCGGCCCGGCGCCGTGGTCCATGGCGAAACTCCTCGCTCGGTTCGGTGGCTCGGTCGTGGCACCGTGCCGACACCGCATCGAGGAGTGCTCAAGACCCGAGCCAGCCCCTCACCAGCCCAGCACCTGCTCGCCCCGCCGGAAGGTGCCGCTCGGGCCGCCGTCCGGCAGCAGGGCGGCGTCCACGACGTCCACCGCGGCCTCCTCGGCGCTGCGCCGGCCGCCGGGCATCATCCGGGTGCGGGTCGGGCCCGGGTTGACGGCGTTCACCAGGACGCCGGTCCCCTGGGTGGCGGTCGCCAGCATCTGCGTCAGACCGTTGAGGCCGGCCTTCGACACCGCGTAGCCGGGGCTGCCGATGAACAGGCCGTTGCTGAACGAGCCGGTGCCGCTGGACACGAACACCACCCGCCCCCAGCCCCGTTCGACCATGGCCGGCACGAAGGCCTGCGCCACCCGCCAGGAGCCCAGCAGGTTCACCTCGATCGTCCGCTCCACCACCTCCACCGGCACCGACAGCGGATCGCCCGCGCCGTCCTCCAGGAGCACGCCCGCGTTGCCGACCAGGACGTCCACCGGACCGACGGCGTCCCGCGCCCGCGTGACGCTCTCGGGGCTCGTCACGTCGAGCACCCGGCCCTCGGCGCCCGGACCCAGCTCGCGGGCGGTGGCGGCCGCGGCGCCGGCGTCCCGGGCGGTCACCACCACCCGCAGCCCCCGCGCGAGCAGTTCAGCGGCCACGGCCCGGCCGAGGCCACGGTTGGCCCCGGTCACCAGCGCCACGCGCCGATCCGACATCACGTCTCTCCCCTCACCGGTGTCATGTCGGCCGGATCGTGCCGTCCGCCCCTCGACTTCCGCTGGTGCCCGAGGAGTTCACGAGGGCTCCGGCGGCGGGCTCCAGCGGGCTTCGAGGCGGGTGCTGAAGCATCCACGCGTCCCGTCATCAGGAGAAAGGACTTTGTCGGTGACGACTCACACTTCCGCTTCGGATGCGTCCAGCCCCGAGGGTCTCATCCGGCTCGGTACCGCCTTCTGCGACGCCAAGATCCTGCTCAGCGCCCTGGAGCTGGACGTCTTCTCGACGCTCGCCGCGAAGCCGCTGACGCTGCCGGAACTCTCCGACGTGATCGGCCTGCACCCGCGCGGAGCCCGCGACTTCGTCACGGCCCTGGTCACGCTCGGCGTCCTGGAGGCCGACGGCGAGCACTACCGCAACAGCCCCTCCGCGGACCGCTTCCTCGACCGCGGCAAGAACACCTACGCCGGAGGCTTCCTGGAGCGCGCCAACAACATGCTCTACCCGGCGTGGACCAACCTCACCGACGCGCTGCGCACCGGGGAGCCCCAGGTCAAGGGCAAGGACGGCGACATCGTCGCCCAGATGGCCGACAGCCGGGAACACCTCGACCAGTTCCTCGCCATGATGGACTCCCTCAACAGCCAGGTCGCGCCCAGGCTGGCCAAGGCCTTCGACTGGACCGGCCGCACCGACTTCGTGGACGTCGGCGGCGCCCGCGGCAACCTCTCCGCGCTGCTCATCGCGCAGCACCCGCACCTCACCGCCAAGGTCTTCGACCTGCCGCACGTCGCGCCCGCCTTCGAGGAGCACATGAAGCGCCTCGGCACCCAGGACCGGATCGCCTTCACCGGAGGCGACTTCTTCAAGGACCCGATGCCGTCCGGCCAGGTGCTCGTCATGGGCCACGTGCTCCACAACTGGTCCGCCGAGCAGCGCCTCGGCCTGATCCGCAAGGCCTACGAGGCGGTCGAGCCGGGCGGCGCGCTGCTCGTGTACGACCGGATGGTCGACGAGCGGCCCGCGGACCTGGTCAACCTCCTGATCAGCCTGGACATGCTGCTGGTCACCCACGGCGGCTCCGAGTACTCCGTCGAGGAGTGCCGCGGCTGGATGACCGAGGCCGGCTTCAGCCGCACCGAGGCGAAGGTGCTCAGCAACACCGACTCGCTGGTCATCGGCCACAAGGAAGGGTGACCCGGCCATGCGACTGGGGATCAACCTCGTACCCGAGGACTGCGCCCGCACCGCCCAGGAGGCCGAGCGGCTCGGTTTCGACGTCGCCGCGGCTCCCGAGGGCTTCCGCTCCGACGCGATCTCGGTGCTCGGCTGGGTGGCCGCGCGGACCAGCCGGATCGGTCTGCTGTCCACGGTCATCCAGATCCCGGCGCGGACCCCGGTCGCCATGGCCCTGGCGGCGGCGACGCTGGACGGCCTCTCTGGAGGCCGGTTCCGCCTCGGCCTCGGCATCTCCAACAGCCATGTCACCGAGGGCTGGCACGGCACCCCGTTCGCCCGGCCGCTCGCCAGGACGCGGGAGTACGTGGAGGTCGTGCGGCGCACGCTGGCCCAGGAGCCGGTGACGTACGAGGGCCGGCACTTCGCCCTGCCGCTGCCCGGCAGCGACGCCGGCCCGTTCCGGCTCCCGGGCCCGGTCCGCCGCGACCTGCCCGTCTACCTGGCCGCGGTCGGCACCCGCAGCCTGGAGCTGACGGGGGAGATCGCCGACGGCTGGGTGGGCGTCTTCTGCACGCCCGAGCACGCCAAGCGGGCGCTCGACGCGCTGCGCACCGGCCGCCGCAGGGCGGGCAGGGAGATGGACGGCTTCGACGCCTTCCTGTCCGCCCCGGCCGCGGTCGGCGAGGACGTCGCGGCCGCCGCCGCGCCGATCCGGCCGTACGTCGCCCGGTTCATGAGCCTCGGCGACCGGGAGAGCAACTTCTACTTCCGGCTCGCCGCGCAGATGGGCTACGCGGCGGCGGCCGAGGAGGTGCAGGACCGCTTCCGTGCCGGTGACGCGACGGGCGCGGCCGAGGCGGTGCCGCTGGACTTCATCGACTCCACCTCGCTCCTCGGGCCGCCCGCCCGGATCGCCCGGCGGCTCACCGAGTACGCGGCGGCCGGGATCACCACCCTGGGCATCTCGCCGTACGCGGACACGACCGAGGCGCGGGTCGCGGTCATGGAGACGGTGGCCCGGGCGCACCGCGAGGCCGGCCTGACGGTACGGGAGGGGTGAGGCGAGCGATGCGCGTGCTGTTCGTCAGCTGGGCCTGGCCGACCCACTTCTATCCCATGGTGCCGCTCGCCTGGGCGCTGCGGGCGGCCGGCCACGAGGTGCGGGTGGCCACGCCGCCGGGCCTCGCGGCGCACGTCACCGCCGCCGGGCTGCCCTTCGTGCCGGTCGGCCACGACCTGGACGCGGTGGCCCGGATCCGCGAGTACATCCCGGGGCGGGCGTCCGGCACGCCCGGCCGCGGGCCCCGCGCGGTGTCGCTCTTCGCCGACCTGGCCGAGGCCATGGCCGACGACCTGGTGGCGTTCGCCCGGGCCTGGCGCCCGGACCTCGTGGTGCACGAGCCCACCGCGTACGCGGGGCCGCTCGCGGCCGCGGCCTGCGGCGCCCGCGCCGTACGGATGCCCTGGGGCGCCGACCTGATGCACCGGCAGGCCACCCTGGACGCCGAGGAACGCGAGCTCGCGCCGCTGTTCGCGCGCTTCGGCCTGGGAGCCCCGGACACCCTCGGCGCCCTCACCGTGGACCTCTGTCCGCCCACGATGCAGGTGCCCGAGGAGTCCCGGCCCGGCCCGCTGCACCGGCTGCCGATGCGTTACGTGCCGTACAACGGCGCGGGCCGGGTGCCGGTCCCGCTGCCGCCGGCGGCGCGCCGGCGGCCCCGGGTCTGCGTCACCTGGGGCACCACGGTCGGGCGGCTCGACGGGTCGATGTTCCTCGCCGGGGAGGTGGTCGCCGCGCTCGACGCGCTCGACGTCGGGATCGTCGTCGCGGTCGACGGTTCGCAGCGCCGACTGCTCGGCACCCTGCCGGAGCGGGCCAAGGTCGTCGAGTCGGTGCCGCTGCACTGCGTCCTGCCGCACTGCGACCTGGTCGTCGCCCACGGCGGCGCGGGCACCATCCTCACCGGCCTCGCGCAGGGACTGCCGCAGCTGGTGGTGCCGCAGCTGATCGACCACACCTTCAACGCCCAGCGGTTCGCCGCGACCGGCGCCGGGCTCTCGCTCGGCCGGGACGAGGCCCGTCCCGCGGGCCTGCGGGCCGCGGTCCTCGAACTCCTCGAACAGCCCTCGTACCGCAAGGCGGCCGAGGAGATCCGGACGGAGAACGACCGCCGGCCCACCCCGGCGCGGGTCGCCGCACAGCTCGCCAGGCTCGCCGGGTTCCCGGCCGAGCCGAGCGACCCGAGCGAGCCGACCGAGCTGCCGGCCGAGTCCGCCGAGTCCGCGGCCTCGGGCGCTCCGGGCGCGTCGGCCGGCTCGGCCACGTCCGTCGTCCCCGTCGAAGGAGGCCGGCCGTGCTGATCGGAGTCGGACTGCCCGCCACCGTCCCCGGCGCCGAGGGGGAGCGCATCACCGACTGGGCCCGGCGGGCCGAGGCCCACGGCTTCTCCACCCTCGGCGTGCTCGACCGGCTGGTGTACGACAACTACGACCCGCTCGTCGCGCTGACCGCGGCCGCCGCCGTCACCCGCCGGATCGGCCTCGCCACCACGGTGCTCACCGCCCCGTACCGCAACAACACCCCGCTGCTCGCCAAGCAGGTCGCCTCGCTCGACCGGGTCAGCGGCGGCCGGCTGACCCTGGGTCTCGCCGCGGGCAACCGCGACGACGACTTCACCACGTCGGGCGTCGACCCGGCCGTGCGGGGCAAGCTGCTCGACGCGATGCTCGCCGAACTGCGGGACACCTGGCGGGCGGACGGTCCCGGGGCCGTCGGCCCGGCCCCCCAGGGCGAGCTGCCGCTGATCCTCGGCGGCACCTCGGCCGCGGCCTTCCGCAGGACGGCGCAGTACGGCCGCGGCTGGATCGCCGGCGGCAGCTCGCCCAGCGGCTACCGGGCCAACGCCGAAAGCGTCGAGGCCGCCTGGCAGCGGCACGGCCGCAGCGGACGCCCGCACCTGATGACCCTGCTCTACTTCTCGCTCGGCCCGCGCGCCGAGTGGCTGGCCCAGCGCTACCTCATGGACTACTACGCCTTCTCCGGCCGCGCCGAGTCGATCGTCACCATGGCGCTCACCGAACCGTCCCGGCTGCGGGCCGCGGTGACGGCCTATCAGGACGCCGGCTGCGACGAGATCGTCTTCATGCCCTGCGACGCCGGACCCGACCAGCTCGACCGCCTCGCGGACGCCGTGCTGTAGGCCGTCTCTTCCGGACCTTGGCCGGGTCCGCGGCCGTGATCCGGAAGAAACGGCCTGGCCCGCGCCCGTTCCCGCCCCGGCGGGCGACCGCCCCACCGGACGCCGTTCCGCTCGCGGAGCGGCGTCCGTCGTGCTGACCACGCTCACAAGGAGGACCCATGACCGCCGAGAGCACCGAGCGGACCTTTCCGCTGCCCGTGCCGGATCCGCTGGAGCCCGCGCCCGCCTACGCCGAACTGCGCGACTCCGAGCCCGTCGCCCCGGTGACGCTGCCGACCGGGCACCGCGCCTGGCTGGTGACCCGCTACGAGCACGTACGACAGGTCCTCGCCGACCCGCGGTTCAGCAAGGCGGCGCTGACCGCTCCCGACGCGCCCCGGCTGCTGCCGGTCGCCAAGGGCTCCAAGTCCCTGTTCACCATGGACCCGCCGGAGCACACCCGGCTGCGGAAGCTGGTCGCCCGCGCCTTCACGGCCCGGCACATCGAGCGGATGCGCCCGCACGTCAAGGAGATCACCGACCGCCTCCTCGACGGGATGGCCGCCGGCGGCGCACCCGCCGACCTGATCGCCCACCTGGCGCAGCCGCTGCCGATCACCGTCATCTGCGAGCTGCTCGGGGTGCCGCTCGCCGACCAGGACCGGTTCCGGGTCTGGTCGGACGTGATGCTCTCGATATCGGCCCACTCGCCGGACGCGGTGATGGAGGCCCGGCGCGGCCTCAACGGCTACCTCGGCGAGCTGATCGCCGCCAAGGCCAAGGAGCCCGCGGACGACCTCCTCACCCATCTCATCGAGGCCCGCGAGGAGGACGGCGACCGGCTCTCCGAGGAGGAGCTGCTCGCCTTCGGCCACACCCTGCTCGTCGCCGGCTACCACGCCACCACCGGCGAACTGGTCGGCGCGCTGATCACGCTGCTGCGCGAGCCCGAGCTGTGGGCGCGGCTCGTCGCCGACCGCAGCCTGGTGCCGGGCGCCGTGGAGGAGCTGCTGCGCTTCTCGGTGGCGGGCGGCGGCGCCGGCGCCATGCGCATCGCGACCGAGGACGTCGAGCTCGGCGGGGCGACGATCCGCAAGGGTGACGCGGTCCTCCCGGCGATCACCTCGGCCAACCGGGACGAGCAGGTCTTCGCGGCGGCGGAGCGGGTCGACCTGGAGCGGCGGAACAACCCGCACCTGACGTTCGGCCACGGCCTGCACCACTGCCTGGGCGCCCAGCTCGGCCGGATGGAGCTCCAGCTGGCCCTGGAGGGCCTGCTCGACCGCTTCCCCGGGCTGCGTCTCGCGGTCCCGACCCAGGAACTGACCTGGGTGTCCGGCATGGCCTTCCGCCGCCCGGCGCAGCTCCCGGTGGCCTGGTGACGCACGCGGCACCCGGCCCGCACCACACGGAAGCTCCCCCGTCCCGGCCGGGACGGGGG
>NZ_JBHXTJ010000083.1:0-12965 GCF_042677525.1 Streptomyces sp. NPDC127114
GGTCGCGCCACGTGGGCGCGACCCGCGCGGGGCGTGCGTCAGGCCGCCTTCGGGCGGTACGCCCGGGCCCGGAACTCCGTCTCGCGCAGCGCGCGGGTGGCGTTGCCGTGGGCCAGGGCCACCAGGTCCTGCGCCTGCCAGTCACGGCGCAGCAGCTCCGCGAAGAGCGGGGCGTAGCCGGCGGCCGGGACCGTGGTGTGGGACAGGCCGCAGGACCGGGGGCCCGCGAGGGCCCGGAGGCGGTCCAGGGCGTCGGCCGTGGCGGACGCGTCCGGGGTGACCGGCACCATGCAGACGCCGCCCTTCTCGCCGAGCAGGCCCAGCACGTCGTCCGGCAGGGCGTCCGGTTCCGCGCGGGTGAGGAGCACCGGGGCCCGGCTCACCGCGAGGGCCTGGCGGACGGTGTCCGGGTCGGCGCCCGCGAGGTCGACGACCAGGCCGAGCCGGTTCATCTCCCGTACCGCCTCGCGGGCGAAGCGGTCGTAGCGGGTGAGGCTGACCGCCCGTACGCCGAGCGCGTGGTACGCCCGGAGGGCGGCGAGCGAGCCGCCGACGGCCGCCCAGCTCACCGGTCCGAGCAGCACGGCGACCCGGCCGCAGTTGCGGGCGTGGGCCATCTCCGCGGTGGTGTGCGCGAGGCGCAGGTGCTCCGGGCAGGCCGCCACGAGGGCCCGGACCGCGTCGATCCTGCGCAGGGTGCCGAGCACGCCGTCGTCGGCGTCCACGCGCAGGGACCAGAACTGTGCTCCCGCCTCTGCCGCCCGTACCGGCGGAAGGTCCTCCGGGTCCGGATCGGGGTCGGTGACGTGAGGCGGATCCGTGTGCCCCTCGACGACCGGCTGCGCGGCGAGCAGCGCGCGCGCACGGGTCGACTCGTCGAGGGGCCGGGGATGTCCGGGGGGATCGGTGTCGCCCGCCGAGGCGGCACGGGCGAGGGTGAACGTCGTGGTGGGATCGTCGAGCAGATCTGCCATGGGTGACTCACTCCGTACTACTAGGCAGTACGGCAACCGTGCCACCGCCCCTCCCCGCGGGCACGGCGGACTACGCCGTCCAGGCGACGCCCCGGGAAACGACGAGGAGGGACCCACCGGGTGGACCCCTCCGTGACGGTGCGTCAACCGACCCGTGCTACCTACGCGTTCAGGGTGTCGATCGTCGCGATCGACGCGCCCCGCAGCGTCTGCTGCTCGCGCGCCACCGCCTCCGCGTCGCGCAGCACCCGGACCGCGTTGGACCAGGTGAGCTTCGCCAGGTCGGCGTGCGACCAGCCGCGGGTGAGCAGCTCCGCGACCAGGTTCGGGTAGCCGGCGACGTCGTCCAGGCCGGCCGGCGTGAAGGCCGTGCCGTCGTAGTCGCCGCCGATCCCGATGTGGTCGACGCCGGCGACCTCGCGCATGTGGTCGAGGTGGTCGGCGACCGTGGCGGCGGTCGCGATCGGGCGCGGGTTGTCCGCCTCGAAGGCGCGGTGGATCGCCATCGCCTCCGGCGTGGTGGCGAGGTGGTGCATGCCGTGGGCGCGCATGTTCTCGTCGGCGCGCGCCGTCCACTCGACGGCCGCGGGCAGGATGAACTTCGGCACGAAGGTCGCCATCGCCACGCCGCCGTTGGCGGGCAGCCGCTCCAGGACGTCGTCCGGGATGTTGCGCGGGTGGTCGCACACCGCGCGGGACGAGGAGTGCGAGAAGATCACCGGCGCGGCCGTGGCGTCCAGCGCGTCGCGCATGGTCGTCGCGGCGACGTGCGAGAGGTCGACGAGCATGCCGGTGCGGTTCATCTCGCGGACGACCTCGCGGCCGAAGGCGGTGAGCCCGCCGTGCCGCGGCTCGTCGGTGGCCGAGTCCGCCCAGTCGTTGTTCTCGTTGTGGGTGAGCGTCATGTACCGCACGCCCAGTGTGTACAGGGCGCGCAGGGTGGCCAGCGAGTTGTTGATCGAGTGACCGCCCTCGGCGCCCTTGAGGGAGGCGATCCGGCCCTCCTCGCGGGCCTTCTCGATGTCGTCGGCGGTCAGCGCGGGCGCGAGGTCCGCCGCGTACCGCTCGATCAGCCGGTCGACGGCGTCGATCTGCTCCAGGGTGGCGCTGACCGCGTGGTCCCCGGCCAGCCGGCCCGGCACGTACACCGACCAGAACTGGGCGCCGACCCCGCCGACGCGCAGCCGGGCGAGGTCGGTGTGCAGGGAGGCCGAGCGGTCGCCCGCGATGTCGAGCTTGTCGAGGTCGTAGCCGCACTGCTCGCGCAGCGCCCACGGCAGGTCGTTGTGGCCGTCGACGACGGGGGCGGAGGCGAGGAGTTCGCGCGCCTCCGCCAGTCGGCCGGCCGCCGCCGTCACTGGGCGAACCCGAAGGAGCCCGAGCCCTCGACCTTCTGCCGCAGTCGCCGGCCCTTCTCCGTGGCCTGCTCGTTCAGCTCCTGCTGGAACTCCTTCATCCGGCCGAGCAGTTCCGGGTCGTGCGCGGCGAGGATGCGGGCCGCGAGCAGGCCCGCGTTGCGGGCGCCGGCGACCGAGACGGTCGCGACCGGCACGCCGGCCGGCATCTGCACGATGGAGAGCAGCGAGTCCATGCCGTCGAGGTACTTCAGCGGCACCGGCACGCCGATCACCGGCAGCGGGGTGACGGAGGCGAGCATGCCCGGCAGGTGGGCGGCACCGCCCGCGCCCGCGATGATCGCCTTCAGACCGCGGTCGGCGGCGTCCTCGCCGTACGCGATCATCTCGCGCGGCATGCGGTGCGCGGAGAGGACGTTCACCTCGTAGGCGATCTCGAACTCGTCGAGGGCCTGGGCCGCGGCCTCCATGACGGTCCAGTCCGAGTCGGACCCCATCGCGATGCCGACGAGCGGGGTCGAAGCAGCCGGGTTACTCAACGATCGTTCCTCGCAGGTAGTCGGCGGCGTGACGGGCGCGCTCCAGCACGTCGTCCAGGTCGTCGCCGTAGGTGTTGACGTGGCCCACCTTGCGGCCGGGCTTCACGTCCTTGCCGTACATGTGGATCTTGAGCTGTGGGTCCCTGGCCATGCAGTGCAGGTACCCCTGGTACATGTCCGGGTAGTCGCCACCCAGAACATTGCACATCACGGTCCACTTCGCCCGCGGGCGGGGGTCTCCCAGCGGGAGGTCGAGCACGGCCCGGACGTGGTTGGCGAACTGCGAGGTGACCGCGCCGTCCTGGGTCCAGTGGCCGGAGTTGTGCGGACGCATGGCGAGCTCGTTGACGAGGATCCGGCCGTCGCGGGTCTGGAACAGCTCGACGGCCAGGTGGCCGACGACGTCCAGCTCCTTCGCGATGCGCAGGGCCAGCTCCTGGGCCTGCCCGGCGAGCTCGTCGTCCAGGTCGGGCGCGGGCGCGATCACGGTGTCGCAGACCCCGTCGACCTGACGGGACTCGACCACCGGGTACGCGACGGCCTGGCCGTGCGGGGAACGGACGATGTTCGCGGCGAGCTCGCGCGCGAAGTCGACCTTCTCCTCGGCGAGCACCGCGACGCCGGCCTTGAAGGCGTCCTCGGCGTCGGCCTCCGACCGGACGAACCAGACGCCCTTGCCGTCGTAGCCGCCGCGCACCGTCTTCAGGATGATCGGGAAGCCTCCGACCTCGGCGGCGAAGACCGCCGCGTCGGCCGGGTCCGTCACGATGCGGTGCCGCGGGCTCGGCACGCCGATCTCGTCGAGCCTGGCCCGCATCACCCCCTTGTCCTGGGCGTGCGCGAGGGCCGAACGGCCGGGCCGGACGACGACGCCGTCCGCCTCCAGGGCCGCCAGGTGCTCCGCGGGCACGTGCTCGTGATCGAAGGTGATCACGTCGCAGCCGCGCGCGAAGTCACGCAGCGTGGCCAGGTCGCGATAGTCGCCGATGACGACCTCGCTCACCACCTGGGCCGCCGAGTCCTGCGGGCTGTCACTGAGGAGCTTGAACTTGATGCCGAGCGGGATGCCTGCCTCGTGTGTCATACGAGCGAGCTGACCGCCGCCGACCATGCCGACTACCGGGAACGTCACCCTCTTAGGGTATCCGCACAATTTCCGGTGCCCCGTCCGGCTGTGTTTTGTCACAGTCGGGGTGGGGTCGCACACGGATCGCGCACATCACGGGCGGTCGAGGGGGCGGCTGGTTAGCATGGCTGGGTTGGCGCCGTCCGTGGCGTCGGCGGAACACATCCGGAACGGACGGGACAGAGCCATCACGATGAGCGAACCCGGCGCGCTGCGCATGCGAGTGGACCGGCTCGTCCGCGAGGTCGCCAAGTTCGGCGTGGTCGGCGGGCTGGGCGTCCTGGTGAACCTGGGCGTCTTCAACCTGGTGCGCCACGTCACCGAGCTTCCGGTGGTGCGGGCCGGCATCATCGCCACGGCGGTGGCGATCCTCTTCAACTACGTGGGGTTCCGCTACTTCACGTACCGTGACCGCGACAAGTCCGGCCGTACGAAGGAACTGGCGCTGTTCCTGCTGTTCAGCGTCGTCGGCATGGTCATCGAGAACGGCGTCCTCTACACGGCGACGTACGGCTTCGGCTGGGACACGCCGCTGCAGAGCAACTTCTTCAAGTTCTTCGGCATCGGCGTCGCGACCCTGTTCCGCTTCTGGTCCTACCGGACCTGGGTGTTCCGTGCGCTGCCGGCGAAGGAGGCGGTGCAGGCCGCCGAATCGTTCCTGGAGCAGGCGCCCCGCCAGACCGCCCGCAAGCAGCCCGACCGGGTCTGATTTCCCCCGACGGCCCTGCTTCTGTGCGTGGCTCCCGCCGGAAGGACCCTCAGCGGACCGGGCGCTCCGGTTCCGGTTCCGTGCGACTCCTGACCTCGCGGCCGAGGAAGAGCGCGAACACCGGCGGCTGCTGCTGGAGCAGCTCCAGACGCCCGCCGTCCGCCTCCGCGAGGTCCCGGGCGACCGCCAGGCCGATGCCCGTGGAGCTGCGCCCGCTGACCGCCCGCTCGAAGATCCGCGCCCCGAGGTCGGCGGGCACGCCCGGGCCCTCGTCGGTGACCTCGATGACCGACTGGTTGCCGGTGACGCGGGTGCGCAGGGCGACGGTGCCGCCGCCGTGCATGAGCGAGTTCTCGATTAGTGCCGCCAGGACCTGGGCGACCGCGCCCGGGGTGCCGACGGCCCGCATGCCCTGCTTTCCCGAGCGGACGATGGCCCGGCCCGCGCTGCGGTAAGCGGGCCGCCACTCCTCCAGCTGCTGCTTGATGACCTCGTCGAGGTCGAAGGCGACGGCGGAGCCGCTCCGCGGGTCGCGCGAGTTGGTGAGCAGCCGCTCGACGACGTCGGTGAGCCGCTCGACCTGCGTGAGCGCGATCGTCGCCTCCTCCCTGACCGTGTCGAGGTCGTCGGCGACGGCGACCTCCTCCAGGCGCATGGAGAGCGCGGTCAGGGGCGTACGGAGCTGGTGGGAGGCGTCGGCGGCGAGCCGGCGCTCCGCGGTGAGCATCCGCGCGATCCGTTCGGCCGAGGCGTCGAGGACGTCCGCGACCCGGTCCAGCTCGGGCACTCCGTACCGCCGGTGCCGGGGACGCGGGTCGCCGGAGCCCAGCCGCTCGGCGGTCTCCGCGAGGTCGGTGAGCGGCGAGGCGAGCTTGTTCGCCTGCCGTACGGCGAGCAGCACGGCCGCCACGACGCAGAGCAGCGCCACCGCGGCGATGATCATCAGGGTGCGGCCCACCTCGTCGGTGACGACGGAACGGCTCTCCTCGACGACCACGGTCTCGCCGCGCTCGCCCTCGGCGAAGCCGCGGATGACGCTGCCGGTGGGGCGGGTGCCGATCTCGACGGGCGCGCGGCCGGGGACGCGGACCAGGGCGTAGCGCTTGGCGCCGCTCAGGTCGGCCAGGACGCCGGCGTCGACGGGCTCGCCGCCGATCAGTCGGCTGTCGACGATGGAGGCGATCCGCAGCGCCTCGGAGTCCACGCTCTCCTGGGCGCTGCTGGAGATCGTGCGGGTCTCGACGATCACCAGCGAGACGCCGAAGACGGCGATGACGACGAGCACGACGGCGAGCGTGGAGTTGATCAGACGGCGGCGCACGGAGGAGTCGGCCTAGCTCTTCTCGAAACGGAAGCCGACGCCGCGGACGGTGGCGATGTAGCGCGGGTTCGCCGCGTCGTCGCCGAGCTTCTTGCGGAGCCAGGAGATGTGCATGTCGAGGGTCTTGGTGGAGGACCACCACGTGGTGTCCCAGACCTCGCGCATCAGCTGGTCACGGGTGACCACCCGGCCGGCGTCGCGGACCAGGACCCGCAGCAGGTCGAACTCCTTCGCGGTGAGCTGGAGCTCCTCGTCGCCCATCCAGGCCCGGTGCGACTCGACGTCGATCCGCACGCCGTGGGTGGCGGGGGCGGCGGCGGGCTCGGTGGCGCCGCGCCGCAGCAGGGCCCGGACCCGGGCGAGCAGCTCGGCGAGGCGGAAGGGCTTGGTGACGTAGTCGTCGGCGCCGGCGTCGAGGCCGACGACCGTGTCCACCTCGTCGGCGCGGGCGGTGAGCACCAGGATCGGCACCGTGTGACCGTCGGCGCGCAGCCGGCGGGCGACCTCGAGGCCGTCCATGCCGGGCAGGCCCAGGTCGAGCACGACCAGGTCGACGCCGCCCTGGAGTCCGGCGTCGAGCGCGGTCGGTCCGTCCTCGCGGACCTCGACCTCGTATCCCTCCCGCCGCAGCGCGCGGGCCAGCGGTTCCGAGATGGATGCGTCGTCCTCGGCGAGCAGTACACGGGTCATGAGGTGATGGTAGTCCGCACGGACACGGCGCCGGGGCGGGATCCGGCCGCACCCGGGGCGGGGGACGCGAGGCCGCGACGGCCCCTTTGGATCTTGGCCCGTAATTTGCTCATGACCTTGGAATGACGGAGGTTGGTTCCGTCAGAGCCTGTGATCCATCTCTCAAGTCCTTCCATATCCGGCACTGTCGTGTCGTATGGTGTCGAGAGTTCTGTAGCGGTAATCGGGGACCTTTGACCGTGTTTGACACGTCAAGGGTCTCTTTTCTGCACGAGGCCGCCATCGGCAGTCTTGAGGACAGTGAACGACCTGTGGGCCGGGTCCCGCGCGAAGGTGCGCCGGGGCGTGGATCCCGGAAGGGTGCGACCGCACCCCGCCGGTGCCGGCCTCCCCCACCGGGCGCATCCCGCTCACGAAGCGCGCGTCCCGACAGAGCAAGGATCGACATGGCGTCCAGCCTGACGACGGCTTCTCCCGGAACCCCGGGTTCCGAGAAGACGTTCTTCGGCCACCCTCGGGGCCTGGCCACTCTCTTCATGACCGAGATGTGGGAGCGCTTCTCCTGGTACGGAATGCGCGGCATCCTCGTCCTCTACCTGGTCGCGGGTGTGCTCGACGGTCCTCTCGAAGGACGTGAGGCGCTGGCCGCCTCCATCTACGGCGTCTACAACGCGGTGGTCTACATGGCCGCCATGCCCGGCGGCTGGGTCGCCGACCGCCTGTGGGGCGCCCGCAAGGCCGTCCTCGTCGGCGGCATCGTCATCGCCCTGGGTCACTACACCCTCGCGATCCCCTCGGACACGGCGTTCTTCGTGGGCCTCGCGCTCATCGCCGCCGGTACGGGCCTGCTGAAGCCGAACATCTCCGCGATGGTCGGCGGCCTGTACGAGGGCCAGCCGAGCGCCCGCCGCGACGCCGGCTTCACGCTCTTCTACATGTCGATCAACATCGGCGGCATGGCCGCCCCGCTGGTCGTCGGCTACCTCGGCGAGAACGTCAACTGGCACCTCGGCTTCGCCGTCGCCGGTATCGGCATGACCCTCGCCGTCGTCCAGTACGTCCTGGGCTCGCGTCACCTCGGTGACGTCGGCAAGGAGCCGGGCACCCCGGCCACGCCCGAGGAGAAGCGCAGCGCGCTCCGCAAGGTCCTGCTCTGGGGCGGACTCGCCGTCGCCGCACTGCTGGCCGACATCGTGCTCGGCACGTACGACATCGAGCACATCGTCAACGTGCTCGCGATCCTCGGCATCATCGTGCCGGTCGTCTACTTCGTCGCCATGTACCGCAATCCGGCGCTGAAGACCGAGGACAAGCCGAAGATCAAGGCGTTCGTGTGGTTCTTCGCCACCGCCGTGCTGTTCTGGATGATCTACGACCAGTCCGGCTCGCTGCTCACGCTGTTCGCCGACAACAAGACGGACCGCATGATCCTCGGCTGGGAGTTCCCGGCCTCCTGGTACCAGTCCGTCAACCCGGCGATGGTCATCGTGCTGGCGCCGCTCTTCGCCGCGCTGTGGGTCAGGCTCGCCAAGCGCAACCGTGAGCCCAGCGCCCCGATGAAGTTCGCCCTCGCGATGCTCCTCATCGGCGGATCGTTCGCCATCATGGGTCTCGCGGGCGCCGCCGCGGCCAACAGCGAGACCGGCAAGGTCACCGTCTTCTGGCTGCTGAGCGTCTACCTCGTCCAGACCCTCGGCGAGATGTGCCTCTCGCCGGTCGGCCTGTCGCTGTCGACGAAGCTGGCCCCGAAGCAGTTCGTCGGCCAGATCATGGGTCTGTGGTTCCTCGCCACCGCGACGGGCAACGCCCTCAACGGCTGGACCACCAAGCTCAACGAGCCGCTGGGCGACGCCCTGTACTACTCGCTCTGGGCAGTGGTGGCCGTCGCCGCGGGCCTGGCCTTCATGACCGCGGGCAAGAAGATCCGCGCTCTCATGGGCGACGTGCGCTGAGGTCCTGACGGACTCCCGCTCGAAGGGCCTGGCCCGGCACCCCTCTCGGGTGCCGGGCCAGGCCCTTCGTCGTCAGCGCGTCCGGTCGTCAGCGCGTCTCGTCGTCAGCGCGTCTGGGCGCTGAAGCCGCGCAGGAAGTTCTTCGTACCGCACCGGACGTTGGACTTCTGGCCCGGTCCGACCCAGGGACCGTAGAGCGTCCAGGTCATGACGTGCTCGCGCGCCCCCTGCACCTGGTCGCACTTGATGACGACCCGGTGCTGCTTGACGGCCTTGCCACTGCCCGACTTGCAGGTCGAGTACGCCGTGGGACGGCCCAGCTTGTCCATGCTCGCGTACGCCTTGCAGGTGTACTTTCCGGCGGCCTGGGCCGGTGCGGCGGCGAGCAGTCCGGTGCCCGCGGCACCCAGCATGACGGCGAGTGCTCCGGACGCGAGCTTCTTCCCCCAGCGCATGTGCGTTCCTTTCCTCGTACCGAGCCCCTCGTGAGGGCCCGGCACGTCGTTCACCTGCCGGTCGAGCAGGTCGTGCGTGTCCAGGCGTTCGCTCGGGCGAACACCTGGAGACAACCATTCACGCGCGGGGCGACACAAGGACTACCGAGGGTAATGAGTAGACGCTGAGTACCGCCTCCCATGGGCCGCTCCGTCCCGCTACCTACGGAGCCGCGCCCACGGGGTGAACGTGAACACCGCGCCGCCGAGCAGGATCACCGTGCCCGCGACCAGGGCGAGGGCGCGCAGGGCGCCGCCGTCCTCGGCGCCGGTCTCGGCGAGCCCGCCGCCCGAACCTCCGCCGGACGTCGTGGTCGAGGAGCCGCCTGCGGCGCCGCCGGCCTGCTTCTCGGTGTCGAGCGTGAGCGAGGCCTGCACGGAGCCCTTGACCTCGCACGGGATGACGATCGGCGAGCCGCCGAGCGTCACGCTGATGGTCAGCTTGCCGGGGCTCAGGGTGGCCTTGCCGGACGCGCCCGGCTTGTAGGTGCCGGTCATGTCGGTCAGGTCGACCGGCTTGCCCGCCTCCAGCGGTTCGGGGTTGGGCGCGCCGGTGACGGTGACCGTGCCGCTGTCGGCACCGCCGATCTTCACGGCCATGGAGGGCTTGAGGGCGCCCTTGGGGAGGGCGGCCGGGCTGTTCATGACGCCCTTGGCGGTCTTGACCGTGAGGTCGTAGGAGCCGCCGTTCTTCCTGGCGTTGACGGTGACCTTGGAGGTGATGGACGCGGGGCCGGGAGCCTGGCAGGCGAAGTTCACGGCGACTTCCTTGCCGGGGAAGTCGGTCTGCCCGCCACCACCGCCGGAGGTGGAGCCGCCGGATGACGTGGTGCCGCCTGAGGTCGTGGTGCCGCCGGAGGTCGACGTACCGCCGGTGGTGGTGGTGCCGCCCGCGGTGGTCGTGCCGCCGCTGGTCGTCGTACCGCCGGACGTCGTCGTACCGCCGCTGGAGGAGCCGCCGCCGTCCGTCACCTTGATCGTGGCGCCGACCGCGACCGTCTCCTTCGGCGAGCACTTCGTGTCCGTCGACATCGGCTTGGACACGTTGATCGTGTACTTGTCGGGCGTCAGCGTGATCTCGCCCGCCTTCTCCAGCTTCAGCCTGCCCTTCATGTCCGGCAGGACCATCGGGCTGTTCTTCGGGATCGGCGGGTTCTGCCGCGGGCCCTCCACCGCGAGCGTGCCGCTCGCCGCGCCGCCCAGCCTGACGACGCCGGTCGGCTTCACCGTGTCCTTCTCCAGGTCGAGGATGTCCGGATTCTTGGACGCGGCCTGAACGGTCTTCCAGACCACCTCCACCTCGTCACCGACCTTGGCCTCGGCGGGCGCGGTGATCTGCACCTTGGTGGTGCCCTGCACCGGCGGGAGGCCGGAGATGGAGGGCGGGATGCACTCGGTCTTGTACGAGACCTCCGCCGCCATGGCGGGGCCGGCGGCCAGCAGGATTCCCGCGCCGCCGAGCATCAGCGCGACGCCGGCCGCGCTGATCCTCCGTGTCGTGCGTGTCGTCCTCACGACTGTCCCTTCGTCGTCGGGCTGTTCTCTGACGGTGCGGAGTCGGGGGTGAACCACGGCAGGACCGCGGTCGGTTCGTCGGCGGACGGCGCCGCCGGTACGGGTACGGGCGCGGGCGCCCCGCCCCGCGAGCGGCGCGGTCGGCGGCCCGGTTCGCGGGGCGTGCGGCGGGGCGCGAGGGGGGACGTCCGGCGGGGCCTGCGCGGGCCGTGCGCGCCCTGCGGGCGGACCCGGTCGACGACCGCCATGCCGATGCGGAAGACCGCGGCCGGGACGACGAGCGCGAGGAGCACCCAGAAGAGCGTGACGCCGTACGGGCGGCCGACGCCCCAGGGCTGTTCGACCAGGACCTTCCCGCCGTGGCGCACGGACACCTGGTAGTCGCCGTGGGCGCCCGCCGTCAGCTCGACCGGCAGCCTCACCAGCGCCTTGCGGCCGGGCTCGACGGTGCCGCGCCACTGGCGTTCCTCGTACTGCGGCGCGAACACCCCGTGGCTGGTGCCGACTTCGAAGACCGGGTCCTTGACCGCGGTCTGCCCGAGGTTGCCGAGGGTGACGACGATCTCGCGGCGCGCGGGCGCGCCGAACCAGACCAGGACGCCGCTCGAACCCTCCAGCCGGGCGGAGGTGAGCACGACGAGCCGGCCGCTGCCGGCGTCCTCGGGCAGCGGCTGGGTGGGATGCCCGGCGACGGTGAACTCGGCGTCCACGGTGTCCTGTTGCCCGGTCACGCCGGCCACGTGGACGACGCAGGGGCAGGGCTCGGGCGGTTCGGCGACCGGCAGCTTCTGGCTGAAGGCGCCCTTGGCGTCGACGGTGGCGGCGCGGCCGTCGGTGTTGGCGCAGGAGTTGGTGCCGCCGATGACGCCCTTGCCGGGCGCGGCCTGCCCGCAGATCAGCAGCATGAGCAGCGCGCCGGGCTTCCAGCCGGAGCCGCTCACGGTGATCTCGCCGCCCTTGCCGCCCTCGCCCTGCGAGAGCGTGACGGTGGGGCCGGCTGCGGCGACGGCCGGGACGGCGGGCAGCAGGGCGAGCGGCAAGGCGGTGAGCAGCGCGGTGAGCAGCGCGCCTGCGACAGCGGTCACGGCCGTGCGCGGTGCCGTGCGTAGCGCCGTGAGCGGTGCCGTAGGCAGCCCCGTTGGCTGGGCCGTACGCGGGTACGTCATCGTCTCCTCCGTATCGCGTACGTGGCCGTGCCCGCCGTCGCGAGGAGGACGGCCGCCAGGGCGCCGACGCCCGCCGCGGAGGCGAAGGCGGCGTCCGCGCGGGCGGTCGCCGGTGCCGCGCCGAGGGCGCCGGCCGTCAGGTGCACGGTGACCGAGTCGAGCGCGGGCGGGTCGGGCCAGGGTTCGGTGCGGGTGACGCGTTCGCCGGGACGCAGGACGAGCGGAAGGGCGTGTTCGGGGCGGTCGAGCACGGTGCCGAAGAGGCCCTCGGCGCGGACGGCGAGGCGCGGGGCGAGCACGGTGTTGCCGCGGTTGACCAGGGTGTAGCGCAGGGTGCCCGAGCGCCCGACCTCGACGTCCTCGACGGTGAGCGCGGCGAGCCGCGGCCCGCTGACGCGAAGGTGGAGCGGGACGGTGGTCTCGCGTCCGCCCGCGCTGGCCCGTACTTCGCCGCGGTGGTCACCGGGCGGGGTGTCGGCGGTGACGGTCACCGCGAAGGGCACGTCGGCCCGCGTCCTCGCGGGCACGGTCACCGTCCGCACGGCGAAGGCGACGGCCGCGCCCTGTCCGGCGAGCCGGACGGTGAGCGGTTCCGCGCCGGGATTGGTGACCGAAAGGGTGTCCTGGAGCACGCTGCCGACCGGGCCCTCCAGATAGACGTACGGCCGCCCGGCGGCGGGCACGGCGCTCCAGCGGGCCGGGGCGGGCGGCGCCAGGGCCTGGCGGCCCTGCTGCGTCGCGGCATGCCGGGCCTGTCGGCCCGAGGGGGTGGCCTGCGGGGCCCGCTGAGCCGGGGATGTTGCCTGCGGCTGGGTCTGGGGCGCCTTCCAGGCGTGGGCCGAGGCGGGTGGCTGAGCCGGAAGCGTGGCCTCCGGCCAGGCCTGCGGCGCCTTCCAGGCGTGGGCCGAGGCGGGTGGCTGAGCCGGAAGCGTGGCCTCCGGCCGGGCCTGCGGCGCCTTCCAGGCGTGGGCCGAGGCGGGTGAGGCGGCCGCCGGCAGCGCGGCCGAGAGCAGCACGAGGAGCGCGGCGGCGGCGCGGCGGGGCGCGGGCCGAGGGAAGCCGCCCGCGGCGGCGCGGCGGGGCGCGGGCCGAGGGAAGCCGCCCGCGGCAGCGCGGCGGGGCGC
>NZ_JBHXTJ010000084.1:0-10005 GCF_042677525.1 Streptomyces sp. NPDC127114
TCGGACTCGACGGCCTGGCGGGGGGCCTCCGCCGCAATGCGGACCCCGCGCCGCCTGGGGCCGTCGGCGCCGGGCCCGGCGTCCCGCCGGTCACCGCCCGAGGCGCCGCGGCGGCCGAGGGGCCGCAGCGACGTCCACATGGCGTGGAAGGACGTGCTCACGCGTCGTCGCCCTCGCGCATCGGGACGCGGACGCCCTTCTCGTCGGCGACCCGCTCGGCGATGTCGTAGCCGGCGTCGACGTGGCGGATGACGCCCATGCCGGGGTCGTTCGTCAGCACGCGGCGGATCTTCTCGCCGGCGAGCTTGGTGCCGTCGGCCACCGAGACCTGGCCGGCGTGGATGGAGCGGCCCATGCCGACGCCGCCGCCGTGGTGGATCGACACCCAGGAGGCGCCGGAGGCGACGTTGACCATGGCGTTGAGCAGCGGCCAGTCGGCGATGGCGTCGGAGCCGTCGAGCATGGCCTCGGTCTCGCGGTACGGGGAGGCCACGGAGCCGCAGTCGAGGTGGTCGCGGCCGATGGCGAGGGGCGCGGCGAGGGTGCCGTCGGCGACCATGTCGTTGAACATGGCGCCCGCCTTGTCGCGCTCGCCCTGGCCGAGCCAGCAGATGCGGGCGGGCAGGCCCTGGAAGTGGACGCGCTCGCCGGCCATCTTGATCCAGCGGTGCAGGGACTCGTTCTCGGGGAAGAGGTCGAGGATCGCCTTGTCGGTCTTGGCGATGTCGGAGGCCTCGCCGGACAGGGCGGCCCAGCGGAACGGGCCCTTGCCCTCGCAGAACAGCGGGCGGATGTAGGCGGGGACGAAGCCGGGGAAGGCGAAGGCGCGGTCGTAGCCGGCCAGCTGGGCCTCGCCGCGGATGGAGTTGCCGTAGTCGAAGACCTCGGCGCCGGCGTCCATGAAGCCGACCATGGCCTCGACGTGCTTCGCCATGGACTCGCGCGACCGCTGGGTGAAGCCGGCCGGGTCCTTGGCGGCGGCGTCGGCCATGTCCTCGAAGGCGACGCCCACGGGCAGGTAGGACAGCGGGTCGTGGGCGGAGGTCTGGTCCGTGACGATGTCGATCGGCGCGCCCTCGGCCAGCATCTGCGGGAGCAGCTCGGCGGCGTTGCCGAGGAGGCCGATGGAGAGCGGCCTGCGGGCGTCGCGGGCCTCGGTGGCCAGCTGGAGGGCGTGGGCCAGGTTGTCGGCCTTCACGTCGAGGTAGCGGTGCTCGATGCGGCGCTCGATGGCGCGCGGGTCGCAGTCGATGCAGATCGCGACGCCGTCGTTCATGGTGACGGCGAGCGGCTGGGCGCCGCCCATGCCGCCGAGGCCGGCGGTGAGGGTGATGGTGCCGGCCAGGGTGCCGTCGAACTTCTTCGCGGCGACGGCGGCGAAGGTCTCGTAGGTGCCCTGGAGGATGCCCTGGGTGCCGATGTAGATCCAGGAGCCGGCGGTCATCTGGCCGTACATGGTGAGGCCGAGCTGCTCCAGGCGGCGGAACTCCTCCCAGTTGGCCCAGTCGCCGACGAGGTTGGAGTTGGCGATGAGGACGCGCGGGGCCCACTCGTGGGTCTGCATGACGCCGACCGGGCGGCCGGACTGGACGAGCATGGTCTCGTCCGCCTTGAGGGTCTTCAGGGTGCGGACCATGGCGTCGAAGGAGCGCCAGTCGCGGGCGGCCTTGCCGGTGCCGCCGTAGACGACGAGCTTGTCGGGGTGCTCGGCGACCTCGGGGTCGAGGTTGTTCTGCAGCATCCGGAGGGCGGCCTCCTGCTGCCATCCCAGGGCGCTCAGTTCCGTACCGCGCGGGGCCCGTACGGGGCGGGGTCCTGACATGGCGATGCCTCCTCGGCTCGTCGGCTATTCATTCAGGTATTCACATCCTGAGCGACTGAATAGTCTTAGTCAACAGCTGCGGGGCGGACCCGCCCGGTGGTGGGATGAACGCATGACTTCGACCCGTCGGGAGCACGCTCGCGACCAGGCCGTCCGCGCCGCCGTCGAGCAAGGCCTCCTGTCCGCCGCCGAACCCGTCGTCGCCCTCCTCGACACCGCCGGCATCCGCGCCTCCGCCGCCGCCCTGACCAGCGCCTTCGCCGCCGTCACCGACGCGCCGGTGCTGCACGCCTTCGCCGTCAAGGCCTGCCCGCTCGTGCCCGTGCTCCGCCTGCTGCACGAGGCGGGCCTCGGCGTCGAGGTCGCGAGCCCCGGCGAACTGGCCCTGGCCCGCGCGGCCGGCGTGCCGCCCGCCCGCACCGTCCTCGACTCCCCCGCCAAGACCCCCGCCGAGCTGCGCCAGGCCCTCGCGCTCGGTATCGCGGTCAACGCCGACAACCTCCAGGAACTGGCCAGGATCGACGCCCTCGTCGCCTCCGCGCCCACCGCCTCGCCGCTCGGCGTCCGGGTCAACCCCCAGGTCGGCGCCGGGACCATCGGCGCGCTGTCCACCGCGACCGCCACCTCCAAGTTCGGCGTGGCCCTGCGCGACGCGGGGGCCCGGGAGGCCGTCGTCCAGGCGTATCTGGACCGCCCCTGGCTCACCCGCCTGCACACCCACACCGGCTCCCAGGGCATCCCGCTCGCCCTGATGGCCCAAGGCGTACGGGAGGCGTACGAGCTCGCCGAGGAGATCAACACCAAGGCCGGCCGGCAGCAGATCGACACCGTCGACATCGGCGGCGGGCTGCCGGTCAACTTCGCCTCCGACGAGGAGACCCCCACCCACGCCGAGTACGCGGCGCTGCTCGCCGCGACCGCGCCCGGCCTGTTCGACGGGCGGTACGCCCTGGTCACCGAGTTCGGCCGCTCGCTGCTCGCCAAGCACGGCACCGTCCTGGCCCGCGTCGAATACACCAAGACCTCCGGCGGCCGCCCCATCGCCGTCACCCACGCCGGCGTCCAGGTCGCCACCCGCACCGTCTACGCCCCCGAGTCCTGGCCGCTGCGGATCCTCGCCTACGACTCCGAGGGCCGTCCCCGCACCGGCGAGCCCCTCGTCCAGGACGTGGCGGGCCCGGCCTGCTTCGCCGGCGACCTGCTCTGCACCGGCCAGGCCCTGCCGCTGCTGCGCCCCGGCGACGTCGTGGCCGTCCCGGACACCGGCGCGTACTACTTCGCCCACCACTACGCGTACAACAGCCTGCCCCGGCCCGCCGTGCACGGATTCACCCCGACGGACGCGGGCGGCGTCGCCTTCACGACCGTCCGCCGGGCCCAGACGCTCGACGAGATCGTGGCCGAATCGGGCGGCGAGCGCCCCGACGCGCTCGTGCGGCAGCCGCTGCGGGAGTCCGTTCCCGGTGCTCCCATGGAGCCATGACAGCAACCACGACGGTGGTCGTCGAACGCCGGGTCGCCGCCTCCCCCGGCCGGGTCTGGGAATCGATCACCGACCTGCGGAACATGCCGCGGGTGCTCTCCGGCGTCGAGAAGGTCGAGGTGCTCACCGAGGGCGGCTTCGCGGTGGGCACCCGCTGGCGCGAGACCCGCCGGATGATGGGCAAGTCGGCCACGGAGGAGATGACCGTCACCGTCTGCGAGCCCACCGAGCGGTACGTCACGGTCGCCGACTCCCACGGCATGCACTACGTCTCCGAGCTCACCCTCACCCCCGAGGGGCCCGCGGCCTCCGCCACCGCGACCACCCTCCGCATGACCTTCACCGCCCGCCCCGCCCACGACCGCGCCCCCGGCCTGTTCACCCGGCTGGTCAGCCGCCTGGGTGCCCGGGCGGTGGCGAAGGCCCTCGGCAAGGACCTGGACCAGATCGCGCGGGCGATCGAGAGCAGCGGCTGAACGGGCCGGAGCGACGACTGAGCAGTCCTGACAAATTCCTCTGGAAAATGCCAGAACTCCCGCCGACGGCCACGACGTTGAGTAGCGTCACCGTTACTGCCGTACGTCCGCACGCCGCATCGGGAGGGGATCACGCGTGCCCGGAATCGACGAGTGCCTGCTGGAGGCCATGGGCCTGCCAGGGGCACGCGGGGCCTGGCTGGTCGACTGGACCAGCGGTCTGGCCCTCGGGGCGGCGGGCGAGTCCCCGGTCGGCGACCACGAGACCACCGCCGCCGAGAGCGCCGAACTGGCGCGCGCGGCGGCCGAGTTCGAGTCCCCGGCCGGCGACGGCGCCCCACCGGACCCCGCCGTCCCGCCCGTCGAGGACCTGATCGTCACCACCCGCGCCGGCTACCACGTGATCCGCTTCGTCGAGACCGCCTTCGACAGCAGCGTCTTCCTCCACCTCTGGCTCGACCGGAGCACCGGCAACCTCGCCCTCGCCCGCATCCGGCTCGGCGACCTCGCCCAGCGGCTGGTGCTCGGATGACCGCCACCGCCACGGCCACGCCCGTCTCCCCGATGCTCACCCGCCTCGCCGCCGAGAAGGCCACCGGCGCCCTGCTGCGCGACCACGGCACGCTCTACCTCGTCGACGGCCGCGTCGTGCACGCCGAGAGCCCCGACTCCCCCGGCGTCGACGTCCTGCTCACCGCCGCCGGGCGGCTGCCCCGCGAGGGCTGGGACGAGGCCGTCGACCGGGCCGGGGCACGCGGCGCGGTCGGCCGCTTCCTGGTCGACAGCGGCCGGCTGCACGACGGGGAGCTGGAGATATGCCACCTCGGCGCCGTCTTCGACGCGGCCTTCTTCGCCCTCGCGCCCGCCAGCGGCCCGACCCGCTTCCGGTACGGGGTGGGGCACTGGTTCGGCACGGTACGCCCGGTCGACACCGGGGCCGTCGAGCGCGAGACGCTGCGCCGCCGCGAACTCCTCGACAGCGTGTGGCCCTACCCCGCCGTCGACCGCGCGCCCGTGGTGCCCCGGCCCGCCGCCCCCGGCCAGCCGGTCGGCGCCCGCGGGCGGGCGCTGCTCGCGTCGGCCGACGGGGTCCGCACGCCGGCGGACCTCGCCCGGCTGCTCGGCCGGCCCGCGTTCCACACCCTGCTCGACGTCCGGCGGCTCGCCGCGGCCGGCCTGGTCGAGACCCCGCACGAGGCACCGCCGCCGGCCTCGCCCTCCGTCCCCGCGTGGGTGGGCGAGGCGGTCGCCACCCCCGACCCCGACATCGCCCTGCTTCGCCGGCTCCGCGACGCCCTGGAGGCAGCTCTGTGATGAGGCGTGCCCTGCGCCTGCGCGCCGAGAGGAGACAAATGATGACCGCAGAAGCCGAGGTGCTCGTCGAGCTGAGACGGCTGCGGGCCCGGCTGCCGCAGCTCACCGGGGCCCTGACGGCCAGCGCCGACGGCCTCGTCCTGGCCCAGGACGCGGTGGACGGCGAGGCGGAGAGCGTGGCGGCGCTGACGGCCGCCGCGCTCGGCGTCGGGCAGCGGCTCGCCGACACCACCGGACAGGGCGGCTTCCGCGAGCTCCTGGTCCGCGGCGAACACGGCTACGTGGCGACGTACGCGGCGGGCGGCTCGGCCGTCCTGACCCTGCTCGCCGAACCCCGCATCAACGTCGGCCGGCTCCACCTGGAAGCCCGCCGGTCCAGCGCACGGATAGGCGAACTCGTCGACGGCGCCCTGGAACGCAGAGACCCGAACTGACCGAATTCCCCTCTCACGAAGGAAACAGCATGGCGAACACCGAGACCTCCCTCAAGGAAGCGGCCCAGATCGAAGGCGCGATCGGCGCCGCCCTCGTCGACTACACGAGCGGCATGGCCCTCGGCATGATCGGCGGTGGCAAGGAACTCGACCTGACCGTGGCGGCGGCCGGCAACACGGACGTGGTCCGCGCCAAGGTCCGCACGATGGAGATGCTGGGCCTCAACGAGGAGATCGAGGACATCCTGATCACCCTGGGCAGCCAGTACCACCTGATCCGCCTGCTCAAGACCCGGGGCTCGGCCGGCCTCTTCCTCTACCTGGCCCTCGACAAGAACCGCGCCAACCTGGCGATGGCCCGCCACCAGCTCAAGAAGATCGAGGCGGAACTCGAGATCTAGGCCGTCTCTTCCGGATCTTGGCCGGGTCCGCGACGTATCCGGCCCTGATCCGAAAGAAACGGCCTAGTCGACGAACAGGCCCCGCGCCGCCGCCTTCACGTCGAACTCCTCCAGGCGCGCCTGGGCGTCCGGCAGTTCGTCCGCCATCGCCTCCAGGAGCACCCGGCCGAGCAGCATCGGCGCGCAGGCGGTGTCGAAGGCGAGGCCGGTGCCGACGGCGGCCGGGATGAGCAGGTCGCTGTGGGCGGCGACGGGGGCGAACGCGGACTCGGCGACGGTCACCACCGTGAGGCCCGCCGAGCGGGCGTACGCGAGGGCGTCGACGACCTCGCGCGGGTGCCGGGGCAGCGCGAAGCACAGCAGCGCCGAGGCCCCGGCCCGTACGGCCGCGTCGAGGCGGTCGTCGAGCATCGAGCCGCCCTCGTCGAGCAGCCGGACGTCGGGGTGGACCTTGCCCGCGAAGTACGCGAAGCCCCGGGCCTGCGAGGAGGCCGCCCGCAGCCCCAGCACGGGCAGCGGGCGCGAGGCGGCGAGCAGCCGTCCCGCCTGCTCGACGGGCGCGGGGTCGGCGAGCAGCTCGGCGAGGTGCCTCAGGTTCTCGATCTCGCCGAGCACCGCCTGCTGGTACTCGTTGTACGCGGCGTGCTCCTCGGCGACCGCGGGCACGCTTTCCCTCAGGTGCCTGCGGAGTGCCGGGTAGCCGTCGAAGCCCAGGGCCACGGCGAAGCGGGTGACGGACGGCTGGCTCACTCCGGCGAGCTCGGCCAGCTCGACGCTGGACAGGAACGGCACGTCGGCGGCGCGGCGCACCATGCAGTGCGCGATCCGCCGCTGGGTCGGCGTGAGCCGATGCCCTTCGAAGAGCGCCTGCAGCCGTCCGGCCGGGCTGTCGCTCATGCCTGCCGTCCCCCTTCCACCCGTCCGCCTATTCATCCACCTGGAACTCTGCATGAACATATGCAGACAGGCAAGGGACGGCCGGGGACGCGGAGGAAGAGGAGGTTGCGCGGGGACCGCCGCACCCCCGTTTCCGGGGGGCGGGACGACGGCGGTCCCCGCGAGGGACACGGGCCCGGGTCAGGGCCGGTCCGCGTCCGCGGCGTGCGAGGAGTTCCGGGAGCCGCTCCGGAGGTCCGTGACGCCGACGAGGACTACTGTGCCGGTGCCTTGTTAAGCGGGTGCTGCGGGTACGTGTCGCGCTCGTACCGATTGCGCGAACGCGTACCCACCGCGGCGCCGGCGGGGTTGACCGGCCGTCAGTGCTGCTTCGGGCCGCCGCTCGCGGCCAGGAAGGCCAGCAGGTCCTGACGGCTGACCACGTCGGTGGGCTTGCCCTCCACGAGCACGATCGCCGCGTCCGCGTCGCCGAGCACGGCCATCAGGTCCGCGACCGGCTCGCCCGAGCCGACCTGCGGCAGCGGGGAGGACATGTGGTCCTCCAGCGGGTCCTCCAGGGACGCCTTCTGGGTGAACAGCGCGCTCAGCAGCTCGCGCTCGACGACCGAGCCGATGACCTCGGCGGCCATCACGTCGGGGTGGCCGGCGCCCGGCTTCACGATCGGCATCTGGGAGACGCCGTACTCGCGCAGCACCTCGATGGCCTGACCGACGGTCTCGTCCGGGTGCATGTGGACGAGCGAGGGCATGCCGCCCGACTTGTGGCGGAGCACGTCGGCGACGGTCGCGGAGGTGGTGTCCTCCAGGAAGCCGTAGTCGGCCATCCACTCGTCGTTGAAGATCTTGGAGAGGTAGCCGCGGCCGGAGTCCGGCAGCAGGACCACCACGACGTCGTCGGGGCCGAGCTCCCGGGCGACCTCGAGGGCGGCGACGACCGCCATGCCGCAGGAGCCGCCGACGAGCAGGCCTTCCTCCTTGGCGAGGCGGCGGGTCATCTGGAAGGAGTCCTTGTCGGAGACCGCGACGATGCGGTCGGCGACGTTGCGGTCGTAGGCGGTGGGCCAGAAGTCCTCGCCGACGCCCTCGACCAGGTACGGACGGCCGGAGCCGCCGGAGTAGACCGAGCCCTCCGGGTCCGCGCCGATGACCTGCACCTTGCCGCCGGAGGCGTCCTTCAGGTAGTTGCCGGTGCCGGAGATGGTGCCGCCGGTGCCGACGCCCGCGACGAAGTGGGTGATCTTCCCCTCCGTCTGCTCCCACAGCTCCGGACCGGTGGTCTCGTAGTGCGAGCGCGGGTTGTTCGGGTTGGAGTACTGGTCGGGCTTCCAGGCGCCCGGCGTCTCACGGACGAGGCGGTCCGACACGTTGTAGTACGAGTCCGGGTGCTCCGGGTCGACGGCCGTCGGGCAGACGACGACCTCGGCACCGTAGGCCCGCAGGACGTTGATCTTGTCCGTGGACACCTTGTCGGGGCACACGAAAATGCACTTGTAGCCCTTCTGCTGGGCCACGATCGCCAGGCCGACGCCGGTGTTGCCGGACGTGGGCTCGACGATGGTGCCGCCGGGCTTGAGCGCGCCGCTCTCCTCGGCAGCCTCGATCATGCGCAGGGCGATGCGGTCCTTGACCGAGCCGCCGGGGTTGAAGTACTCGACCTTGGCCAGGACGGTCGCCTGAATGCCGGCCGTCACACTGTTGAGCTTCACCAGCGGGGTGTTGCCGACGAGGCTGATCATCGAGTCGTGGAATTGCACCGTAGTCTCCGGGGTCTCCGTAATGGTCCTGCCAGCGTATTCCGTGGGATGCGTAGTCGGAGCCGGTTACGGGGCAGTGAGTAACCGAGACGGCTCGAAGGAGGTGGCGGCCCGATGTCCAGAGCGCGGGTGGCGCGGCGGATCGCGGCGGGAGCGGCGTACGGCGGCGGGAGCATCGGACTGCTCGGCGTGGCCGCCGTCGGGGTGCTCCTGGCGGAGGTCGCCCTGGCCAAGAAGTCGGTGGGGGGCGGCGTGGCACCGCTGCCGCCGGGCGCGGACGGGCGCTACGGGCAGTCCTACGGCTCCGGCGGAGCCGGCGGGCCCGGGGGTGCCGGGGGAGCCGGCGGGCCCGGGGGAGCCGGGGGTGCCGGGGGTGCCGGGCGGCACGGCTATGGCGGCGCCGGCGGCGTGGACGGCGCCGAGCCGCACGGCTCCGGCCGGCACGGCTCCGGCCGACAGGGCTCCGAGCCGCCGCTCCGGCTGGCCCTTCTGGGTGATTCCACGGCGGCCGGCCAGGGCGTGCGGCGCGCCGGGCAGACGCCGGGCGCGCTGATCGCCTCCGGGCTCGCGGCGGTGGCCGAGCGGCCGGTGGACCTGCGCAACGTGGCGCTGTCCGGCGCGCGCTCCGACGACCTGGAACGGCAGGTCTCGCTGCTGCTCGCCGCGCCGACCGGACCGCCGGACGTGTGCGTGATCATGATCGGCGCCAACGACGTCACCCACCGGATGCCGGCCACCCAGTCGGTGCGCTGCCTCGCGGCGGCGGTGCGGCGGCTGCGGACGGCCGGCGCGGAGGTGGTGGTCGGCACCTGCCCGGATCTCGGCACGATCGAGCCCGTCTACCAGCCGCTGCGCTGGCTCGCCCGGCGGGCCTCGCGGCAGCTCGCGGCGGCGCAGACGATCGTGGTGATCGAGCAGGGCGGCCGGACGGTGTCGCTGGGCGACCTGCTCGGGCCGGAGTTCGCGGCGAACCCGCGCGAGATGTTCGGGGTGGACAACTTCCACCCCTCGGCGGAGGGCTACGCGACGGCCGCGATGGCGGTCCTGCCGACCGTGTGCGCGGCGCTCGGGCTGTGGCCGGAGGCCGACCGGATCGACGTGGCGCGGCGCGAGAACATGCTGCCGGTGGCGAAGGCGGCGGCCGAGGCGGCGAAGGAGGCCGGTACGGAGGTCACGGGGGCGCGGGCGCCGTGGGCGCTGCTGAAGCACCGGCGGCGTCGGCGGCTGCCGGTGCCGGACGCTGGTGCGCTGGCGGGCGAGGCGTCCGACGACGTGCCGCTGTCGCGGGAGCCGTGAGGTCGGTACGGGGTCCGGGACCTCCGCGGGGGCAGGGGTGTCCGGACTGCCACCTCCCCTTCGCTTCGCTCGTGGAGGAGGCCTAAACGTCCGGACACCCCCACCCCCGCTCCGGCCCCGGACCCCTC
>NZ_JBHXTJ010000085.1:0-8980 GCF_042677525.1 Streptomyces sp. NPDC127114
GCCGAGGGAAGCCGCCCGCGGCAGCGCGGCGGGGCGCGGGCCGAAGGAAGCCGCCCGCGGCAGCGCGGCGGGGCGCGGGCCGAAGGAGGCCGCCTCCACCGCCCCCGCCAGCCCTGCCGCCCCCGCCGGGGCCACCGACACCGCCGGGGCCACCGACGCCGCCGGGGCCACCGACGCCGCCCGGGCCGCCGTAGCCGCCGCGCCGAAGCCCGCGACGGAAGAGCACCGCCCCGCCCGCGTCACCAAGCCGAGGCCCGTTCCCGGCCCGTGCCGCCCGCATCAGCGTGCCGTGTGCCGTGCCGTGCGACGGGTGAGCCAGAGCACCCCGGCCGTGCCGGTGAGCAGCACGGTGCCGCCGAGGGTGCCGAGTGCGGCGGCCGAGTCGAGCGGGCCGGTCTTGGGCAGCCGGCCGCCGCCCGACTGCGTCGTACCGCCCGAGGAGTCGTCGGAGCCGCCGGAACCGCCGCCCGCGGCGGCCGTCACGTCGAGTTCGAGGGAGGGCTTGGGGTTGTTGGAGGGCTTGCAGACGGCCGCGTCCATGCCGAGCGCGTGGACGGTGAGCGTGCCCGCCGTGAAGGTGACCCTGCCACTCTTCTTCGGCGTGTACGTGCCGGTCAACTGCCCGATCCTGATGGGCGTGTTGGGCGGGATGGCAGCCGAGTTCGGCACGCCCTTCACCTGGACCTCGCCGCTGTCGGCGCCGCCGACGACGAGTTCGGCGCGGGGCGTCATGACGCCTTTGGGCAGTTCGATCGGGCTGTCGGAGACACCCTTGTCGAAGGACATCGTGATCCTGTACGAGCTGCCGTTCTTCTCGGCCTTGATGTCGACGGGCGAGACCGCGCTCTTGGGGCCGATCTTGGTCTCGCAGGCGTAGTTGACGTCGACGACGGTGGCGTGGGCGGCGGGCGCGGAGAGCAGGACGGCCGAGCCCGCCACCGCGATCGCCACCGTCAGCCCACGGGCCGTTCTCCTCGGGTCCGGCACCTCGAACACCCCTCACCGCAAGGTTGCTGACGGTCTATCAGATTGGCCGTCAAGGTACGCCGGGGGCCTTGTAGAGGGAAGAGAGAAGGGTGTGAAAGTCCTACGGGGACGTTCGGGCGCGATGCGCCGGCGCCCTACGCGGGCGCGGCGAGTTCCGCCCAGACCGTCTTGCCGGGGGCGCCGGGCACGCGGTCGATGCCCCAGGCGCGGCAGAGCCGCTGGACGATGAACATGCCGTGGCCGCCCGGCCGCCCGGCGCGGTGCGGGGTGCGGGGGGCGGGCTGACCGGCGCCGCGGTCGACGACCTCCAGGCGCAGCACGTCGGCGAGGCGCAGCACGCGGAGGCTCTCCGGGCCCTCGGCGTGCAGGCAGGCGTTGGTGACGAGTTCGGAGACGACGAGCAGGACGTCCTCGGCGGCGGCCCTGCGGTCGGCGGTCGCGGCCGGCAGCCAGCCCCAGTCGTGCAGCGCCTGCCGGGTGAAGTCACGCGCGAGCGGGACGGTGCCACTGGCCGCCCCGAGGGCGAGGGTGCGGACCTCGGGGTCGCCGGAGGCGGTCTCCTTCAACGCTTCACCTCACCGATTCAGCCGGTTCAACCGTTTGACGAGTTTGACGGGTTCAGGACACAGGGTGGCGGGGGGCGGGCCCGTCCGGCCGGGGCGCCGGACGGGCCCGGGCGCATACTCGGCCACTCGGCCCCTCAGTCATTCGACCATTCGGCCATGCGCCGTTCAGCCATTCGACCACTCAGCCGGGAAGGGCCGAGTCGAGCGAGTCGTGGATGGTGAAGACGGCGTCCGCTCCGGTGATCTCGAAGACCCTGGCCACCGGGGGCCGCATCGCCGCCAGATGAACCCCGCCGCCGGCGGCGTCGGCTCTCAGCCGGGCGCCGAGCAGGACGTTCAGCCCGGTCGAGTCGCAGAACTCGAGGCGTGAGCAGTCGAGCACGAGGCGTGTCCGGCCCTCGTCGAGCGCGTGGTCGAGTGGCGCACGCAACAGTTCGGCGGTGTGGTGATCGAGCTCACCCACGGGGGTGAGCACCTCGCTCGCCCCCACGGTCCGGACCTCGACCCGGAACCGCCCGGGTGCGCTGCCGATGTGCTGGCGGTACATGCGTCGAACCATACAAGCGCACCCGCGTGCGCCGCACACAAGCTCCACCCCATACCGTAATGAACCGGACAATTGCCACTTGCAACCATCGGGGTCGAACCGGTAGGGCTAGAAGGACACCTTCCACTTGGCCGGCTTTGGAGGCGCCGCAAACCGCAGCGAGACAACGATGGAGGAGACCATGTCCCCCCGGCTCGACGTACCGGACCAGACGGCCCGGGAGCACGCGACCCCGGACCACACGATCCCGGGCCGGACGGCCCAGGACCACCGGGTCCAGGACCACCCGGTCCAGGACCACCCGGTCCAGGACCACCCGACCCAGGACCTCGCGGAACTCCCGCGGATCCCGCACGCCGACGAGATCGCGCCGCACGACGCGCGCGCCCTGTCGAAGACCCTCTTCGCCCGCCTCGGCGACCTGGAGGAGGGCACCCACGAGTACGCGTACGTCCGCAACACCCTGATCGAACTCAACCTGGCCCTGGTCAAGTTCGCCGCCTCTCGGTTCCGCACCCGCAGCGAACCGATGGAGGACATCGTCCAGGTCGGCACGATCGGCCTCATCAAGGCGATCGACCGCTTCGAACTGGCCCGCGGCGTCGAGTTCCCCACCTTCGCGATGCCGACGATCATCGGCGAGATCAAGCGCTTCTTCCGCGACACCTCGTGGTCGGTGCACGTCCCGCGCAGGCTCCAGGAGCTCCGCCTCGACCTGGCCAAGGCCGGCGACGAACTCGCCCAGCGCCTCGACCGGGCGCCCACCGTCGAGGAGCTCGCCCGCGAGCTGGGCATCCGTACCGAAGAGGTCGTCGAGGGCATGACCGCGGCCAACGCGTACACCGCGAGCTCGCTCGACGCCCCGCCCGAGGAGAGCGACGCGGACGGCGCGACCCTCGCCGACCGGCTGGGCTACGAGGACCACGGCATCGAGGGCATCGAGTACGTCGAGTCGCTCAAGCCGATGATCGCCTCGCTCCCGGCGCGCGAGCGCCGCATACTGTCGCTGCGCTTCACGGCCGGTCTCACCCAGTCGGAGATCGGCGAGGAGCTGGGCATCTCGCAGATGCACGTGTCGCGGCTGCTGTCCCGTACGCTGGCGCGACTGCGCAAGGGCCTGACGGCCGAAGAGTGAGGCCGACAGGGCGGGGGCGCCGTGAACGACATACCCGTCGGGACCGGCGCGCTGCTCGGTACGGGCCGGTCGGCCGACGTGTACGCCCTCTCCGGACCGGACGAGGGCCGGGTGCTGCGCCGCTACCGCGACGGCGGTGACACGGAGCCCGAGGCCAGGATCATGCGCGACCTCGCGCGGCGCGGCTATCCCGTGCCACGGGTCGCCCGCGCGGCGGGCCCCGACCTGGTCATGGAGCGCCTGACGGGCCCGACGCTCCTGGAAGCGGCGGCAGCGGGCGCCGTCACCGCCGAGACCGCGGGCACCCTCCTCGCCGACCTGCTCCACCGCCTCGGCACCACGCCGTGGATCCACTTGGACCTCCACCCCGGCAACGTCGTCCTCGCCCCGGAGGGCCCCGTCGTCATCGACTGGCGCACCGCCCGCGAGGGCCCGCCCGGCCTGGACGGCGCGATGTCCGCCCTCCTCCTCGCGGAGGCGGCCCTCTCCCCCGCCCCGTACGCAGAAGGCGCCCGCACGGCCCTCACAACCCTCCTCACCCACCTGGCCACCCCGGTCACGCCGTACGTCCCGGAGGCGACCACCCTCCGCGCGGCGGACCCGAACCTGTCGGACGAGGAGCGGGCCCGCACGGCAACGGCCGGCCACCTGGTCACCACCCTGGCCACGCATCCCGAGCCCGCCACGTAACACCGCACCGGCCTGGACTGGTCGCGTCGGCTCCCGGAGAATCGGGGCATGAGTCGCAGACGCGCCCGGTCCGCCGGGCCCATGGGGTTTCGGTAGCCCGCCAGGAGAGACCTGGCGGTCGCTGCCGAAGGAGACCTCGTGTCGCGGACCGCTCACCACAGACCCCCCGCCCACTGTCGCGCCGCCGGGTTTCCCCGTGACGGCGCTCCTTGGCGTGCCGTCGTCCTGTACGACCTGCGCTACGACCGCCACGGCGTGCCCCGCAGGATCCGCCGGGAAGTGACGGTGTACTCGTGGGCGCGTCACCACCGGGACGGGTCCGTCAGGCGGTGGGCCGTCACGGAGGAGCGGCGGGCCCGGCAGCGGCTGCGTACCGCGCTCGGCGCCGCCCGGCGCCTGGCGAACACCGCACGGCAGGACGCGGACTCCGTCGACATTCCTCCGGCCCGACACCGCCGCGCGGCCCTGTGGTGGGCCTGAGACCGTCACACCGGCCGCGAGGTCACAGCGTGCCCACGCACGCCTCGTTGCCCTCCGGGTCCGCGAGGACCCAGTGGGACGGGGCGTGGGCGGCGGTGACGAGGGTGCCGCCGGCTGAGAGGGCGGCGGCGATGCGGGTTTCGGCCTGGTCGTGGGGGACCCAGACGTCGACGTGGACGCGGTTGCGCTGGGGGCGCGGCGTGTCCATCTGCTGGAAGTAGAAGGCGGCGTTGCGGCGGCGGAGGTCGATGAGGTCCTCCGGGCTGCCCGCGCGGTGCTCGTAGCCGAGGAGGGCGCGCCAGAAGGGGGTGACCTTGTCGATGGACAGGGCGTCCACCGTGACCTGGACCGCGGTCAGGGCGGAGGGGTCCGGGACCAGGCCGTGGTCCGCCGCCAGGCGGGAGATGCGTTGTGCCAGGGCAGGGTGGTGCTCCGTCAGGCCGTACAGCTCGTCCGTCACCGTGACCAGGCGGACCGTGACCCCGTCCGGGCGGACGTCCACGTCCGGGGCGCGGTCCGCCGTCTCCGGCAGGGCGGCGAGCTCGGCGACGAAGCGGGCGCCCGCGGCGAAGGTGCCGGTGCGGAAGTACGCACAGGCGCCCTCGCCGAGGACCCGCCAGTCGTCGAGGCCGGGCGTCTCGCGGAAGCGGCTCGGGGGGATCTTCCGGGGCTGAGGGGGCTGAGGGGGCGTCTGCATGCGCGCCAACCTAGCCGCGGCTTCAGACCGTTCGCAGGCCCTTTCGCCAGACCTCCGCGACCAGCGGCACACCCGGGCGGTACGCCAGGTGCACGTGCGACGGCGCGTCGAGGATCATCAGGTCCGCGCGGGCGCCCACGGCCAGGCGGCCGACGTCCGTGCGGCGCAGGGCCGCCGCGCCGCCCGCGGTGGCGGACCAGACGGCCTCGTCCGGGGTCATCCGCATGTCGCGGACCGCGAGCGCGATGCAGAAGGGCACCGAGGACGTGAAGGACGAGCCCGGGTTGCAGTCCGTGGACAGCGCGACGGTCACGCCCGCGTCCAGGAGCCGGCGCGCGTCCGGCCACTGCGCCCGCGTCGAGAACTCCGCACCCGGGAGAAGGGTGGCCACCGTCGACGAGTTGGCCAGCGCGTCGACGTCCTCGTCCGTCAGGTGCGTGCAGTGGTCCGCGCTCGCCGCGTCCAGCTCGACCGCCAGCTGCACACCGGGGCCGTACGAGAGCTGGTTGGCGTGGACGCGGGCCTGCAGGCCCTTCGCCTGCCCGGCCGTGAGGACCGCGCGGGCCTGGTCGCCGTCGAAGGCGCCCTTCTCGCAGAACACGTCGACCCAACGGGCGTACGGGGCACAGGCATCCAGCATCTCGCCGGTCACCAGGTCCACGTATCCGGCCGGGTCGTCGGCGTAGTCGGGCGACACGATGTGCGCGCCGAGGTACGTGACCTCGTCCGTGTGCTCGGCGGCCACGCGCAGCGCGCGGGCCTCGTCCTCGACCGTCAGGCCGTAGCCGGACTTGGTCTCGAAGGTGGTCGTGCCCTGGCGCAGCGCCTCGTACATGTAGCGGGCGACGTTGGCGGAGAGCTCGGCGTCGGACGCGGCGCGGGTGGCCGCGACCGTCGTGCGGATGCCGCCCGCCTGGTACGGCTGGCCGGACATCCGCGCGTGGAACTCGGCGGTCCGGTCGCCCGCGAAGACCAGGTGCGAGTGGGAGTCGACGAAGCCGGGGAGGACCGCCCGGCCGCCGGCGTCGACCCGGTTGTCAGTGGCGGGTGCTTTGCTTGATTCACCGACCCAGACGACACGGTCGCCTTCGATGACGACGGCCGCGTCCTGGATCAGGCCGAGAGGAGTTCGATCACCGAGGGAGGGGTCGTTGGTGACGAGACTGGCGATGTTGACGATGGCGGTGGCGGTCGTCGCCACGGCGCTGTTCGCGCTCGTGGGGGCGGAGGTCGCCGCGGGGTTGTTCCTCGCCGCCGGGCCCGTGTTCATCTTGAGAGATCTCTCCTTCAGCCGCGCAGGGCGGCGATCGAGTCCGCGAGGGCGCGGCCGGCGTCCGGTACGGAGGAGTGGACCCCGTCCCGTACGACGTGACGCCCGCCCACGACCGTGTGCCGCACGTCCGCGGCCGACGCTGCGAATACCGCCGTCTCGGCTGCCAGACGCGGTACCGGCCCCGCTGTCCTGACGGAGTCCAGGGCGATCGTCGTGAAGTCGGCGAGCGCGCCGGTCTCCAGGGTGCCCGCGTCCTGCCAGCCGAGTGCCGCGTGGCCGTCCGCGGTCGCCGCGCGCAGCAGTGCCGCGGCGGTCCAGTGGCCGCGGGTGCGGGTGCGCAGGCGCTCGTCGAGTTCCATCGCACGGGCCTCTTCCAGGAGGTCGACGACCGCGTGGCTGTCGCTGCCGAGGGAGAGGGGGGATCCGGCGCGCTGGAGGGCGACGGCGGGGCCGATGCCGTCCGCCAGGTCCCGTTCCGTCGTGGGGCACATGCAGGTGCCGGTCGTGGTGGAGCCGATCAGCGCGATGTCGGCGTCCGTCAGGTGCGTGTTGTGGACGCCCGTGGTCCGCGCGCCCAGGACGCCGTGGTCGGCGAGGAGCTGGGTCGGCGTGCGGCCGTGGGCGGCGAGGCAGGCCTCGTTCTCGGCGGTCTGCTCGGAGAGGTGGACGTGGAGCGGGGCCTGGCGGTCCTGCGCCCAGCCTGCCACCGTCGACAGCTGGTCGGCCGGGACGGCCCGTACGGAGTGGACGGCCGCGCCGATCCGGACGCCCTCGCGCTCCTTCAGGAGCGACACCCGCTCCGCCCACGCGTCGGCGGTGCCGTCGCTGAAGCGCAGCTGGTGCGGCTCCGGTGCCGCGCCGAAGCCGGACGAGAGGTAGGCCGTGTCGAGGAGGGTGATCCGGATGCCCGCGTCCGCGGCGGCCGCGATCAGGGCCTCGCCCATGGCGTTGGGGTCGGCGTACGGGGCGCCGCCGGGCGCGTGGTGCAGGTAGTGGAACTCGCCGACGGAGGTGATGCCGGCCAGGGCCATCTCCGCGTACACGGCGCGCGCGAGGGCGAAGTAGCTGTCGGGGGTGAGGTGCTGGGCGACCGTGTACATGACCTCGCGCCAGGTCCAGAAGGTCCCGGAGCCGACCTGGACGGTGCCGCGCAGGGCCCGGTGGAAGGCGTGCGAGTGGGCGTTCGCCAGGCCGGGGAAGGTGAAGCCGCGCAGCGCCTCGGCGCCGGGCGGCGGGGTGTCGACGCCGGTCCGTACGGCCGTGATGCGGCCGTCGGAGACGTCGAGCACGACGCCCGGCTCGACGTTCGTGCCGAGCCAGGCGTGCTCCAGCCAGTACGTCGTGGTCACCTGCACGCCAGTCCTTCCAGTACGTCGGCGAGTGCGCGGACGCCGGCCACGCAGTCGTCCTCGGCCGCGAACTCGGCCGGGGAGTGCGAGACGCCCGTGGGGTTCCGTACGAACAGCATGGCGGTCGGGATCGAGGCGGACAGGATTCCCGCGTCGTGTCCCGCACCGGTGCCGAGGACCGGGACCTTGTCGCCGGTCGTCTCGCCCAGGATCCGTCCCATCTCCTCCCGCAGCGCGTGTCCGAACTCCACGACCGGCGTGAAGGACTCGCGGACGACGGCGAGGTCGACGCCCTGGCGGACGGCGTGGTCGCGGGCGGCGGTCTCGATGCCGGCGACGACGGCGTCCAGGGACTCCTGGTCGGCGGCGCGCGCGTCGAGCCAGCCGCGCACGAGCGAGGGGATCGCGTTGACGCCGTTGGGCTCGACCGCGATCTTGCCGAAGGTGGCGACGGCGCCCGCGAGTTCGGCCTCGCGGCGGGCGGCGAGCACGGTCTCGGCGTACGGCAGCATCGGGTCGCGCCGGTCGACGAGCCGGGTGGTGCCCGCGTGGTTGGCCTCGCCGTGGAAGTCGTACCGCCAGCGGCCGTGCGGCCAGATGGCGGAGGCGATGCCGACGGCGTCGCCGGACAGGTCCAGGGCGCGACCCTGCTCGACGTGCAGTTCGACGAAGGCGCCGATGCGGGCGAGCCGCTCGTGGTCCGGGCCGATGGCCTCGGGGTCGTGGCCGGCGGCCTCCATGGCCTGCGGGAGGCTGATGCCGTCGGCGTCGCGCAGTTCGAAGGCCTTCTCCTTGGTCAGCTGCCCGGAGGTGAGCCGGGAGCCGACGCAGGCCAGCCCGAAGCGGGCGCCTTCCTCGTCGCCGAAGTTGACGATGGCGAGGGGCCGCCGGAACGAGACGCCGCGGGCGCGGAGTTCGTCGAGGGCGGCGAAGGCGGAGACGACGCCGAGCGGGCCGTCGAAGGCGCCGCCGTCGGGGACGGAGTCCAGGTGGGAGCCGGTGACGACGGCGTCACCGGCGCTGGGGTCGCCGAGCCAGGCCCACTGGTTGCCGTTGCGGTCGGTCTCGACGTCGAGGCGGCGGGCCTCCGCCTGCATGCGGAACCAGAGCCGGCAGTCGGCGTCGGCGCCGGTCCAGGCGTAGCGACGGTATCCGCCCGAGGCGTCGCAGACGCACACTGGCCCCACCGCAGAGAACAAAGGGGTGTAGGACCTTTACAACACAAGGGGCCCAACCCCCCAGAGGGCGGCTCGCGC
>NZ_JBHXTJ010000086.1:0-7312 GCF_042677525.1 Streptomyces sp. NPDC127114
CAACCAACCCACCCCCCACCCCCTCCGAGAGAGGACCCGCCGGAGGCGCGAAAACCATGATCCGGGGTGTCACCACAGGGTGGGCTGGAGCGGGGAGACGGGGATCGGCCGGGCCCGCGGGAGGGCCCGCCGGGGCTTGGGCAGAGGCGGTGCTGGAGTTCGCGGGGCCGTGGTTGGTGCAGGTGCCGGCTGCGGGAGGGCGGCAGCGGGGCGGGGTGCGGCGCCGGTGTCCGGCGAGCTGGCCGGTGCGAGGTCGACGGTTGGCTGTTGGCTGGCGCGGGCCTGCTGTTCGGCGATGGTGATCGGCTTCCGGTAGAGCTTCTGCGTGCTGGGTTCGAGCGGGGGCAGGCGGCGGGCGGCGGCCTTCTGGTCGTCGCGGCGCTTGTGGCGGCGGCGGACCCGGGCGAACCGCGCTTCGTAGGCGATGTAGTCGCTGGCGTGCAGCCCGGCCTGGTGCAGCAGGGCGAGTTCCAGCGCGACGTGGCCCATCGGGCTCGGGGTGAGCACGCGGGTGCCGTCGCTCTGCTGGTCGGCGGTGAGGAACTTGGCGGTCAGCAGAGCCTGCGTCCGCTCCTGACTGATCCGGCGCCCGCCGGTCCACCCGCCGTGCCGCGCAGCGAGCCGGGCACGGCCGTCACGCCAGTACAGGCGGCCGGTCGCGGCGGCCTCCATCACCCGCAGGTGGCCGGTGCTCCAGCCGAGTTCGCCGACGTGGCGTTCGGCGAGGTGGAGGTTCGAGGCGGCCTGCTCCCGGTTCGGGCGGTCCATCCCGGTGGCAGCCTGCTCCTCGGCCTCGCGCCGGTCCTCCTCCTGGCGGCGGGCACGCTCGCGCTGGGCCTGCTCCTCGGGCGTGAGGACACGGTCCAGCTCGGCGCACAGGCCGGCGGCCGTGACCTCGACTCCGGCGGCGGCCTGGGCGAGCACCGCATGGTGGACGGCTTGGCGGGCGCAGTAGGCGAGCGAGCTTGCGGGCATCTCGGGATCGACGGCGTACTGCTCGGCGCGGTCGGCGTGCCGGGCGGCTTCGACGGCTTCTTGGTGGGCTGCGTGCATGGCCGCCTCCAGCCGCGCGGTGCCGGTGCTGCTTCGGCGGACGGCGGCCATGGCTTCGTCCGCGGCGATGACCGCGAGCAGGGCGGCTTCCCCGGCGACTTGCAGGCAGGTCTGCGGTGAGGGGTCTCCGAACTGGGCGGCGGCGCGCGCGGGCTCGGGCATTGGTGGTCCTCGGTGGGTTCGGTGGTGCGGTCGGGGGCGGCGGCGCCCCCGTCGTCGGGTTGCCGCCTGGTCGCGCGGAGCGCGGCGGAGAGTGCTGTCGTGCCCGTAGGGCACGTCCGTTGGCCCGGCGTCCGGGCGGGGCGGGAGGGCCGCCTGCGGCCCGGACGTCCCGGCCGGCTGCGAGCCGGGCCGGGCTGAGCCGTCCCGAAGGGACGCCCTTTCGGTCTTCGGTCGCAGGGCGGGTCGGCCGCCAACGGGGGCGGCGCTGCCGGGCGGTGGGTGCGCGTGGGGTTGGGCGGCTCGATGCCGCCCCACCCCACGACCGGCGGCTCGGGGCGGGCCGGGCGGTGGTCTCCGCCCGGCCGGGCCTTCCTAGGCGGCGACCGGTTCGCGCTCGGTGACGCGGCACCGGGTGAGTACGGTCTGGGCGGTCTCGCCGTAGGTGCTGTGCTCCTTGACGGTGCCGGTCAGCTCGACCTCGTCACCCTTGCCCGGGACGGTGGCGGCGCTGCTGAACCACACGTAGACGTTGCCCTCGGCGTCCTGGAACTTGATCAGTCGGCGGCGCTGAGCGTGGTAGCCGTAGTACCGCTCCTCCAGCTCGATGACCGTGGTCACGGTGGCGGGGACGGTGAGCCGCTCCCCCTTGCTGCCCTGCGGCTTGCTGTTCTGGGCGGCCCGCTCGATGGCCGCCTTCTCCTGGTCGCGGTGCCACCCGGCGACGGCGGACACCAGCGTCGGCAGGTGGCGCGGGGCGACGGTCTCGCCCTTGGCCAGCTGGCCCACCTTGTGGCGGTACTCGGAGAGGCTGCCGTACCCCTGGAGTGCCCACGCGCGGACGGCGGCGGCGGTGCTGGCCGCGTCGGGCTCGGCGTCAATTCCGGCCCGCCACTCCATCGGGGCCTTGCGGTCGAAGAAGTACGCTTCGACGCTGTCGGCGGTCGGCACGCGGTTCTTCCACTGCTCGGAGCGGCTGTAGAAGCGGCCGTCCTGGGTGACGACGGCGGCGGCCACCCGGAGCACCTCGTCCACCGGCACGCGCAGGTCTGCCGGGACGCCGCCCTCCTCTCCGTCCCAGTCGGAATCCTTGATCGACCCGAGACGCCACAGCGCCTCAAGCCCCTTGATCGGCAGTCCGGTGTACGGCTCGACGCACGTGGTGCCCAACTGCCGGATCTCGCCGTTCTCGTGGCGAGCGAGATAGGTGGCGGTGCGGTGCCGGGCTACGGAGCACCCCTGGCAGTAGTTCTCGACGGCCCGGTGCTGGCGCGCGGCCTCGGCGTCCCGCTCTGGCAGGCCCGGGAACAGGCTGGTGATCGTCTCCCCCTCCTCGTCGTGGTCCAGACGGGCGATGACGGTCCAGCCCTGGTGGCGGGGCATGTCGCCGGAGATGGTCACGGTGACGGTGGGGCGCTTGCCGATCACCCGGCCGTCCACGTCGCGGTAGTCCGCGAGGAACGGGGCGGAGATGTCGAGCGCGTACGGGCTGAGGCGGTGGACGGCGGCGCGGGCGTTGGTGGCCTCAACGAGCTGGCGGACGCGGGCCTGGGCGGTGGCGGGGACGGAAAACCGCATGGCTGCGCTGGTCATCGGGGTGCTCCTGCTGGTGAGAGGAATCGAGTCCCCGGCCGGGCGGGTTGCCCTCCGCGTGCGGCCGGGTTCGGGTTGGGGCCGGCTGGTGGCCCGTGGTTCGGAGGGGGTGTTGCCCTCTCCCTCCGACATCATTAATTAAACCATGTTTTGACGGGTGAGGCAAACGTCCCGGCCGGGGATGTCGAGGGCGGCGCGGTCGCGCAGGAAGGCGGCGAACAGTGCGGCGGTGAGGCTGTCCGGGGTGCCGTAGGTGCGGCGGGAGTCCAGGGCCCCGATGCGCTCGCCGTGATGGCGGACGGGGAACGGCTGGCCAGGCTCGGGGATGGCCAGCGCGTACAGTCCGCGCGGGGTGTCCACGCGCAGGACGACGGCGGCGGCCTCCGGGTCGTAGGCGGCCGACCAGCGGGCGGACCCGATGCCGAACTCCGCGAGTCCGCCCGCGATGGCGCGGGCCTGCATGAGGTCGGCGGCGACGCTGGCGTTCGGCTCGGCGGGGGCGGCGGCGTATCCGCAGCAGTGGTCGTCGGCGTAGGTCTCGGAGAGGACTGCACGGGTCACGGTGGGGCTCCTGGGAGGGGCGGCCGGGGGCGGGGCGGATTCCCGCCCCCGGCGTCGGATCGGTGGGGAGGATCAGGCGGCTTCGGTCTCGGTGGTCGGCTCCTCGGCCGCCGGGGCGTCCGGCTCGGCCTCCGGCTCCGGCTCCGCGCCGTCCGGCTCGGCGTCGGCCTGCTCGCCCTCGACATCGGCAGGGGTGTCCGGCTCGGGCTCGCTCTCCGGGTTCCCCTCGGCCTGCTCCGGCCGGGCGGCGGCCTGCTCGTCGTCACCCTCGCCCTCGGCCGGTTCGGCCTCCGGCTCCTCGTCGCCCTGCTCGTCGTCGTCCTGCTGGGTGTCCGGCTCGGCCTCCGGCTCGCCCCCGCCGAGCAGGGAGGCGTGGGGCTGCTCCTTCTTCGCCGGGTCGTACGGCGTCTCGTCCGCCACCGACCGCTCGATGGGCGTCAGCTGGTACCCGAGCGACTCCAGCACGCGGAACCACGCGGCCGTGGGCTTCCGGGTCCACGGGGCGTGCTGGCCGTCCGTCCGCCACGCCGACCGGTTCGCGCACTTCTCACGGACGGCCGCGATGGCTGCGAACTGGAGCTGAGGGGCCCGACGCGGGTCCTTGGCCGCGTGCTGGGCGAACATGCTGCGGTCCTTGGCCTGCTGGGCGTTCAGCCCCAGGAAATCGGCCAGGATCTCGGTGGTGGGCTCCTTGTTCAGGTCGTCACAGATCCCCCACGTCCCGCTCAGAAGTGCCTCGTTGACGTGGCGGATCAGGGCGTTGGTGCTGGCCTTCGGGAGCGCGCGCGACTTGATCAGGTCCGCGAGCCACTTCCGGCGGATCACCTCGGCGGCGTCCCAGTCGATATTGCCCGCCTTGACGGCGGCGCGGGCGGCGCGCTCGGCCTCGACCTCGGCGGCGGTCCTGGTGCTGCCGGTTCCGCTGCTCTTGGCGCTTTCCGGCGCGACGTGTCCGTACAGTCCGGGGGCCGTGCAGTAGGGCTCGTACCGGTCGCCGCGCCGGTCGTCGAACACCCACACCTGACCCTTGCACCCGTTGTGCTCCTCCTCGCTGACTCCGCTCAGCCGCCACACCCGCGTGGCCCGCTCGGACAGCTCCTCGATATCGCGGATCTTCTGCCCGGCGGCCTCCAGCTCCGCGCGGTGGGCCGCCGCCTTGGCCGCCTTGTCACGCTTGACCCGCTCGACCTCGATGGCCCACTGAACCTTCGCCTCGTCCGCGCCCTTCGCGGCGGCGGCCTCGGTGATCGCGGCGAGCGCCTCCGGGTTGTCGGCGAACTCCTGGAGGGCGGCCATGTTCTCGAACGTCCACGTATAGCCGCTCGCGGCACTGATGGCGGCGCTGAGCTTCTCGTCGTTGCGGACCTTGACGAGAGTGCGCACGTCCTTCTGTCGGACGCCCGCCGCCTTGGCGATGCGGCCGACCTGTGCGCCCGCCTCGGCGGCGCTGAACATGGCCTGGTTCATCTCCTTCGTCGTCAGGCCCTTGCGCTGCTCGGAGGTGGTGATCATGTCGAGGAACTGCCCGGCGGCGTCGCGGTCGTCCTCCTCCCACTCGTACGGCAGGTGGGTGAGGCCCGCGTCCTGCGCGCCGAAGTAGCGGCGGTGGCCGTCGTTGACCTGGATGATCCCGCCCTCAAGCCGCTGGATCTTGACCGGGATGCGGCAGCCCTCGGCGCGGAAGGACTCCACGAACCGCGCGTTGATGTCGAGATCCTCGCGGGCGTTCTCCGGGTGCGGGGTGAGCGCGTCGATCCGGATGACCGGGCGGGGCGTGAACGGCAGGGTCTCCAGCCCCGCGTCGACGGCGGCGGCGAGCCGCTGGAACCCGTCGATGATCTGCGGCACGTTGCCGTTGGTGCGCACGACGTACAGCGGCTCCTGGACGCCGTTGGCCTTCACGTCGGCCAGTAGATCGGCCGGGGCCTCGACGGAGCGGACGTTGCCGGGGTGTGCGAGGAGTTCTGCGGTGGTGATGGTCGGCCACGGGGCGGGAGCGGTCTGGACGCCGGCCTGGGTCTTGGTGGTCATCGTCATGCTGCCTTCTGGTGAGAGGTTCCGCCGGGGCCGGTCGGCCCCGGCGGGGGGTGCCGGTCGGGGGTGTTGCCCTCCCCCTTCCGACATCATTAATTAAACCATGTTCTGGAGGGTGGGGCAACCAGGGGCGGTGTGATCGGCGTCACCCCGGTAGAGGGCTGCGGCGGAGCGGATCAGGGCGGCGGCCTCGGCGGTGGTCCGGCCCGGGGTATCAGTCCAGCACCACAGAAGCGTCCGGCGGTAGGCGTCTTCGGCAAGCCCCAGCTTGCGCCACCGGACGGGCGGCACGGGGTGGCCGTTGACCTGGTTACTGAGCACTACCAGGGAGTCAAACAGGGCCCGCTGGAAGAACTCCCACGCCTCGCCGCGCTCGGACCAGCGGGGGCGGGCGGCGCGCACGCCTCGACCCCATGCGTGCAGCAGGTTGCACGGGGCGGTGCTGCCCATCCGGCCGGGCTGCCAGAGGTGGTCCCCCTGGTACAGGCCGACGCGCTCGATGTGGTCGGCGGCGGCAGCGAGGATGCGGGCGGGGGTGGCACGTGGCCGGGACGACATGGTGTTCTCCTGGGCGGTCGCTGTGGTCAAGATGCCACGCTGCTAACGGACTTGGCGGCAATGGTGCAGTCGGTGCAGTAGCAGGGGGTGCGCCACTGGCGTCCGGCCGGGCTGGTGCTGGCGAAGGTGCGGGCGGCGGCTTCGCTGATCCGGCCGGTGCCGGGGATCTTCAGGGCGGCGGCGTTCCACGCATGGGGGACGCTGTAGACCTCGAAGTAGTGACGGCCGTTCTCGTCGGTCTTGTGGAACCTGATCCAGTCCATAAACACGCGGGGCTCCTGGGGGCGCGCAGGGTGGGCCGGGGCGGCGGGCCGCCGCCCCGGCGGGGTTCGCGGATCAGGCGGCGAGCGATCCGGCGGACTTGGCTCCGATGCGGCGGCTTCCGCCGATGTCTGCGCGGTTGCCTGCGGCGACTCCATCGCCGTACCCGCTGCCACTGAAAGAGCTGCTCTGCTTTCGGACCCTGGGGTGGGCTTCCTGGAACGCGGCCCGGACCATGCTGCCTCGGGCAGCCAGCACGAGTTCGCCGCTGCGGCCGGTGGCGGACGTCTCCCCGCTGGCGGCGGCTCGGGCGGCCTCCTCGATGGCCGCAAGCCGTTCGGTGACGCGCGTGATGAACCCGACCTGCCAGGAGTTGCGCCACGCCTTCGGGCTGCGGACGCCGTACGGCACGGCCTGCCGATTAAGGCCGTTGAGCATCTGGAGGTGGAGCGACGTATAGAGGATCTCCGCACGCTGGACATCGGACTCGTAGCCGACCACGTGGACGCGGCGGGTGCCGTTGCCCTGCTGACCCATGAGGATGGACTTGCAGCCGACAGCTTCCGCGACGTGGTACATGAGGCGGACGCGAGACATCGACCAGGGGTTGGGGAGGTCGAAGTTCTTGTCCGTGATTCCGTCGCGCGACGGCTGCCCGTCACTCAGCAGCGCCTCGTCCACGCCATACTTCGCCACCATCTCCATCGCCCGGGTCCGGGCAAGCTCGGCCTCGGCCTCCGGCGTGGCCGGGTCCTCAGCCTTGGCCAGCAGCGCCCGGATCGTCGCCAGCTTGGGGTTCGCGTCCGCCTGGGTGGTCACAGTTCTTCTCCTGGTGAGAGTGGGTGCCGGGGCCGGTCGGCCTCCGGTGGCCGGCTGGGGTGTTGCCCTCCCCTTCCGACATCACTAATTAAACCATGTTCTTGGGGGTGGGTCAAGCCCAACAACCCCTCTGACCTGCCCTTTTCCCATCACGTCCACCCGCACCCGCCCGGCCGGGCCCGGCCACAACGCGCCCCGGGCGGGGTTCCCTCCTCGGTCGGACAGCGCCAGCCGGACCAGGGTTCCGGGTGGGGTGTCCAGGCTCGCGCAGCGA
>NZ_JBHXTJ010000087.1:0-7308 GCF_042677525.1 Streptomyces sp. NPDC127114
CCGCCGTGGACGCCGTCGAGGCCCACGGCACGGGCACCGTCCTCGGCGACCCGATCGAGGCCCAGGCCCTCCTCGCCACCTACGGCAGCGACCGCAACGGCAGCCAGCCGCTGCTCCTCGGCTCGCTCAAGTCCAACATCGGACACGCCCAGGCAGCAGCCGGAGTCGGCGGTGTCATCAAGATGGTCATGGCGCTGCGCAAGGGCGAACTGCCCGCCACGCTCAACGTGACCAAGCCCAGCGAGCTCGTGGACTGGGCCGCCGACGGTGTCGAGCTGCTGACCGAGCCCCGCCCGTGGCCCGCCACGGACGACAAGGTCCGCAGGGCCGGCGTCTCCTCCTTCGGCATCAGCGGCACCAACGCCCACGTCATCCTCGCCGAGGCCCCCAGCGACGCGGACCCCGTCGACGAGACGGCCGAGGCCCCGCTCGGCGACACGGCCCCGCTGTGGGTGCTGTCCGGCCGTACCGAGCCGGCGCTGCGCGCCCAGGCCACGGCGCTCGTCGAGGCGTTGGACGAGCTCGACGACGTGCCGGCCCGTGACCTCGGCCGCGCCCTGGCCACCACCCGTACCGCCCTGGACCACCGCGCGGCGATCACCGCCGAGGACCGCGCCGAGGCCGTCGCGGCGCTGACCGCGCTCGGCCGTGGCGAGGCGCACTCCGCCCTCACCCTCGGCACGGCGCGCCCGGACGACGGGCTCGCCTACCTGTTCACCGGGCAGGGCAGCCAGCGCGTCGGCATGGGCCGTGAACTGTACGAGTCCGAGCCGGTCTTCGCCGCCGCCCTCGACGCGGTGTGCGCCGAACTCGACGCCTGCCGCGCCTCCGTGCCCGGTACGCCGCCGATCCGCGACGTGATGTGCCAGGACGCGGAGGCCCTCGACCGGACCGAGAACACGCAGTGCGCGCTCTTCGCGCTCCAGGTCGCGCTGTTCCGGCTCCTCGAACACCGCGGTCTGGCGCCGGACGCCGTACTCGGCCACTCCATCGGCGAGTTCGCCGCCGCGCACGTCGCCGGGATCCTCACCCTGCCCGACGCCTGCGCCCTGGTCACCGCGCGCGGCCGGCTCATGCAGGCCCTGCCGGCCGGCGGCGCGATGACGGCCGTCCAGGCCTCGCAGGACGAGGTCCGCGCCCTGATCGAGGGCCGCGAGCACGAGGTGAGCATCGCCGCCGTCAACGGCCCGACGGCCGTCGTCGTCTCCGGCGACGTCGAGGCGGTGGAGCAGGTGGCCGCCGCGTTCGCCGAGGCCGGCCGCAAGACGCGCCGGCTGGTCGTCAGTCACGCCTTCCACTCGCACCGCATGGACGGGATGCTCGACGCGTTCGGCGCCGTCACCGCGGGGGTCCGCTACGCGGAGCCGCGCATCCCCATGGTGTCCACGGTCACCGGGCGGCCGATCGAGGTCACCGCCGACTACTGGCTCCGGCAGGTGCGCCAGGAAGTCCGGATGTCCGACGGCCTGGTCGCCCTCCACGGGCTCGGCATGCGGACCTTCCTCGAACTCGGCCCGGACGGCGTGCTGTCGGCGCTGGGCCAGGACTGCCTGGACGACGACGCGCTGGCGTTCGTACCGGTGCTGCGTCGCAACCGGCCCGAGGGCCGCACCCTGGCCGCCGCGCTCGGCGCGCTGCACGTGCGCGGCCGGAGCGCGGACTGGCAGGCCGTGTTCGGGCCAGGCCGGACGCCCGCCCTGCCCACGTACGCCTTCCAGCGGGAGCGCTACTGGCTGACCGCGCAGGGCACCGCGGGCACGGCCGGTCACCCGATGCTCGGCCCCGCCGTCGAGCTCGCCGAGTCCGGACAGACCGTGCTGACCGCGCGGCTCGGCCGCCGTACGCATCCGTGGCTCGCCGACCACGCCGTGCTCGGCTCGGTCCTGCTGCCCGGCACCGCGTTCCTCGAACTCGCCGCCCGCGCGGGCTCGCAGACCGGCACGCCCCGGGTCGCCGAACTCACCCTCGTCGCACCGCTGGTGATCCCGGAGGAGGGCCGCACCGAGGTCCAGGTCGTCGTGGCCGCGCCCGGCGACGACGGGCAGCGCACGCTGACCGTGCACGCCCGCGTCGAGACGCCGGACGGCGCCACGGAACCGTGGACGCTGCACGCCACCGGCGCGCTCGCCCCGCACGACGGAGCACCCGCGACCGCCGCGGCGCCGCCCGTCGCCGAGGCCGAGCCGCTGGCCGTGGACGGCTGCTACGACGGCCTGGCCGCCGCCGGCTACGCCTACGGCCCGGTCTTCCAGGGCCTGCGCGCCGCGTGGCGGCACGGCTCGGACCTGCTCGCCGAGGTCGCCCTGCCGTCGTCCGTCACCGACGCCGCCTCGTACGGGCTGCACCCGGCGCTGCTCGACGCGGCCCTGCACCCGATCGTCATCACCGCGCTGGACGACGGCGACCGCCGTCTGCTGCCCTTCTCGTGGCGCGGCGTGACCGTCCATCAGCCCGGGTCCCGCACCGCCCGCGTCCTGATCGCCTCCACCGGACCGGACGCGGTGTCGCTGACGCTGCTCGACGAGTCGCACGCGGTGGTCGCCGAGGTCGAGGAGCTGGTCCTGCGCCCGGTCAGCGAGGAGGTGACCGTTCCGCGGTCGCTCCACCGCCTGGACTGGAAGCCGGTCGCCCCGGCCGGGGACGGGGACGCGTCTGCGTCGGCCGCCGGGCTCGGCTCCGCCGACCTGGGCGTCGGCTCCCGGTACGCCGACCTCGCCGCCCTGGGGCAGGCCGTGGATGCGGGGCTCCCGGCCCCGGCGGTGGTCTTCGCACCGCTCACGGACCTGGCCGGCGCGACGGGCCTGGCCGGCACGACGGACCTCGCGGACGGTGGCGCGGCCGGCCCCCGGTCCGCCGTGCACCGCGCGCTCGACCTGCTCCGGACCTGGCTGGACGACGACCGGTTCGCCGACTCGCGGCTCGTGCTCGTCACCCGCGCGGCCGTGGCGACGGCACCGGACGCCGACGTGGACCCCGAGGCCGCGGCCGTGTGGGGTCTGGCGCGCTCGGCGCAGACCGAGAACCCGGGCAGGGTGGGGCTCCTCGACGTGGAGTCCGCGGCGGACTGTCGTACGGCGCTGCCGACGACCGGAACCGAGACGCAGCTCGCCGTCCGTGACGGGGCCTTGCTGGTTCCCCGGATCGGCAGGGCGACCGCCGACGGTGCGCTGGTTCCGCCGGCCGGGGTGACCGCCTGGCGGCTCGCGGTGCGCGACCGCGGCACCCTGGACCACCTGGCGCTCGAACCCTGCCCGGAGTCCGAGGCGCCGCTCGGCGACGGCGAGGTGCGCATCGCGGTGCGCGCCGCCGGCGTCAACTTCCGCGACGTCCTGAACACCCTGGGCCTCTACCCCGGTGACCCCGGTCTCCTCGGTCTCGAAGGGGCCGGCGTGGTCACCGAGGTCGGTCCCGGTGTCACCGGCATCGCCGTCGGCGACCGGGTCATGGGCCTGCTCTCCGGGGCGTTCGGCCCGGTGGCCGTCGCCGACCACCGGCGGGTCGCCGTGATGCCCGCCGACTGGACGTACGCCCAGGCGGCGTCCGCGCCCATCGTGTTCCTGACCGCCTACCACGCGCTGGTCGACCTCGCCGGACTCGCGGCGGGCGAGCGCGTCCTGATCCACGCCGCCGCCGGCGGTGTCGGCATGGCCGCCGTCCAGCTGGCCCGGCACCTGGGCGCGGAGGTGTACGGCACGGCCGGTCCCGGCAAGTGGGACGCCCTGCGTGCCATGGGTCTGGACGAGGCGCACCTGGCGTCGTCCCGCACCCTGGAGTTCGAGACCGCGTTCGGCGCGGCCACCGAGGGCCGTGGCATGGACGTCGTCCTGAACTCCCTCGCCGGCGAGTTCGTGGACGCCTCCCTGAGGCTGCTGCCGCACGGCGGTCGCTTCGTGGAGATGGGCAAGACCGATCTGCGCGACCCGGACGTGGTCGCGGCCGACCACGCCGGGGTGGACTACCGCTTCTTCGACCTGCTCCAGGAGCCGACCGAGCGGATCGCCGAACTACTCACGTCGGTCCTCGGGTTGCTGTCGTCGGGTGCGCTCACCCCGCTGCCGGTCAGCACCTGGGACGTCCGCCGCGCGCCGGAGGCGTTCCGCCACGTCAGCCAGGCGCGGCACATCGGCAAGGTCGTCCTGACCCTGCCCGCGCCCCTCGACCCGGACGGCACCGTCCTGATCACCGGCGCCACCGGCGCCCTCGGTGGTCTCGTCGCGCGGCACCTGGTCACCGAGCACGGTGCCCGCCGGCTGCTGCTCGTCAGCCGTCGCGGCCCCGACGCGCCCGGCGCGGCCGAACTCGCCGCCGAGCTCACCGAAGCGGGCGCCGAGGTCACCCTCGCGGCCTGCGACACCGGCGACCGGGACGCGCTCGCGCGGCTCCTGTCGGACGTACGGCTCACCGCCGTCGTCCACGCCGCGGGAGTGCTCGACGACGGCGTGATCACCGCGCTCACTCCCGAGCGCCTCGACACGGTGCTCGCCGCCAAGGCCACCGCGGCCCGCAACCTGCACGAGCTGACCGTGGACCAGGACCTCGCGGCCTTCGTCCTCTTCTCCTCCGTCATGGGTGTCATCGGCGGCGCGGGGCAGGGCAACTACGCCGCCGCCAACGCCTACCTGGACGCCCTGGCGCAGCACCGGAGGGCCCGGCGTCTGCCGGCGCTCTCCCTGGCCTGGGGCATGTGGGCGGACACCGCGGGACGGCCGGGCGCCGCCGGAATGGCGGGCTCGCTGTCCGAGGCCGACCGTGGACGGATCGCCCGTACCGGTCTGGCGCCGATCGACCGGGCCGAAGGCCTGGCCCTGCTCGACGCGGCCCTGCGCACGGACGCCGCGGCGCTCGTGCCCGCGCCCTTCGACCGCGCCGCCCTCGGCGCGCTCGGCGAGCAACTGCCCGCCGTGCTCCGGGACCTGGCCCCGGCCGCACCGCGACCCGCCCAGGAGGCACGGGCCACCGCCGCCGCCCCGGCGACGGCGACCCTGCGCGACCGGCTCGCCGTGCTGAACCCGGCCGAGCGGCAGGACCTGCTGCTCGACCTCGTACGGGTGCAGACCGCCGCCGTGCTCGGCCGGTCCGACGCGGCCGGCGTGCCCGCCGACCGCCCGTTCAAGGACATGGGCTGCGACTCGCTCACGCTCGTGGAACTGCGCAACAGGCTGCAGACCAGCGCCGGTCTGCGGCTGCCCGCCACCTTCCTGTTCAACTACCCCACACCGCTCGCGGTGATGGCCTATCTGCACGAGGAACTGGCCCCGGAAGAGGCGGATTCCGCCGACCCCACCGTCCCGGCGGCCGAGACGACGGCGGGCCTCGGCACCGCGCCCGGACTGGTCGAACTCGACCGGCTGGAAGCGGCGCTCGGCAGCCTGCCCGACGACACCCAGGACGACGTCAGGGACGAGATCGTCCAGCGCCTCCACGCGCTGGCGGCCCTCGCCCTGGTGCCGGCCCAGCGGGTCCGGTCCGACGACGAACTGACCGCGCGGGTCGAATCGGCCTCGGTCGACGAACTGCTCGCGTTCATCGACTCCGAACTCTGATCCCGGTCCGCTTCGGCGGACCCCTCACTCCGCTCGTCCTGTTCGCCGCGCGCGGCTCGATCGGGCACGTCGTACGCACCGTCGCGTGACGTGCCCGGCCCGCGCGCACGCACGCACGGCTCCACAACGCCTACGGGGGCATCAAGACCATGACAACTCCGGACAACGAGAAACTCGTCGCCTATCTCAAGCGTCTCACCGTCGACCTCCACCAGTCCCGTCAGCGGGTCCGCGAACTGGAGGCCGGAGCGGCCGCCCACGCCGACTCCCCGTCCGACTCCGACCTCCACGCCGACGACCCGATCGTGATCGTCGGCATGGGCTGCCGCTTCCCGGGCGGGGTGGACTCGCCCGAGGCGCTGTGGCAGGTCGTCGCCGAGCAGCGCGACGTGATCTCCGGGCTGCCGACCGACCGGGGCTGGGACCTCGACGGTCTCTACCACCCCGACCCGGACCACCCCGGCACGTCCTACGTGCGCGACGGCGGTTTCGTGACGGGTGCCCCCGAGTTCGACCCCGAGTTCTTCGGCATCTCGCCGCGCGAGGCACTGGCGATGGACCCGCAGCAGCGACTGCTGCTCGAAGTGTCCTGGGAGGCCCTGGAGCGGGCCGGCATCACACCCGGTTCGCTCCACGGGTCGTCGACGGGCGTGTTCCTGGGCGCGATCGCCCAGGAGTACGGTCCGCGCCTCGGCGAGTCGGGCACGAGCGCCACCGGCTTCGCCCTCACCGGTACCACGTCGAGCGTCGCGTCGGGCCGCGTGGCCTACACGCTGGGCCTCCAGGGCCCGGCCCTGACGGTCGACACCGCGTGCTCCTCGTCCCTGGTCGCCCTGCACCTGGCGGTCCGGGCACTGCGCTCCGGCGAGTGCTCGCTGGCCCTCGCCGGCGGTGTGACCGTCATGTCGACACCCGGCATCTTCGTCGAGTTCTCGCAGCAGCGCGGGCTCGCGGCGGACGGCCGCTGCAAGTCCTTCTCCGCGGACGCGGACGGTACGGCGTGGGCCGAGGGTGTCGGCGTGCTGGTGGTCGAGCGGCTGTCGGACGCCCGGCGCCACGGCCATCAGGTCCTCGCCGTGGTCGCCGGCTCGGCCGTGAACCAGGACGGTGCGTCCAACGGCCTGACGGCGCCCAGCGGCCCCGCCCAGGAGCGGGTGATCCGGGCGGCCGTGGAGGACGCCGGGGTCTCCTTCGCCGGGGTCGACGCCGTCGAGGCGCACGGCACGGGCACGGTGCTCGGCGACCCGATCGAGGCGCAGGCCCTCCTCGCCACGTACGGCAGCGACCGTGACGGCGGCGAACCGCTGCGACTCGGCTCGCTCAAGTCCAACCTGGGCCACGCCCAGGCCGCCGCCGGTGTCGGCGGTGTCATCAAGATGGTCATGGCGCTGCGCAAGGGCGAACTGCCCGCCACGCTCAACGTGACCAAGCCCAGTGAGCTGATCGACTGGGAGACGGGCGGCGTGGAGCTGCTGACCGAGCCCCGTCCGTGGCCCGCCACGGACGACAAGGTCCGGCGCGCCGGTGTCTCGTCCTTCGGCATCAGCGGCACCAACGCCCACGTCATCCTCGCCGAGGCCCCGAGTGACGCGGACCCCGCCGACGAGACGGCCGAGGCCCCGCTCGACGGCTCCTCCCTGCCGTGGGCCCTGTCGGCTCGTTCGGCGGACGCGCTGGCCGAGGCCGCGGGTCAGCTCGCCGCGTACGTACGGGCACGGCCCGAGCTGAGCCCGGCCGACGTCGCCCACTCCCTCGCCACCGGACG
>NZ_JBHXTJ010000088.1:0-6815 GCF_042677525.1 Streptomyces sp. NPDC127114
CACCACGCCCGGCCGCCGTCCGGTGTTTGCGGCCGGGACTTTCGATGGTTAGTTTGCGTAGCCACTCTGCATTCCCCGTTTCCCCGAAAATCCCCGCTCTCAGGGCCTTCCCCGTCGCCCCGAGACGCACCCGAGATTCCTGAGGAAGATTTTCTGATGAAGCAGTCTGCCGCCAAGACGCTCGGTGTCGCCGCCCTCGGTGCCGCCTTCGCCGCTGCCGCCGCCGGAACGGCCTCCGCCGCCCCCGCGCTGCCGGTCGTCGGCTCCGACGCGCTCGGCACGGTCACCAGCGTCGTCCCGCTCGGTGACGACCTCACCGAGCTCCCCGCGGGTGCCACCGAGGCCCTCGCCGGCGGCCAGGGTGCCCTCGGTACCGGTGTCGAGGAGGGCGCCAAGACCCTGCCGGGTGCGGTCGAGCAGGCCCAGAACCTCCCGGGCGAGGTGCAGAAGCAGGCGCAGGACCTGCCGCTGGACGGCGCCACGGCCGGCCTCGGCTCCACTCCGCTGGGCGCGGCCACCGGCCTCCTCGGCGGCCTCCCGGTCAACGGCCTGCCGCTGGGCGGCATCGGCCTCTGAGCCCCGTACGCCGAAGGGGCGCCCACCCGGTCCGGGTGAGCGCCCCTTCGGCGTACATACGACGGGTCCGGCTACCAGGCCGTGCTCGCCGTCTTCTCCGCGGGCAGCAGCACCCACAGCGCCAGGTACAGCACGAACTGCGGGCCCGGCAGCAGGCACGAGACCAGGAATATCGTGCGCATCGTCCAGGCGGAGATGCCGAAGCGCCGTGCCAGCGCCGCGCACACTCCGCCGATCACGCGTCCGTCACGAGGGCGGGCAAGTGCGGCCATGGTGGGCTCCTTCAGTCCGGGTGATGCGGTTCTTCCGATGTCCCCATCGTGCCGCCGGACCGGTGGACAAAGCGTCCCTCTACGGGGCGATCCCGACCCTGGGAATCGTCGGGGTCGCCCCCTGAGAAGCCCGCTGAGAGGCCTGCTGCCTCCTCCTCCCGGAGGAGGACTTCCCCGGCCGGGTCGACGGACGGCGCCCGCGCGGGCCGCGGCGCAGCCGCGCCCGTCCCGCCGGGACGAGGAGCAGGTGCGCGAGTGCCACGCCGGCCGTGTTCAGGAGCACCGAGTCGACGTCCACGACCTGCCCGGGCACCGCCGTCTGCAGCAGCTCCACCGCCAGCGAGACCAGAGCCCCGGCCGCCGTCGTCCGGGCGAGCGACGCCCAGGGCGACACCGCGAGCCGTCCGTCGGCCATCGGCAGCAGCACCCCGAGCGGGGCCAGGAGCAGCAGCCCGCCGGCGATCCGCCGCGCGGCCTCGGCCGGACCGAGCGCCAGATCGCCCCGGATCCCGGCCAGCGGCGTCAGGTTCGGCGCGGTCACCCAGGCCACGTCCCGCGGGCGGAGCGTCACCCAGGCGACGAGCAGCAGATGGGCGAGGAGAAGGACGAACCCCGCCACGCGTACGACCACGGCGACAGAGCCGCCGGAACTGCCCGACCCACCCGAACCTTGACGTTGCACGCCCCCCAAGACGCGCCCTCCGGCGGCATCGGTTCCGCCCGACCGTCACGGACCTGGAACAGCGCCATGGCACCGGAAGACGGGCCCCGGCGGGTCCCGTCGTCCCGTCAGCGCCCCGCCGGGGACGACGGGACCGCCGACTCCGGGCGTTCCTTCAGCTCCGTCGTACAGCTGTAGCGGCGCGGCCCGTACGGGCCGGGACCGCCGAGGACGACGGAGTCGGCCGTGGCGCCGGAGCCCCCCGGCTCACCGGCCGCGCTCTCCGCGAAGGTGCAGACGATCTGGGCCAGGGCCGTCGGCGGCAGGTCCTCGGGCTGGCGGCTGAGCCGCAGGGTGCCCTTCGGGTCGCCCTCGCGCGCCGCGCTCACCACCAGCGGGCCCTTCACCGCCGTCGCGAAGCCGGCCCGGCGCTCCTCGTCCGACGGCTCGCTCTCCAGCTGGGCGAGCAGCGCCGAGGCCGTGCGCACCCGGTCGCCCGCCGCCTTCTCCTCGGGCAGCGGCGACCTGCGCTCCACGGCGTCCAGCTGCGCACCGCACAGCAGGTACACGCGCAGCGACACCCCGCTCTGCACACCCGTCGCGGACGCCTCGCCCGGCACGCTGCACGGCACCCGCGAGGGCGCCGCGCCCGCGTCGACCGGCACCGAGGTCGTACGGATGCCGCAGCCCGAGAGGAGGACGGCGGCGCCCAGGGCCAGCAGCCCCGTACGGCGACGTCCCCACGTACGGCGCAGTCTCAACTCTCCTCCACCTCGCCCTGGCTGCTGCGGGTCCGCAGCTCGCGCGCGATCCCCGAGGCGTCCCGGGGCAGCCGCAGCACGAACACCGCGCCGTCCACCCGGCCGTCGGCGTCCGTGGAGTTGGCGGCGGTGATCGAACCGCCGTGGATCAGCGCGTTCTCCATCGCGATCGACAGACCGAGACCGCTGCCGTCCGAACGCGGCCGTGACGCGCTCGCCTTGTAGAAGCGGTCGAAGACGTGCGGCAGGACCTCCACCGGGATGCCGGGCCCGTGGTCGCGCACCGCGATCACCAGCTCCTCGCCCTCCTCGGTCTCCTCCGTCCGCACCGACACCCGCACCGGCGAGCCGCCGTGCTTGAGGGCGTTGCCGATCAGGTTGGCCAGGACCACGTCGAGCCGGCGCGGGTCGAGCCGCGCGACGATCCCGCGCTCGGCGTCCAGGTCCACGGCGTCCAGCCAGGCCCGCGCGTCGATGCAGGCGGTGATCTGGTCGGCGATGTCGACGTCGTCCAGGACGAGCCGCGCGGTGCCCGCGTCGAAGCGGGTCACCTCCATCAGGTTCTCCACCAGGTCGTTGAGCCGGCGGGTCTCGCTGACCACGAGGGCGACGGCGGGCGCGATCATCGGGTCGAGGGCGTCCTGCTCGTCCTCCAGGACCTCCGTCACGGCGGTCAGCGCGGTCAGCGGCGTACGCAGCTCGTGCGACATGTCGGCCACGAAGCGGGCGCTCGCCTCCTCCCGTGCGCTCATGTCCGCGACCTTCTTCTGCAGCGACTCGGCGGCGCTGTTGAACGTACGGGACAGGTCCGCCAGTTCGTCGTTGCCCGAGACCCGCAGCCGGGTGTCCAGCTTGCCCTCGCCGAGTTGCCGGGCCGCCTCACCGAGCCGGTGCACCGGGCGCAGCACGGTCGTCGCCGCGACCTGGGCGAGCAGCACCGAGCCGATCACGGCGAGACCGGTGGCGATGCCGAGCGACCAGGCCAGGGAGTTGAGGTCGGCCTTCTCCGCGGCGAGCGACTTGAACATGTAACCGGTCGGCCCGCCGCCGTCGATCTTCGTGCCGCCCACCAGGTACGGCGTCGAGCCGCGCTGGGTGCGCTGCCAGAACAGGTGGTACGGGTACGGGTTGGCGTCCGACACCGGACGCTCGGTGGTCACGGCGGTCTGCAGCGAACGCGGCACGTCCGCGAGCGTGAACACGTCGGGGTCGGAGGCGCCCACGATCGGCTTGCCCGCGGCCCGCTCGCCGATGAGCACCACGCTGTAGCCGGCGCTGCCGCTCGCCATCTGCTCGGCGGTGCGCCGCAGCTCCTCCTCGGTGGGCCGCGACGGCAGCGTCGCCGCCCGGTTCTGCATCTCCTGGCGGAAGTCGTTCAGCGCGCTGTCCTGGGTGCGCTTGAGCACGGCCTCGCGGTTGAGCCAGTACGCGATGCCGGAGGCCGACACGGCCGCGAGGAGCGCGACCAGGGCGAAGACGACGACGAGGCGGAGCCGCAGGCTGGTGAACCTCAGCACCGAGACGATCCCTTTGCTCACGCAGGAACGTCCAGCCGGTAGCCCACACCCCGCACGGTACGGATCAGGGTCGGCGAGGAGGGCACGTCCTCGACCTTGGCGCGCAGCCGCTGCACACAGGCGTCGACCAGGCGCGAGTCGCCGAGGTAGTCGTGCTCCCACACGAGCCGCAGCAACTGCTGGCGCGACAGCGCCTGTCCGGGCCGCCGGCTCAGCTCCAGGAGCAGCCGCAGCTCGGTCGGCGTGAGCTGCAGGTCCTCCCCGTTCTTCGTCACCGTCATCGCGGAGCGGTCGATGACGAGGGAGCCGAAGGTGGCCGAGTCGGTGGCCTCCCGCTCGCCGCGGCGCAGCACCGCGCGGATCCGGGCGTCGAGCACCCGGCCCTGCACCGGCTTCACCACGTAGTCGTCGGCACCGGACTCCAGGCCCACGACCACGTCGATGTCGTCGCTGCGCGCGGTGAGCAGGATGATCGGCAGCTGGTCCGTACGCCGGATCCGGCGGCACACCTCGAAACCGTCGATGCCGGGCAGCATCACGTCGAGGACGACCAGGTCGGGCCGCTGCTCCTTGAGCAGCTTCAGGCCGTCCTCGCCCGTCGCCGCGGTGGCCACACGGTGGCCCTGGCGTGACAGGGAGAGTTCGAGGGCCGTGCGGATGGCGTCGTCGTCCTCGATCAGCAACAGGAAAGGCACGGCCTCATTCTGTCGCATGCGCCCGTCCGAGTTCGACCGTGCGGTCACGCCTCCGTCCCGCCCCCTCGCCTGTGACACGCCTGTGACAGTCGGCGGACACCGCCATGAAGTCGGCCGGGCAGGCTTTTCGACATCAAGGACCTACGGACTCCAACCGACGGGGGGCGCGAGATGAACGCACTGCACAGCACCACCTCCAGCGCAGTTGTCACGCGTCTCCACGACGTCACGCGGAGCACCGAGAAGTCCGGCGCGGTGAACGGGCGGGGGTGCGTTCGCAGCGTCGGGCGTCAGCACAAGGCGCCGTACATGGTCGCCGTGGCTGACGGGGGAGCGGCGTACGGGGAGGCCACGGGGGAGCGCTCCAGCCGGTCGGAGGCCGAGTTCACGGCCTACGTCCAGGAGCGCCGGGCCTCCCTGTACGCCACCGCCTACCACCTGACCGGTGACCGCTTCGAGGCCGAGGACCTGCTCCAGAGCGCGCTGTTCTCCACGTACCGCGCCTGGGACCGGATCAGCGACAAGGCCGCGGTCGGCGGCTACCTGCGCCGCACGATGACGAACCTGCACATCAGCGCCTGGCGCCGGCGCAAGCTCAACGAGTACCCGACCGAGGAGCTCCCGGAGACGGTGGGCGAGACGGACGCGATGCGCGGCACCGAACTGCGCGCGGTCCTCTGGCAGGCGCTGGCCCGTCTGCCCGAGCTCCAGCGCACGATGCTGGTGCTGCGCTACTACGAGGGACGGACCGACCCGGAGATCGCGGAGATCCTGGACATCAGTGTCGGCACGGTGAAGTCGAGCATCTGGCGCTCGCTGCGGCGACTGCGCGAGGACGAGGTGCTGAGCTTCGGCCGTGACGAGGAGGAGTCCTTCGGCGAGCTCGTCGCCTGAGGGATACGGGGGGACACGGGGGCACGGGGGAAACACGGGGGACCGTACGGGGGTACGGGGTAAAGGGCGAGGGCCGGACAGGATCGGGGGATCCTGCCCGGCCCTCGGCACGTTCGGGGCGGGGTGTGACGGGTCCGGCTGGGGCCGACGGGTCAGGCGCGGGTCGCCGGGACGCGGCAGCGGCCCGCCGCGGCGGCGGCCAGCCGGCCGAGGGCCTCGTCCCTGGCGCACGGGTGGGCGCCGAGCGCGGTCTGCCGGGCCACGATCGACCGCTCGGTCCGCATCAGGCGCCAGCCGCGGCGCAGCAGGAACGGCACCGACTTGCGGCCCTCCTTCAGGTCCCGCAGCAGCCGGCGGCGGAAGGTCGTGGACGGACGGCCGCGCAGGCACAGCGCGTCGGCGAGCACGCCCAGGTCACGGCAGCGCGCCACGATCTCGGCGGCGAAGATGCCCTCCGCCACGAACAGCGGCGTCCGCTCGATGTCCAGGGCCTCGTGGTCCACGCGGGAGCTGGTGGCGATGTCGTAGACGGGCACGTCGGTCCGGCCCGTACGGCACAGCTCGGCGATCGCGGCGACGGCCGCGTCCGCGTCCCACGAGAGCGGGGAGTCCCAGTCGATGTCCGTGCTCCCCCCGACGAGGGGCAGGGAGGGGTCGTCACCCTCCTTGTAGAAGTCGTCGAGACGCAGGACCGGCAGCCCGGTGCGGGCGGCGAGGGACGACTTGCCGGAGCCGGAGGGGCCCGCGAGCAGGACGACCCGGGTCGGGATCGGTTGGGAACTCACGGGACACCAGTGTGAGGCATTCCCCCGTGCAGGGGACCACCGAGGCGGCCCGTTGGTATCGAGCATCACACCTCCACTACTGTCGGTGCCCGCTCGACCACCCTCCGGAAGGATCCTCATGGCGCGTCACGCACAGTCCCGGACGTCCCGGCCCCGTGCCCTGCTGAAGGCCGGTCTCACCGTCACCGCGGCGGGAGCCGCCGTGTTCGGCGCGGGCGCCGGCGCCCAGGCCGCCGAGGGCGTCGGCGTGCCGCTGCCGCCCGACTCGCTGACCCGCGTGGACGGCACCGCGGCCCTGGAGGGCCTCGGCCACGGTGTGGCGCCGCTGACGCAGCTCCAGCTCGACCCGCTGGCCAACACGGGCGTCGACCCGCTCGACAACGGCCTCGGCACCCAGGTCGCCGACTTCAAGCCGGTCGGCACGACCATGGTGACCGACCACGTCACGAAGGGCGGCGCGCTGGAGGACCTGCCGGTCGCGGGCCCGCTGGCGCAGTCGCTGCTGCCGTAGGGGCGCTCGCGCAGGCACGGCGGACGGCCCCCGACCGGAGGAGTGGTCGGGGGCCGTCCGCCCTGCGGGTACCGCAATGCGCTTTTAAGGCCCAGTTACAAGAGGCGGAACCCCCCACGGGGCCCGGCGGGGGCCACACCGTC
>NZ_JBHXTJ010000089.1:0-5697 GCF_042677525.1 Streptomyces sp. NPDC127114
GTCGATGACGCGGGGGCCGTCGGCGGCGAGATCCGCCGGACAGGCCCTAGGCCAGGGTGATCGTTCCCGACGAGACGTCGATCTGCTCGGCCGGCAGCGGGCGGGGCGCCGGGCCCGCGGCCACGGAGCCGTCCGCGATGCGGTACCTGGATCCGTGGCACGGGCAGTCGATCGTGCCGTCGGCCACCTTGTCCACGAGACAGCCCTGGTGCGTGCAGACCGCCGAGAAGGCCTTGAACTCGCCCTGCGCGGGCTGGGTCACCACGACCTTCGCGTCCTTGAAGACCGTGCCGCCGCCCACCGGGATCTCGGAGGTCTTGGCGAGCGCCCGGCGGCCGGAGGAGGCGGAGGCCGCCGGCGGGGACCCCGCTGCGGACGACGGCGCCGTCGGCGGCGCGGTCCCGTCCGTCGGCGCCGGGCTCTCCTCCGTACCGCCCGATCCGTCGTCACCGCAGCCGGTGACCAGGACCGTACCGGCGAGGAGGGCCGCACGGCGGGACAGGCGGAGTGGGGCGTCAGCAGTCATGGCGACCAGCTTGGCCAGCGCCCCGGGCCGCGCGCCGCGACACGCCTACGCCCAGGGCGTCAGCTCCCTCGCCCGGCCGTCCGCGTCCCGCCGTACCTCCAGGACCGCCGTCACCGCGGCCCGCTCGATCGGCCCGTACACGTGCGGGAAGAGCATGTCCTCCGAGCCCTCCCAGCGGACCTCGCCGCCCAGCCGCGACTCGTCGAGCACCAGGACGAGCAGCGGGCCGGGCACGTCTCGGTAGTGGGCGTCGGCGATGGCGAGGGCCGTGGTCTCGTCCGGCGAGCAGTGGACGAAGCCCTCGGCGGCGAGGGAGGGCGGGGCGTAGGGGAGGCCGGGGTCGGCGGACCATTCGTCCAGGGGTACGACGTGCAGCAGCATCCGACAGTTGTACCGCCACAGCGTGCGGCCGCGCCCGCTCGCGCTCACCGCGCCCGGCCACCCCGGGTGGCGGAACATGAAGTCACGGGCGTGATCGGCCGCCCGCGCATCCCGGGGCCCGTCTCGCAGGGCGGGCGCCACGACGGCGGCTCCGGACGGCTGACTAGGCTGGCCGGAGCACCGACGCAGGCGACGAAGGAGTGACGAGGTGGCGGTACGAGCGGTCCGAGGCGCCGTCCAGCTGGAGCGGGACGAGGCCGGGCACATGCACGAGCAGGTCGAGGAGCTGCTCACCGCCGTGCTCGAACGCAACGGACTGACCGCCGACGACCTCATCAGCATCTGGTTCACGGCCACACCCGATCTGCACAGCGACTTCCCGGCCGCGGCCGCCCGCCGCACCGGGATCGTCGACGTCCCCCTGATCTGCGCCCAGGAGCTCGACATCGAAGGTGCGATGCCGAGGGTCGTACGGCTCCTCGCACACGTCGAGTCGGAACTGCCCAAGTCCCGGATCGCGCACGTCTACCTCGGTGCCGCGGCCGCCCTGCGCAAGGACATCGCCCAGTGAGAACCGCGCTCGTCATCGGAACCGGCCTGATCGGCACCTCCGCCGCACTCGCCCTGGCCGGACGGGGCGTCACCGTCCACCTCCGCGACCACGACCCGGCCCGGGCCCGTACCGCCGCCGCGCTCGGCGCCGGCACGGACGCGGCGCCCGAGGGGCCGGTGGACCTGGTGATCGTCGCCGTACCGCCCGCGCACGTCGCCGGCACCCTCGCCGAGGCGATCGGCGCCGGGCTCGGCCGCGGCTACCTCGACGTGGCCAGCGTCAAGGGCGGTCCGAAGCGGGAGCTGCAAGAGCTGGGGCTCGACCTCACCGCGTACATCGGAACCCACCCGATGTCCGGCAAGGAGCGCTCCGGCCCGCTGGCCGCCACCGCCGACCTCTTCGAGGGCCGGCCGTGGGTCCTCACCCCGACCCGGGACACCGACACCGAGGTCCTCAACCTCGCCCTGGAACTGGTCGCCCTCTGCCGCGCCGTCCCGGTCGTCATGGACGCCGACGCCCATGACCGCGCGGTCGCGCTGGTCTCGCACACCCCGCAGCTCGTCTCGTCCATGGTGGCGGCGCGCCTCGAGAGCGCGGACGAGACGGCGGTACGGCTCTGCGGACAGGGCATCCGCGACGTGACCCGGATCGCCGCCTCCGACCCGCGCATGTGGGTCGAGATCCTCTCCGCCAACCCCGGACCCGTCGCCGACGTCCTCGCGGGCGTGGCCGCCGACCTGGACGAGACGGTACGGGCGCTGCGCTCGCTCCAGTCCGGCGACGAGGCCGAGCGGCGCGCGGGCGCCTCGGACGTGGAGGACGTCCTGCGCCGCGGCAACGCCGGCCGCGCGCGCGTCCCCGGCAAGCACGGCGCCGCCCCGACGGCGTACGAGACGGTCGCCGTGCTCATCAGCGACCAGCCGGGCGAGCTGGCCCGGATCTTCGCCGACGCGGGCCGTGCGGGCGTCAACATCGAGGACGTCCGCATCGAGCACGCGACCGGCCAGCAGGCGGGCCTGGTCCAGCTCATGGTCGAGCCCTCCGTGGCCCCGGTCCTGAGCGACGCCCTGCGGGAGCGGGGCTGGGCGCTGCGCACGAGCTGACGCCCCTGGGGTTTTCAAGGGCCCCGGGGGACGACCCGTCGGACGGAGTCCGGCGCAGCCGTCCGAAGCCCGGGAGGCCCCTTGGGGCCGAGCGGTGCGAGGGCGGCGGCGCATGATCCAGCCCGCTGGGCCGAACGGGTGCGGGGGACTCGGTAACCTTGTGGAGTCCCCCGTACATCCGCCGGGGGCTGCCGCTCACCCAGGAAGGCGTTCCCCACCGTGGAAACCGTGATCGTCGCCATCGACGGCCCCTCCGGCACGGGCAAGTCGAGCACCTCGAAGGCGGTTGCCGCCAAGCTGGGGCTGAGCTACCTCGACACCGGGGCCCAGTACCGGGCCATCACCTGGTGGATGATCAGCAACGGCGTCGACGTCACCGACGCCGACGCGGTCGCCAACGCCGCCGCCAAGCCCGTCATCGTCTCCGGCACCGACCCGGCCCGGCCCACCATCACGGTGGACGGCGTCGACGCCGCCGGCCCCATCCGTACCGAGGAGGTCACGTCCAAGGTCAGCGCCGTCAGCGCCGTCCCCGAGGTGCGGACCCTCATCACGGAGCTCCAGCGGTCCATCGCCCGCAACGCCGAGCGCGGCATCGTCGTCGAGGGCCGGGACATCGGCACCACCGTCCTGCCCGACGCCGACCTCAAGATCTTCCTCACCGCCTCTCCCGAGGCCCGCGCCGCCCGCCGCTCCGGCGAGCTCAAGGGCGTCGACGTCCACGCGACCAAGCAGGCCCTGATCAAGCGGGACGCGGCCGACTCCAGCCGCAAGACCTCCCCGCTCGCCAAGGCCGGCGACGCCGTCGAGGTCGACACCACCGACCTCACCCTCGACCAGGTCATCGAGTGCGTCGTGACGCTGGTGGAGGAGAAGAGGGCCGCCGAGTGACCCAGCCCTCACCGAAGGGCGCCGCCGTCGGCCGCCGCATCGGCATCGGGCTGATGTACGGCTTCTGGAAGCCGCGCGTGCTCGGCGCCTGGCGGGTCCCGGCCACCGGCCCCGTCATCCTTGCCGTCAACCACGCGCACAACATCGACGGCCCCATGCTCATGGGCACCGCCCCGCGGCCCGTGCACTTCCTCATCAAGAAGGAAGCGTTCGTCGGCCCGCTGGGTGCCTTCCTGGAAGGCATCGGGCAGCTCAAGGTGGACCGCGACTCCACCGACCGGACCGCGATAGGCAACGCCCTCGCGGTCCTCGACCACGGCGGCGTCCTCGGGATCTTCCCCGAGGGCACCCGCGGCGAGGGCGACTTCGCCTCGCTCCGCGCCGGGCTCGCCTACTTCGCCGTCCGCAGCGGCGCCCCGATCGTCCCGGTCGCCGTGCTGGGAAGCACGGACGCCCCCGGACGGTTGGTCAAGGGGCTGCCCCGGCTCCGCAGCCGGGTCGACATCGTCTTCGGCGACCCGTTCGAGGCCGGTGACGGCAGCGGCCGGCGCACCCGCAAGGCGCTGGACGAGGCGACCTTCCGCATCCAGGAACGGCTCACCGACCACCTGAAAAACGCCAGGCGCCTCACCGGGCGCTGAGCGACACTCTCAGTAGTGGGCCTCAGGCACACGCCGGCGAGGACCCACCGACCACGAATGATCAAGGAACGGACTTCATGAACGACCAGCACGACCACGGGGCACTTGGCGACGCCGAGTACGCGGAGTTCATGGAGCTCGCCGCGGAAGAGGGCTTCGACCTCGAGGACGTCGAAGGCGCGATCGAGGAGGCCGGGCACGGCCCGCTGCCCGTCCTCGCCGTCGTCGGCCGCCCGAACGTCGGCAAGTCGACCCTGGTGAACCGCATCATCGGCCGCCGCGAGGCCGTCGTCGAGGACCGCCCGGGCGTCACCCGCGACCGCGTCACCTACGAGGCCGAGTGGGCCGGCCGCCGCTTCAAGGTCGTCGACACCGGCGGCTGGGAGCAGGACGTCCTCGGCATCGACGCCTCCGTCGCCGCCCAGGCCGAGTACGCCATCGAGGCCGCCGACGCGTGCCTCTTCGTCGTCGACGCCACCGTGGGCGCCACCGACACCGACGAGGCCGTCGTCAAGCTGCTCCGCCGCGCCGGCAAGCCGGTCGTCCTCGCCGCCAACAAGGTCGACGGCCCCTCCGGCGAGGCCGACGCCGCGATGCTGTGGTCCCTCGGCCTCGGCGAGCCCTTCCCGGTCTCCTCGCTGCACGGCCGCGGCACCGGCGACCTCCTCGACGAGGTCCTCAAGGCCCTGCCCGAGGCCCCGGAGCAGCGCTTCGGCAACGCCGTCGGCGGCCCGCGCCGCATCGCCCTCATCGGCCGCCCGAACGTCGGCAAGTCCTCCCTCCTCAACAAGGTCGCCGGCGAGGAGCGGGTCGTCGTCAACGAGCTGGCGGGCACCACCCGCGACCCGGTCGACGAGCTGATCGAGCTCGGCGGCAAGACCTGGAAGTTCGTGGACACCGCGGGCATCCGCAAGAAGGTCCACCTCCAGGAGGGCGCGGACTACTACGCCTCGCTGCGCACCGCCGCCGCCGTCGAGAAGGCGGAGGTGGCCGTCATCCTCATCGACACCACCGACCACATCTCGGTCCAGGACCAGCGCATCATCACGATGGCGGTCGAGTCGGGCCGCGCCGTCGTCATCGCCTACAACAAGTGGGACGAGCTCGACGAGGAGCGGCGCTACTACCTGGAGCGCGAGATCGAGACCGAGATGCAGCAGGTCTCCTGGGCGCCCCGGGTCAACGTCTCCGCCAAGACCGGCCGCCACATGGACAAGCTGGTCCCGGCGATCGAGACCGCCCTCGCCGGCTGGGAGACCCGCGTCCCCACCGGCCGGCTCAACGCCTTCCTCGGCGAGCTGGTCGCCGCCCACCCGCACCCGATCCGCGGCGGCAAGCAGCCGCGCATCCTCTTCGGCACGCAGGCGGGCACCAAGCCGCCGCGGTTCGTGCTCTTCGCCTCCGGCTTCCTGGAGGCCGGCTACCGCCGCTTCATCGAGCGCCGCCTCCGCGAGGAGTTCGGCTTCGAGGGCACCCCGATCCACATCTCGGTGCGGGTGCGCGAGAAGCGCGGCAAGAAGAAGTAACGCGGCGCGGGAGCCGCGTCGGCGGCAGCAGCCGCAGACGGCCGAGGGCCGGGGCGTCGAAGCCCCGGCCCTCGGC
>NZ_JBHXTJ010000090.1:0-4954 GCF_042677525.1 Streptomyces sp. NPDC127114
GCCGAGCCGCACCTATCACACCACCCGCGGTGCCGGGCCGCCGGCCGACTCGGGCGGGCGGCCCGGCACCGGCACCACCCGACGGGGGGACCCACATGCCCACGCCTCGCGCGCAGCTCGCCGACGCCCGGCTCTACCTGTGCACCGACGCCCGGAAGCGCCAGGGCGACCTGCCCGCCTTCCTCGACGCGGTGCTCTCCTCCGGCGTCGACATCGTGCAGCTCCGTGACAAGGGCATGGAGGCCGGCGAGGAGCTGGAGCACCTCGCCGTGTTCGCCGAGGCCTGCCGCCGCCACGGCAAGCTCCTCGCCGTCAACGACCGGGCCGACGTCGCCCACGCCGTCGGCTCCGACGTGCTCCACCTCGGCCAGGGCGACCTGCCCGTGCCCGCGGCCCGGGCGATCCTCGGCGACGAGGTGCTGATCGGCCGTTCCTGCCACGCCGAGGAAGAGGCGGCCGCGGCCGCCGCCGAGCCCGGCGTGGACTACTTCTGCACCGGCCCCTGCTGGCCGACCCCGACCAAGCCCGGGCGGTACGCACCGGGCCTCGACCTCGTGCGGTACGCGGCCGGCCTGGCCCAGGACCGGCCCTGGTTCGCCATCGGCGGCATCGACGAGACGAATCTGGACGAGGTCCTCGACGCGGGCGCCCGGCGGATCGTCGTGGTCCGCGCGATCACCGAGGCCGACGACCCCGCCGCCGCCACGGCCTCCCTCGCCAAGCGGATCCGCGAGCGCCTGGCCTGAACACACCGGGCCCGAGGAGCCCCGCCGTCCACATCGTGGTCACGCGGCCCGGGTGACCTGTGTGCGGTGTCCTGAAACATGTCCACAACGCGGACTCGACTTCACTCGACTCCTGGACCCCGTCTAACCTGCCCGTATGGCCCTTGGTACCGCTTCCGTCCGCTCGGACCGCGCACGCACGGTCCGCGACATCCTCGCCTCCGGTGGCACCTCGTACTCGTTCGAGTTCTTCGCCCCCCGGAGCGAGAAGAGCGAGCAGAGCCTCTGGAACGCCATGCGCCGGATCGAAGCGGTCGCCCCCAGCTTCGTCTCGGTCACCTACGGCGCCGGTGGCTCCACCCGCGGCGGCACGGTCAAGGCCACCCAGAAGATCGCCTCCGACACCACCCTCACCCCGGTCGCCCACCTCACGGCCGTCGACCACTCGATCGCCGAGCTCCGCAACATCCTCGGCCAGTACGCCGACGCGGGCATCCGGAACATGCTCGCCGTGCGCGGCGACCCGCCGGGCGACCCGCTCGGCGAGTGGGTCGCCCATCCGGAGGGTGTCCACTACGCCGCCGACCTCGTCCGGCTGATCAAGGAGTCGGGCGACTTCTGCGTCGGCGTCGCCGCCTTCCCGGAGATGCACCCGCGCTCCACGGACTGGGACACCGACGTCCGCCACTTCGTGGACAAGTGCAAGGCCGGCGCCGACTACGCCATCACCCAGATGTTCTTCGACCCGGAGGCCTATCTGCGGCTGCGGGACAGCGTGCAGAAGGCCGGCTGCGAGACGCCGATCATCCCCGAGGTGATGCCCGTGGTGAGCGTCCGGACCCTGGAACGGCTGCCCGTCCTGAGCAACGCCCTCTTCCCGGAGAATGTGAAAGAACGCATCCTCGCGGTCAAGGACGATCCGGCCGCTGTACGCTCCATGGGCATCGAGTTCGCGACGGAGTTCTGCGCGCGGCTGCTGTCCGAGGGTGTCCCCGGGCTGCACTTCATCACGCTGAACAACTCCAGGGCGACGCTCGAGATCTACGAGAATCTCGGACTGCACCAGCAGTCGTGACCGGTCGTACCCGCCCCTACCCGCGGCGGAGGCCGTAGGAGAGGGGCGGGCATGTGGTGGACGGTCCTCTACATCGCATTCGGTGTCGTGGCGCTGTGGCTGCTGGGTGAGGTGCTGCTGCAGTACAAGGCGCGGCTGCGCTGGCGGCTGCTCGCCTTCGGCGGCTTCCTCGGCGTCGTCCTCGGCGTCCTGCTGCCCTCCGTTCTGGTGATCATCGCCGGTGCGATCGCCTTCGCCGTCGGCCAGACCTACGTCACGCTGTCCTTCCGGCGCGGCTTCTCCACCGGCTGGGCCCTGGGCGGCAATCCGGGCGCGAGCCGCCGCCGCAGGTCCGGGCCCGCCGCGAAGGAGGGGCCGACCCTGGAGGTCAGCGACCTCGCGTACGAGCCGGCGGACCGGGCCGCGGACCCGGACGGCTTCGCCGCCGCCGAGACCACCGCCGTCTACGAGCCCGAGCCGATGCCCGAGGACACCGGCCAGTACGCGGTCTACGGCACGTCCTACGACCAGCAGCAGCACCAGCAGCCGCAGTACGCCGACCCCTACGCCGCCGGTTACGACCAGCAGCCCGCGTACGACTACGGCACCGGCGGCCAGCAGCAGTACGCGGCCTACTCCGACCCGTACATCGGCCAGCAGTCGTACACCGACGCCGGCCAGCAGTACGGCGCGTACCAGCAGCAGCCGTACGCCGACCCGTACGCGTCCTCGTACACCTACGACACCCCGCCCGGCGGCGTGTGGGTGCCGCAGCAGCGCGACACCGAGCACCAGGAACAGCAGCAGCAGTACGGCTACGGCGAGGACCAGCACTACCGCTACTGACGGGGCCTCACCGCGAGCCGCGGAAGTCCGCTCCCTCCACGATCAGCCCGGCGACCAGCGCACCCGACATCCCGGCGTGCGCCAGCCCGCCGCCGGGGTGGGACCAGCCGCCGGCGAAGTACAGGCCGGGGAGCAGGGAGACGTTGCCCGCCGGGAGGTACCGCCCGCCCGCACCCGCCAGGGCGGGCCCGGGCACCTCGGCGACGCCGGTCTCGCGGAGCGTGTGCTCCGGCGTGCGGACCTCCTGCCAGAGCAGCCGCTCCCGGAGCTGCGGCACGGCCGCCTCGGCCTGCCGCAGCATCCGCTCGGCCACCGCGGCCCGGTCCTGCCCGTCGCCGGTGCGGACGGTCGCCGTGACCGTCACCGACTCGTGGGCGTCGTCGGGCCGCAGCTCCGGGTCGTCCGGCCGCAGGACGGTGACCGTCGGCAGGCCGGCGGAGGCGTGCACGACCGTGCGGTGCACCGCGCCCGACTCCCGGGCCCCGCGCAGCGCCAGACAGACCGTCACACGGCCGGTCGCGTCAGGACGGGACGGCCGGAGCTCCGCGCCGTCCGGCGGGAGCATCCGGTCCTCGTCGTGGTGCAGGGGCACCGGTGCCCCCGACACGACGTGGTCGGCCTCCACCGTCTCCCCGTCGGCCAGCCGGATCCCGCGGGCCTTCCCGTCCTTCTCCAGGACCTCCGCCACGTGCGCGTCGAAGACGAACTCCACCCGCCGCTGCACGCACCGCTCGTACACGGCGTCCGCCAGCGCCCGCATGCCGCCGGCCACGTACCAGCTGCCGAAGGTCTGCTCCATGTACGGCAGCACGGCCGCCGCGGCCGGCGCGGTCGCCGGGTCGAAGCCGTAGCCCCACGCGTACGAGTCGAGGAGCGCGGCGAGCCGGGGGTCGCGCAGCTCGCGGCTGCCGACCTGGGCGAGCGTGGTCGTCGGACGGCGCAGCAGGCCCGCCTTCGGTGCCGGGTAGGGCTCGCGGCCCAGCGGCGTCGGATCGGCCGGCCGCGGCTCCTCCAGGAGCGGCCGGCGGGTGCGGTCCCAGGCCTCGCGGGCCCGCACGAGGAAGTCGCCCCACCGCGCGCCCGCGCCCGCGCCGAGCGCCGCGTCCAGGGCCGAGACGGTCCCGGCGCGCGAGGCGTTGGGCAGGTCGACGCGGGTGCCGTCGGCGAAGACGTGACGGCTCGCCGGATCGACCTGGCGGAGCGTCACGCACTCCTCGAGCGGCTCCCTGCCGGTCTTGACGAACAGGTCGCGGTAGACCGCGGGCAGGTGCAGCAGACCGGGGCCGGTGTCGAAGCCGAAGCCGTCGCGCGTGAAGCGGCGGACGCCGCCGCCGTAGGTCTCGCCGCTCTCGTACACCGTCACGCGGTGGCCCGCCACGGCCAGCCGTGCGGCTGCCGCCATGGCGCCGAGCCCCGCGCCGATCACCACAATCCGTGCCATGTCAGGGACTCTAGCCGCCCCCGCCGACAGCCCGGTCGGCCAGCCGCTTCTCCTCCCGTCGCTGCGCCCTGCGCCGCAGGAAGCGGCGGATGTGGTGGGCGAGGAAGGCGAGTGTCACCAGGCCGAGGAGGAGCAGCACGGCCGCGATGACCGCCGCCGCGACCGGGTGGAACATCGCGAAGGTGATGATGCCGGCGACGCCGAGGTCCTCCGCCGTGGACACCGCGATGTTGGAGAAGGGCTCCGGAGAGGTGTTGATCGCCATCCGGGTCCCGGCCTTGACGAAGTGGCTCATCAGGGCCGTGGAACCACCGACCGCGCCCGCCGCCAGCTCGGGCAGCGAACCGGACTGACCGGCGAGCAGCGCCGCCACCACCGCGCCGCTGAGCGGCCGGATCACCGTGTGGACCGAGTCCCACACGGAGTCGACGTACGGGATCTTGTCCGCGACCGCCTCGCACAGGAACAGCACGCCGGCGGCGATCAGGACGTCGGGCCGTTGCAGTGCCTCGGGCACCTCGTCGCTGAGGCCGGTGGCGCCGAAGACGCCGAGCAGCAGGACCACCGCGTACGCGTTGATCCCGCTCGCCCAGCCGCTCGTGAAGACCAGGGGGAGTACGGACACGTCCGCGATCGTAGCCAGCTCTGAGTACCCGTACCTAGAGGGCGAGATGAGTAGGGATGCGGATGGGCCGTGACCTGCGCGGAAGGGAGAGTGGACCGCACGGAAGGGGCGCGGCTCCGGGACCGCCGGCACGGGGCGGCGGAACGGGGTCGCGCACCTGCCGGTACGGGGGAACGGGGGTTGCTCTCCGGGGGCGCACGGAAGTGCGAGGGGAGCGCGAAACAGCGCCGGTCCGGCGAGGCTCGGGGGGATCGAGCCTCGCC
>NZ_JBHXTJ010000091.1:0-4523 GCF_042677525.1 Streptomyces sp. NPDC127114
ACGCCGACACCCTCGGCCCAGGCGGTGCCGTCGGCATCCGCCGAGAACGACTTGCAGCGGCCGTCCTCGGCGAGCCCCCGCTGACGCGAGAACTCGATGAAGGTGTGGGGAGTGGACATCACGGCGGCGCCGCCGGCGAGGGCCAGTGAGCACTCGCCGGAGCGCAGCGCGCGTACCGCCAGGTGCAGGGCGACCAGGGAGGAGGAGCACGCGGTGTCCACGGACAGCGCCGGGCCCTGGAGCCCGAGCGTGTAGGCCACGCGGCCCGACGCGACGCTGCCGGCCGTGCCGGTCAGGAAGTGGCCCTCGACCTCCTCCGGCAGCCGGCCGCCGCTTCCGTAGTCGTGGTACATCACGCCGGTGAAGACGCCGGTGTCGCTGCCGTGGAGCGAACCGGGCGCGATGCCGGCCCGCTCCAGGGCCTCCCAGGAGACTTCGAGCAGCAGTCGCTGCTGCGGGTCCATCGCCAGCGCCTCGCGCGGCGAGATGCCGAAGAAGGCGGGATCGAAGGCGGCGGCCTCGTGGAGGAAGCCACCGTGCCGCACGTAGGACGTGCCGGGGTGGTCGGGGTCCGGGTGGTAGAGACCGTCGAGGTCCCAGCCCCGGTCGGCCGGGAAGCCGGAGATCACGTCGCGCTGCTCGGCGACGACCCGCCACAGCGCCTCGGGCGAGTCCACCCCGCCCGGGAAGCGGCAGCCCATGCCGACGATCACGATCGGGTCGTCCTCGTCCGTGCGCGGCGCGACCGCGACGGCGGCGGGCTGCGGGGCGGCACTCTCGGCGCGTTCCCGCGCGAGCGCGAGCGTGAAGTCGACGACGGCGGCCGTCGTCGGGTGGTCGAAGACGAGGGTGGCCGGGAGCCGCAGACCGGTGGCGGCGTTGAGGCGGTTGCGCAGCTGCACCGCGAGGAGCGAGTCCACGCCCAGGTTCTTGAACGGCTGGTCCTGGTCGATCCCGTCCGCCGAGTCGCGGCCGATGACGGCGGCGAGCTGGGTGCGTACGAGGTCGAGCAGCAGGCGGCGGCCCTCCTCCTCGGACATCCGGCCGAGCCTGCGCCGCAGACCGGACTCGCCGGCCCGTCGCTGCGGGACCCGCACCAGCGAGCGCAGCACGGGGGACATGGTGCCGGCGAGCGCGTCGGCGCGCATTCCCGCCGGGTCGAGACGGGCCGGGACGAGCAGCGCGTGGTCGTCGGCGAGCGCCCGGTCGAGGAGTGCGAGGCCCTCCTCGGTGGAGAGCGGGGCGATGCCGCGGGTCGAGAGCGTGTCGTCGTCCAGGTGCCCGGTGAGGCCGGTGCGTTCGGCCCACAGGCCCCAGGCGAGCGAGGTCGCCGGGCGGCCGGTGGACCGGCGGCGGGCGGCGAGCGCGTCGAGGAAGACGTTGCCGGCGGCGTAGTTGGCCTGGCCCGGGTTGCCGAGGACGCCCGCCACCGAGGAGAACAGGACGAAGGCGGCGAGGTCCTGGTCCGCGGTGAGCTCGTCGAGGTGCGCGGCGGCGTCCACCTTGGGCCGCAGCACGGCGGTGAGCCGCTCCGCGGTGAGGGACCCGATCACGCCGTCGTCCAGCAGGCCCGCGGTGTGCACGACCGCGGTGAGCCGGACGCCGGACAGCAGCCGTGCGAGTGCGTCGCGGTCGGCGGTGTCGCAGGCGGCCAGCGTGACCTCGGCGCCCAGCTCGGTGAGCTCGGCCGAGAGTTCCTCGGCGCCCGGCGCGTCGGCGCCGCGACGGCTGACCAGCAGCAGGTGGCGGGCGCCGTGCTCGGTGACCAGGTGACGGGCGACCGACGCGCCGAGCACGCCGGTTCCGCCGGTGACGAGGACGGTGCCGTCGGGGTCGAGCCGGCCGCTGTCGGGACCGGCGACGGTGCTGGTGTGCCGGACCAGCCGCGGGGCGAGGGCTTCGCCCGCCCGGAGGGCGAGCTGGGGCTCGGTGAGCACGGCGCCCGGCACGGTGTCGGCCCGGAGCTCCTCGTCCGAGTCCAGCAGGGCGAAACGGTCGGGGTGCTCGGACTGGGCGGTCCTGATCAGGCCCCACACGGTGGCCTGGGCGGGGTCGGTGACCTCGGGGCCTGCGGCGCCCTCGGTCAGCACCAGGAGGCGGGAGCCGGTGAAGCGGGGGTCGGCCAGCCACTCCTGGACCAGGCCGAGGGCCCAGCCCGCCGCCCGGTGTGCGGCGTCGGCGAGTCCGGCACTCGTGAGGGCCGGGTCCTGCGGCGCGTCCGGACATCGCTCGTCGCCGGGACATCGCTCGTCGACCGGACATCGGACGGCGACCACCTGCGGCACCGGGTCCGGCACCTCGGCCAGGTCCGTGACCAGGCACGCGTCGACGCCGGCCGGGCCGGCCGGCACCGCCTGCCAGTCCAGCCGGAACAGCGCGTCGGCGCCGCCGTGGGCGGCCAGGTCGGCGGTGAACGGCCGCATGGTGACGGACTCCGCGGACAGCACGGGCTTGCCCGAGCTGTCGGTGACGCGCAGGGTCACGCCGTCCTCGCCCCGCGCACCGAGCCACACCCGCAGCGCGTCCGCGCCCTCGGTGTGACGGGTGACGCCGGACCAGGAGAAGGGCAGGACGGTACGGCTGTCCTCGCGGAGCAGACCGACGGCGTGCAGGGCCGCGTCGAGGACCGCCGGGTGGAGCCCGAAGGAGGCGGCGTCGAGTTCGGCGGGCAGGCTCACCTCGGCGAACACGTCGCGACCGGAGCGCCAGGCGGCCCGGAGGCCCTGGAATGCGGGGCCGTAGTCGTAGCCCGCTTCCGCGAGCGCGTCGTAGCGGGTCTCGACGTCGATCTCCTGGGCGCCGGGGGGCGGCCACTCGACGAGGTCGAAGTCCGCGGCGTCGTCGTCGAGGTCGAGCACCGCCGCGGCGTGCCGCGTCCACGGGGCACCCGGGTCCGCGTCCTGCGACCGGGAGTGCACGGCCAGCTCCCGCTGCCCGTTCGCGGCCGGCGGCTCGACGGTCACACGGAGCTGTACGGCTTCGCCGGGCGGAAGCACCAGCGGTGCCTGGAGGGTGAGTTCGGCGAGCCGTCGCCAGCCCATCCGGGCGCCCACGGCCATCGCGAGTTCGAGGAACGCGGTGCCCGGCAGCAGCACGGTGCCGTGCACCGCGTGGTCGGCGAGCCACGGCTGCGTGTCCAGGGCGAGCCGCCCCGTGTACACCAGCCGGTCCTCCTCGACGAGCTCGACCACCGCACCGAGCAGCGGGTGCCCGGCCGAGGCCAGGCCGAGGCCGCGGGCGTCGGTCGATGCGGGTTCGGTCTCGAGCCAGTAGCGCCGGCGCTGGAAGGGGTAGGAGGGCAGCTCGACGGTGCGGGCGCGGTAGGGCTGGAGGAGCGTGGGCCAGTCGACGGTGACGCCGTGGCTCCAGGCCTGGGCGGCGGATTCCGCGAAGCGGTGGAGGCCGCCGGTGTTGCGGTGGAGGGTGCCGACGGCGGCGGCGCTGTGGCCGAGTGCCTCCAGGGTCTCGGTGATGCCGTTGACGAGGACGGGGTGGGCGCTGACCTCGATGAAGACGACGTCGGGTGCGGCGAGTTGTTCGATGACCTCGGCGAGCCGGACGCGGCTGCGGAGGTTGCGGAACCAGTAGGCCCCGTCGAGTTCGCGGGTGTCGATCGCGCCGGCGGTGACGGTGGAGTGGAAGGCGATGCGCCCTGACTGCGGGCTGACGTCCTTGAGTTCCTCCGCCAGGGTGTCGCGGATCTCGTCGACGTGTGCGGAGTGGGAGGCGTAGTCGACGGGGATGCGGCGGGCCCAGATGTCGTGGGCTTCGCAGTGGGTGAGGAGGGCGTCGAGGGCGTCGGGTGTGCCGGCGACGACGGTGGAGGAGGGGCCGTTTACCGCCGCTACGGAGATCTGGCCGGAGTAGGTGGTGAGGAGTTCTTCGGCCTGGGTTTCGGGGATGCCGAGCCAGGCCATGCCTCCGCCGCCGGACAGGACGCGAAGTGCCTTGGAGCGCAGGGCGACGACGCGGGCTCCGTCTTCGAGGGTGAGTCCGCCGGCGACGACGGCGGCGGCGATCTCGCCCTGGGAGTGGCCGACGACGGCCATGGGGTGGACGCCGTTGGCGCGCCAGAGGGCGGCGAGGCCGACCATCATGGCCCAGGAGGCGGGCTGGACGACGTCGACCCGGTCGAGACCCGGAGCGTCCTCGTCACCGCGCAGGACCGCGGTCAGGGACCAGTCCACGAATGGCGTCAGCGCCGTTTCGCACTCGGCGATGACACGGGCGAACTCGGGGGAGGAGTCCAGCAGTTCGGTCGCCATGCCGACCCACTGCGAACCCTGACCCGGGAACACGAACACGGCACGGGACGAGGACACCCCGTTGACGCCCTCGGCCTCGCCGGACGCCAGCGCGTCCAGGCCCGCGAGCAGACCCTCCCGCCCGTCCGAGCCGGACACCACGGCCCGGGTCTCGAAGGCGGAACGTCCGGTGGCGAGGGAGTGGGCGACGTCGGCCGGGCTCAGCTCGGGCCGTGCCCGTACGTACGCGGCGAGCTGACCCGCGGCCTCGGCCAGCGC
>NZ_JBHXTJ010000092.1:0-3244 GCF_042677525.1 Streptomyces sp. NPDC127114
GGCGACCACCGAGCCGATCGGGATGTCGGTGCCGGCGCCGAGCCGGGTGAGCAGCGCGGCGAGCCCCGCCTGCAGGGTCATGAACATCGTGACCCGGTGCTCCCGGCTCAGCTCGACGAGGGAGCGGTGGAGTTCGGCGCCGAGCGGGAGGACGACACGGTCGCCGCGGTGGCCGCTGTCGGCGCGGCGGGGCCGGTCGGCGGGCAGCGACAGCTCCTCGGGGAGCCCGGCCAGGGCGTCGCGCCAGTAGGCGAGCTGCCGGGAGGCGAGGCTGTCGGGGTCGTTCTCGTCGCCGAGCAGGTCACGCTGCCAGAGCGCGTAGTCCGCGTACTGCACCGGCAGCGGCTGCCAGTCGGGCGCGGCACCCTCGCGGCGCGCGCCGTAGGCGGCGGCCAGGTCCCGCAGCAGGGGGTCCATGGACAGGCCGTCGCCGGCGATGTGGTGCAGGACGAGGACGAGCAGGTGCTCGTCGGCCGCGAGCGGGAACAGGTGGGCCCGTACGGGCACGTCGGCGGCGAGGTCGAAGGGGACGGCGGTGCAGGCGGCCAGGGCGGCCGCCGGGTCGGCGGGCTTCGTGCGGCGGCGGTCGAAGGTGACCCGGGCCTCGGCGGGCGGGAGGATCCGCTGCCGGGGCTCGCCGTCCTGCTCGCTGATCACCGTGCGCAGGATCTCGTGGCGGGCGACGAGGTCGCCCAGGGCGAGTTCCAGGGCGGCCGGGTCGAGCGGGCCGGTGACGCGCAGCGCGAGCGGCAGGTTGTAGAGGGCGCTGGGGCCCTCCATCCGGTCGATGAGCCAGAGCCGCTGCTGGGCGAAGGAGAGCGGAAGGCGTTCCGGGCGCTCGCCGGCGGTGAGTGCGGTCCGGGTGCCGGTGCCGTCCAGGCGCTGGGCGAGACCGGCCACCGTGGGCGCCTCGAAGACGTCGCGGACGTCGATCTCCGCGGCGAACACGGTGCGGACGCGGCTGACCAGCTTCATGGCGAGCAGCGAGTGTCCGCCGAGGGCGAAGAAGTCGTCGTCGACGGCGAGCGGGCCCGGCGCGCCGAGCACCTCGGCGAACAGGCCGCCCAGCAGTTCCTCGCGTGCCGTGCGGGCGGCCCGGCCGCCGGTGAAGAGCTGGAGGTCGGGGGCGGGCAGGGCGCGCCGGTCGACCTTGCCGCTGCCGGTCAGGGGCAGCGCGTCGAGGGTGACGACGGCCGCGGGGACCATGTGGGCGGGGAGTGCGTCGGCCACGAACCTGCGGAGTTCGAGGGCGAGTTCGGGGCTCGGTGCGGTGACCGCGCAGTGGGCGACCAGACGGCGGTCGCCGTCCTCGGTCTCGTGCGGGGTGACGACGGCCTGGCGGACGGCCGGGTGCCGGGTCAGCACCTGCTCGACCTCGCCGGGCTCGATGCGGAAGCCGCGGATCTTGACCTGGTGGTCGGTGCGGCCCAGGTAGTCGATGCGGCCGTCGCGGGCGCGGCGTACCAGGTCGCCCGTGCGGTACATCCTCCCTCCTTGCCCGCCCTCGGCCGGGAGGGGCCCGGCCGTCACGAACGGGTCGGCGACGAAGCGCTCGGCGGTCAGCGCCGCGCGGCCGAGGTAGCCGCGGGCCAGGCTGTCGCCGGCGAGGTAGAGCTCGCCGGGGACGCCGGCGGGGACCGGGTTGAGGTGCTCGTCCAGGACGTAGGCGCGGGTGCCGAGGACGGTGTGTCCCATGGTGGGGCGCTCGGCGTCGGCGTACGCCTGGAGCAGGGTGTCGACGGTGCACTCGGTGGGCCCGTAGAGGTTGTGGCCGGTCGTGGCGGGGGCCTCGCGCAGCCGGTCCCACAGGGCCTGGCCGACGGCCTCGCCGCCGAGCAGCACGACGCGCGGCGCGGGCTCGTCCAGCAGGCCTTCGGCGACGAGCTGTTCGGCATAGGTGGGGGTGAACTGGACGGCGTCGATGCCGGCGGTGCGGAAGTGGCGGACCAGGGCGGCGGGGTCGCGGCGCAGGTCCTCGCCGATCAGGTGCAGCTCGTGTCCGGCGACCATCCAGAGCAGGCCGTTCCAGGAGGCGTCGAAGCAGAGCGAGGCGGTCAGTGCGGCGCGCAGCCGGCCGTGGGTCCGCTCGGGCTCGCCGAAGGTCTCCGCCCGGTGGGCGGCGAGCAGGCCGGCGATCGCACCGTGGCTGACCACGACGCCCTTGGGGCGGCCGGTGGAGCCGGAGGTGTAGATGACGTACGCGGCATGGGACGGCGTCACGCGGACGGGCGGGGCGACGGCGGGCCGACCGGCCCAGGTCTCCTCGGCGGCGTCCAGGACGGTGAGGCCGTCCAGGGCGTCGGGCAGCGGCCAGCCGGCAGCGGTGAGGACGGCCGCCGGGCGGGCGTCGGCCAGCATGTGGGCGGTGCGCTCCCGCGGGTAGTCGGCGTCCAGCGGCAGGAAGGCCGCACCGGCCTTGAGCACGGCCAGCTGCGCGACCACGGTCTCCGCCGAGCGGGGCAGGGCGAGGGCGACCACGTCCTCCGGGCCGACGCCGGAGGCGATCAGACCGTGGGCGAGGCGGTTGGCGCGGGCGTCGAGCTCGGCGTAGGTCAGCCGGGTCTCCTCGAACACGAGGGCCGTGAGGCCGGGCGTGGCCGCGGCCTGGGCGGCGAAGGCGTCCGGGACGAGCGGCAGTCCGGCGGGCAGCGGGCGGTGGCCGGAGAGGAGCTCGGCGCGCTCGCCGTCGGTCAGCAGGTCGGCGCGGCCGATCCGGTCCTGGGGGCGGGCGGTGACGGCCGTGAGGAGCCGGCCGAAGCGGGCGGCGACGGACTCGACGGTCTCCCGGTCGAACAGGTCGGTGGCGAAGTCGATCGCGCAGTCCAGTCCGACGGGCGCTCCGTCCGGGCCGAAGAACTCCTCCAGCGTCACGTTGAGGTCGAACTTGGCGACGCCGGTGTCCGCGGGCAGCGCCTCGGCCCGGAGGCCGGCCAGTTCCATCTCGGCGCCGTCGTTGGACTGGAGGACCATCGCGACCTGGAAGAGCGGGTGGCGGGCCAGTGAGCGGGCCGGGTTCAGCTCCTCCACCAGACGCTCGAACGGCACGTCCTGGTGCGCGTAGGCGCCGAGACCGGTCTCCCGCACCCGGCCCAGGAGTTCGGCGAAGGTGGGGTCCCCGGAGGTGTCGGTGCGCAGCACCAGGGTGTTGACGAAGAAGCCGACCAGGTCGTCCAGGGCCTCGTCCGAGCGGCCGGCGACCACCGAGCCGATCGGGATGTCGGTGCCGGCGCCGAGCCGGGTCAGC
>NZ_JBHXTJ010000093.1:0-2625 GCF_042677525.1 Streptomyces sp. NPDC127114
CCGTCCTTGCCGACCGGAACGCTCACATGGTTCGGCACGTTGCGCCCGGCCGCCACGTTCAGGTTCGAGGAGTCCGGCCGGACCGTCCCCGACGGGTACGCCGACACGAAGGTCCCAGACGACGCGTTCGTCGCGGTCACGTTGAGGACCACAGCCGACACCCCGCTCGCGGCCACCCCGCCACGGCCGGTGACCTGGAAGGTCACCGTGCCGCGGGGACCGACCTTGGCCTTCGGCGCGCCGATTCCTGCCACGGTGCTGAGGAGGCGAGCCGGCGGCACCGGCTTGAAGGTGGAGAGTTTGTCGTAGGTCAGGAACACCATGCCGCTCGTCCGGAGTTCAGCCCCGGTGCCATCGGCGGGCGGGGCGGTGAGCTCCCAGGTGTAGCGGCCCCCGCCGAGGGGCTTGCCCTGTTCGTCGTTGCCGTCCCAGGCCGTCTTGATCAGACCACGCGCCTCACCGCCGATGAGTGTGCGCACGACTGTCCCGGCCGGGTTCTTGATGGTCAGATTCCAGGATGCTGCGGGTTTGGACAGCCACCACCTGGGTGTCCAGGCCGCCTCGGGCGAGGTCTCGCGGTCGATGGTCCCGGGAAGGGAGGAGTCCAGGACGGACAGCGGGGCAGCGGAAACGCCCGTGGGGACGATGTGCACCCGTTCCTGGTCGTCCACGTATGAGACGTGGCCGCCGAAGCGGTCGACGCTCCAGTTGGCGCCTCCGCGCGACGGTTTGCCGATCTCCCGGGTTAGACCGTCGCCTCGCAGGGGAGTGACGGACAGGATGCCGTTGCTCTGGTGGGCTAGGTAGCCGTCGCCGAGTGATGCCGACTGATGTGCAGGGACGGCGATGTCACGCCCCGTGCTCAGTTCACGGACGCCTGCCTTCGCGTCGCACTTCCAGTACAGGAAACCGGCCCAGGCCTGGAACGTCTTCAGATCGCAGTCGGCTACTTTGAGCGTGTGTCGGAGCGCACCGGTGCGCACGTCGACCGCGGTCACGACGCCGTCGGCTGCCTGGCCCTCCCACAGGGTGGCGCCTTCGAGCGAGGTCAGCGGCCAGCGGTCATGGGGAAGGTGCAGGAGCACTTGGTTCGTGTCCAGGTCCCGCACGTCTGTCCAGCCACCGGCGAGCGGATACGCGACGTGACGCCCCGATGCCTGGGGCGGACCAGAAGGCCAGACCTCGATCTGTGAGGCGGGCAGGGTCCGCCCCTCCTCGAGCACGTTCAGGGTGCCGGCCCCCGGAGTCCCCAGAAGCACAGTGCGTCCGTCGCCTGTGGGAACGATCGACGAGCAGTCATAGCCCCCGCACCGGTCATTGCTGAGCTCCACGCGCGGACCGGCCGCAAGCGCGCCGCCGGTCGCCAGCTCGACGCGGCCGAGTCGGCCCTTGCGCCACGGAGCGATCTCGTACGTCTGCAGCACCCCCTGGGCCATGGCCGTCCGGGCGACCTGGGTGCGAGCAGCGGGGATCTCGGCCACCCGCGAAACAACCGGTGCCGCGCCGCTGTCACCGGCGACGATGGACTGCACCGTGACTTCGTTGCCAATGCTGGCCGGTACCGCAAGCACCCGCCCGTCGGCACCGACCGGGGTGTCACCGGTAATTCGGTCGAGCACGGGCAGATCCGGACCGCCACTGATCGGCCGCGCGACCAGACGATCCCCCTCTTCTGCGTAGAGCCGGGTCAGGGTGTAATCACCCAGGACGGCCACCGGCGTGCCGCCGGACCAGTAGACCTCGTGGAGCGGCGCGGAGAAGTCGCCCTTCATATCCCAGATCTGCAGGCGGTCCGCAGTCGGGAACCGGAACAGATACCTACCCGCGGCCAGCGCCGTAGGGCCGGTCGCCGTCGCACCGAAGTCCACCTGCTTCGGGGTGAAGGACTCGCCGACCCAGACGAGCTGGCGGACGCCCTCCAGGTAGTAGACGACGAAGAAGCCGTACGGCGTCTTCACGTCGCCGAGCCCGACGTTCGTGGCGCCGGCTGGCAGGCTCATCGTCTGGTCGGAAAGGTTGCCGCGCTCGTCGAGGGTCAACAAGTGCCAGTTCTGCGGAGACTGCGGCTCGTAGGTGACGATCGACTGACCCAGAACGGCCCTGAACTTCTGGCCCGATGGGATCCTGAAGCGGCGGCTAGTGCCGGAACCGGGATCGCGCAAGGTGACCTCGAGCGTATTCTCCTGGACGATCACATCTGAACCGGTGCCGTGGAACGTAGAGCCCAGTGACTCAAACGGGCTTCGCGACCCGTCATAGGAGATCCAGGTGTACCCGCCGTCCCAACCACCCTGCAGAAATCCGGTCAGCCCGGCGAGCGGCAACTTCCCTGCATTCGGGTCCACCGTGAACTGGGCCGGAAGGACCAGCTCCGTCGAAGCGTCGGCGCCCTCGGCCACCGCAGACGACCCCCATCCCAACGGAACCAACGAGATGAGTGCCGCCAAGGCGGCCGCGGCCGGCGCGCCACGCCAACGGCGACCAAGCATCATGGTGCCCAAGAATTCCCTCCCCGCCTGCGCAGGCTCCCCACCTGCCGCAAGTGGCCCGAGGCTACCAGTGCTTCGAACTCGTTCAAACAATGAACGCGAGGTGCGGACCTCGTCGGTGGCGACCACATCAGAT
>NZ_JBHXTJ010000094.1:0-2506 GCF_042677525.1 Streptomyces sp. NPDC127114
ATCTCGTGACTGCGTGCCTTTTGAAGAATGAGCCTGCGAGTTTGCGGTGTGTTGCGAGGTTAACCCGTGTGGGGAAGCCGTAGCGAAAGCGAGTCCGAATAGGGCGATTCAGTAGCACGCTCAAGACCCGAAGCGGAGTGATCTAGCCATGGGCAGGTTGAAGCGGAGGTAAGACTTCGTGGAGGACCGAACCCACCAGGGTTGAAAACCTGGGGGATGACCTGTGGTTAGGGGTGAAAGGCCAATCAAACTCCGTGATAGCTGGTTCTCCCCGAAATGCATTTAGGTGCAGCGTCGTGTGTTTCTTGCCGGAGGTAGAGCACTGGATAGGCGATGGGCCCTACCGGGTTACTGACCTTAGCCAAACTCCGAATGCCGGTAAGTGAGAGCGCGGCAGTGAGACTGTGGGGGATAAGCTCCATGGTCGAGAGGGAAACAGCCCAGAGCATCGACTAAGGCCCCTAAGCGTACGCTAAGTGGGAAAGGATGTGGAGTCGCAGAGACAACCAGGAGGTTGGCTTAGAAGCAGCCACCCTTGAAAGAGTGCGTAATAGCTCACTGGTCAAGTGATTCCGCGCCGACAATGTAGCGGGGCTCAAGCGTACCGCCGAAGTCGTGTCATTGCAGCAATAGGGCCAACGCCCGCTGTGATGGGTAGGGGAGCGTCGTGTGCCGGGTGAAGCAGCCGTGGAAGCGAGTTGTGGACGGTTCACGAGTGAGAATGCAGGCATGAGTAGCGATACACACGTGAGAAACGTGTGCGCCGATTGACTAAGGGTTCCTGGGTCAAGCTGATCTGCCCAGGGTAAGTCGGGACCTAAGGCGAGGCCGACAGGCGTAGTCGATGGACAACCGGTTGATATTCCGGTACCCGCTTTGAAACGCCCAATATCGAGCCCATTAATGCTAAGGCCGTGAAGCCGCCCTGGATCCTTCGGGTGAAGGGGAGTGGTGGAGCCGCTGACCCAAGGTGGTAGTAGGTAAGCGATGGGGTGACGCAGGAAGGTAGTCCAGCCCGGGCGGTGGTTGTCCCGGGGTAAGGGTGTAGGCCGTGTGGTAGGCAAATCCGTCACACGTTAAGGCTGAGACCTGATGCCGAGCCGATTGTGGTGAAGTGGATGATCCTATGCTGTCGAGAAAAGCCTCTAGCGAGTTTCATGGCGGCCCGTACCCTAAACCGACTCAGGTGGTCAGGTAGAGAATACCGAGGCGTTCGGGTGAACTATGGTTAAGGAACTCGGCAAAATGCCCCCGTAACTTCGGGAGAAGGGGGGCCACCACTGGTGATGACACTTGCTGTCTGAGCTGGGGGTGGCCGCAGAGACCAGCGAGAAGCGACTGTTTACTAAAAACACAGGTCCGTGCGAAGCCGTAAGGCGATGTATACGGACTGACGCCTGCCCGGTGCTGGAACGTTAAGGGGACCGGTTAGTGACCTTTCGGGGTTGCGAAGCTGAGAACTTAAGCGCCAGTAAACGGCGGTGGTAACTATAACCATCCTAAGGTAGCGAAATTCCTTGTCGGGTAAGTTCCGACCTGCACGAATGGCGTAACGACTTCTCGACTGTCTCAACCATAGGCCCGGTGAAATTGCACTACGAGTAAAGATGCTCGTTTCGCGCAGAAGGACGGAAAGACCCCGGGACCTTTACTACAGTTTGATATTGGTGTTCGGTTCGGCTTGTGTAGGATAGGTGGGAGACTGTGAAGCTCTAACGCCAGTTAGGGTGGAGTCGCCGTTGAAATACCACTCTGGTCGTGCTGGATGTCTAACCTCGGTCCGTGATCCGGATCAGGGACAGTGTCTGATGGGTAGTTTAACTGGGGCGGTTGCCTCCCAAAGGGTAACGGAGGCGCCCAAAGGTTCCCTCAGCCTGGTTGGCAATCAGGTGTTGAGTGTAAGTGCACAAGGGAGCTTGACTGTGAGACCGACGGGTCGAGCAGGGACGAAAGTCGGGACTAGTGATCCGGCGGTGGCTTGTGGAAGCGCCGTCGCTCAACGGATAAAAGGTACCCCGGGGATAACAGGCTGATCTTCCCCAAGAGTCCATATCGACGGGATGGTTTGGCACCTCGATGTCGGCTCGTCGCATCCTGGGGCTGGAGTCGGTCCCAAGGGTTGGGCTGTTCGCCCATTAAAGCGGTACGCGAGCTGGGTTTAGAACGTCGTGAGACAGTTCGGTCCCTATCCTCTGTGCGCGCAGGAATATTGAGAAGGGCTGTCCCTAGTACGAGAGGACCGGGACGGACGAACCTCTGGTGTGCCAGTTGTTCTGCCAAGAGCATGGCTGGTTGGCTACGTTCGGGAGGGATAACCGCTGAAAGCATCTAAGCGGGAAGCCTGCTTCGAGATGAGTATTCCCACCTCCTTGAGAGGGTAAGGCTCCCAGTAGACGACTGGGTTGATAGGCCGGATGTGGAAGCCCAGTAATGGGTGGAGCTGACCGGTACTAATAGGCCGAGGGCTTGTCCTCAGTTGCTCGCGTCCACTGTGTTAGTTCTGAAG
>NZ_JBHXTJ010000096.1:0-1630 GCF_042677525.1 Streptomyces sp. NPDC127114
AGACAGGACCCGCGCGGGGCGTGCTTGCCGTGTCAGGCGCGCGGGCGGCCCATCGCGCGGTAGGTCCAGCCGGCCTCGCGCCAGCGCAGGGGGTCGAGGGCGTTGCGGCCGTCGAGGATGACGGGCGAGGAGACCACCGAGGCCAGCTCCGACGGGTCCAGCGCGTCGCGGAACTCGCGCCACTCGGTGAGGTGCAGCACCACGTCCGCGCCGCGCACGGCGTCGATCGCGGTGGGCGCGTAGCCGAGCGTCGGGAAGAGCCGGCGGGCGTTGTCCATGCCCTTCGGGTCGTAGACGGTGACCTGGCCGCCCTGGAGGTGGATCTGGCCGGCCACGTTCAGCGCGGGCGAGTCGCGGACGTCGTCCGAGTCCGGCTTGAACGTCGCGCCGAGCACCGCGACCCGCTTGCCGAGGAAGCCGCCGCCCAGCGCCTCGCGGGCCATCTCCACCATGGACGCGCGGCGCCGCATGTTGATGGAGTCGATCTCGCGCAGGAAGGTCAGGGCCTGGTCGGCGCCCAGCTCACCGGCGCGCGCCATGAAGGCCCGGATGTCCTTGGGGAGGCAGCCGCCGCCGAAGCCGATGCCGGCCCGCAGGAACTTGCTGCCGATCCGCTCGTCGTGCCCGATCGCCTCCGCGAGCTTGGCCACGTCGCCGCCGGCCGCCTCGCAGACCTCCGCCATCGCGTTGATGAAGGAGATCTTCGTGGCGAGGAAGGAGTTGGCGGAGGTCTTCACCAGCTCGGCGGTCGGGTAGTCGGTCACCACGAACGGCGAGCCCTCGGCGACCGGCACCGCGTACACCTCGCGCAGCACCTTCTCGGACCGCTCGCCGCCGGCACCCTCGGACAGGCCGACGACGATCCGGTCCGGGTGCAGGGTGTCCTGCACCGCGAAGCCCTCGCGCAGGAACTCCGGGTTCCAGGCGAGTTCGACGCCCTCGGGCAGCAGCCCGGCGAGGCGCCGGGCGGAGCCGACGGGCACGGTCGACTTGCCGACGACGAGCGCGCCCTGCCGCACCACGCCCGCGAGCGAGGCGAAGGCGGCGTCGACGTAGCTCATGTCGCACGCGTACTCGCCGTGCTTCTGCGGCGTGTTCACGCAGACGAAGTGGACGTCGCCGAAGGCGCCGACCTCCTCCCAGGAGGTCGTGAAGCGCAGCCGCCCGCTCGATCCCTCGATCCCGGCGACGTGCCGGGCGAGCAGGTCCTCGAGGCCCGGCTCGTACATCGGGACGCGCCCGGCGGCCAGCATCTCGATCTTCTCGGGTACGACGTCGAGCCCGAGGACCTCGAAGCCGAGCTCCGCCATGGCCGCGGCGTGGGTGGCGCCGAGGTAGCCGGTGCCGATCACGGTGATCTTCAGGGCCATGCGGTCTCCAGTGAGGAGTCGAGGTCGGGCGGAATGCCTGCCCGAGCATAGTCGGGGCCTGGATCGCGGCCGGGTCACGCCCTACCATTTGGGTTACTTAACGGTAGTTAGCAAGCGTGGGAGTGGATGAGCGTGGCAGGATCCGCCGGTTTCGATCTGTATCGTCTGCCGGAGGAGCACGAGATGCTCCGGGAGTCGGTCCGTGCGCTGGCGGAGGCGAAGATCGCTCCGTTCGCGGCGGCGGTCGACGAGGAGGGCCG
>NZ_JBHXTJ010000097.1:0-1271 GCF_042677525.1 Streptomyces sp. NPDC127114
CCCCGAAACGCCCCCCCACGCCAACGGCCCAGGCTAATGTCACGGGGGCCCCCCCTTCGGCCTCTACAACCAACCAAAACAAACCGCGGCCCCCCCCCCCGGTAACCCCCCCGGGGGGGGGCCGCCGCAGGTGAGGCTTGTTACGTTGCCTTCCGGCCGCGTTCAGCCCCGTGCCTTCACAGACCGAGGTCGACCTCGAACTCGCCGGCCTCCAGGATCGCCTTGACGGCCGTCAGGTAGCGGGCGGCGTCGGCGCCGTCCACCAGACGGTGGTCGTAGGAGAGCGTCAGGTAGGTCATGTCGCGGACGCCGATGACGGTGCCCTCGGCGGTCTCGATGACGGCCGGACGCTTGACCGTGGCGCCGATGCCCAGGATGGCGACCTGGTTCGGCGGGACGATGATCGTGTCGAACAGCGCACCGCGCGAACCGGTGTTGCTGATGGTGAAGGTCGCGCCGGCGAGCTCGTCCGGCGTGATCTTGTTGCCGCGGACCTTGGCGGCCAGCTCGGCGGTGGCCTTCGAGATGCCGGCGATGTTCAGGTCGCCCGCACCCTTGATGACCGGCGTCATCAGACCCTTCTCGGAGTCCACGGCGATGCCGATGTTCTCCGAGTCGAAGTACGTGATGGTGCCCTCGTCCTCGTTGATCCGGGCGTTGATGACCGGGTGGGCCTTCAGCGCCTGGGCCGCCGCCTTCACGAAGAACGGCATCGGGGAGAGCTTGACGCCCTCACGGGCCGCGAACGCGTCCTTGGCGCGGGCGCGCAGCTTCATCAGCTTGGTGATGTCGACCTCGACGACCGAGGACAGCTGGGCCTGGCCGTGGAGCGCCTTCATCATGTTGTCGCCGATGACCTTGCGCATGCGGGTCATCTTGACGGTCTGACCGCGCAGCGGGGAGACCTCCAGGGCCGGAGCCTTCGACGGCGCGGCCGCGGCGGCCGGGGCCGGAGCGGCGGCGGCCTTCTTGGCCTCGGCGGCGGCGAGGACGTCCTGCTTGCGGATGCGGCCGCCGACGCCCGTGCCCTTGACCGACGCCAGGTCGACACCGTTCTCGGTGGCGAGCTTGCGGACCAGCGGGGTCACGTACGCGCCGTCCTCCGCCGGCTGTGCGGCGGCGGGGGCAGGGGCGGCCGGGGCCGGGGTGACCGGGGCCGGGGCGGCCACGGGAGCGGCCGGGGCGACCGGAGCCGGAGCGGGCGCCGGGGCGGCCGGGGCCACCGGGGCGGGCGCCGGAGCCGGGGCGGCGGCGGCGGCCGGAGCCGGAGC
>NZ_JBHXTJ010000098.1:0-1160 GCF_042677525.1 Streptomyces sp. NPDC127114
CTCTCGGTATCCCGTCCGTTCCGACCCGGCTCGCCGAGCGGCGCAAGAGCCGCCAGATCCAGGTCGGATCGGTGGCCGTCGGCGGCGACGCCCCGGTGTCGGTGCAGTCGATGACCACCACCCGCACCTCCGACATCGGCGCCACGCTCCAGCAGATCGCCGAGCTGACCGCCTCCGGCTGCCAGATCGTGCGCGTGGCCTGCCCCACCCAGGACGACGCCGACGCGCTGGCGACCATCGCGAAGAAGTCGCAGATCCCGGTCATCGCCGACATCCACTTCCAGCCGAAGTACGTCTTCGCCGCCATCGACGCCGGCTGCGCCGCGGTCCGCGTCAACCCGGGCAACATCAAGCAGTTCGACGACAAGGTCAAGGAGATCGCCAAGGCGGCCTCCGCCGCCGGCACCCCGATCCGCATCGGCGTCAACGCCGGCTCGCTCGACGCCCGCCTGCTGGCCAAGTACGGCAAGGCCACCCCCGAGGCACTCGTCGAGTCCGCCCTGTGGGAGGCCTCCCTCTTCGAGGAGCACGGCTTTAACGACATCAAGATCTCGGTCAAGCACAACGACCCGGTCGTCATGGTCAACGCCTACCGCCAGCTCGCCGCCCGGTGCGACTACCCGCTGCACCTGGGCGTCACCGAGGCCGGCCCCGCCTTCCAGGGCACCATCAAGTCCGCCGTCGCCTTCGGCGCCCTGCTCTCCGAGGGCATCGGCGACACCATCCGCGTCTCGCTGTCCGCCCCGCCGGCCGAGGAGATCAAGGTCGGCATCCAGATCCTGGAATCCCTCAACCTGCGCCAGCGCCGCCTGGAGATCGTCTCCTGCCCGTCCTGCGGCCGCGCCCAGGTCGACGTCTACAAGCTCGCCGAGGAGGTCACCGCCGGCCTGGAGGGCATGGAGGTCCCGCTCCGCGTCGCCGTCATGGGCTGCGTCGTCAACGGCCCCGGCGAGGCCCGCGAGGCCGACCTCGGCGTCGCCTCCGGCAACGGCAAGGGCCAGATCTTCGTCAAGGGCGAGGTCATCAAGACCGTCCCCGAATCCAAGATCGTCGAGACCCTCATCGACGAGGCCATGAAGATCGCCGAACAGATGGAGAAGGACGGCGTCACGAGCGGCGAGCCCACCGTCTCCGTCGCCGGCTGACCCGGCCGCCACCGG
>NZ_JBHXTJ010000099.1:0-1062 GCF_042677525.1 Streptomyces sp. NPDC127114
GGACATCGCGATGACGCTGGTCGGCGATCCGCGGATCATCTTCCTCGACGAGCCGACCACCGGTCTCGACCCGCGTTCCCGGCACAACATGTGGCAGATCATCAGGGAACTCGTCACGGACGGCGTGACCGTCTTCCTCACCACGCAGTACCTGGAGGAGGCCGACGAGCTCGCCGACCGCATCGCGGTCCTCAACGACGGGAGGATCGCCGCCGAGGGCACCGCGGAGGAGCTGAAGCGGCTCGTCCCGGGCGGACACGTCCGCCTCCGCTTCACCGACCCGGTCGCGTACACCAGGGCCGTCGCGGCCCTGACCGACGCCGCCCGCGACGACGAGTCCCTCACCCTCCAGCTCCCCAGCGACGGCAGCCAGCGCGCGCTGGCCGGCGTGCTCGCCCGGCTGGACTCGGCCGGCGTCGAGGCCGACGAGCTGACCGTCCACACGCCCGACCTCGACGACGTGTTCTTCGCCCTGACCGGCGGCGGCGCCGACGGCGCCCGCATCCCGAACCAGTCCGACCGGTCCCACCAGTCCGGCCCGTCCACCCAGTCCGGCCCGTCCACGGAGGTTGTCCGATGAGTTCCCTGTCCCTCGCCCTGCGTGACTCGTCCACGATGCTCCGCCGCAACCTGCTGCACGCCCGGCGCTATCCGTCACTCACGCTGAACCTGCTGCTCACGCCGATCATGCTTTTGCTGCTGTTCGTCTACGTCTTCGGCGACACCATGAGCGCTGGCATCGGCGGAAGCGGCGCCGACCGCGCCGACTACATCGCCTACCTCGTCCCCGGCCTGCTGCTGATGACCATCGGCAGCACCACGATCGGCACCGCGGTCTCCGTCGCCAACGACATGACCGAGGGCATCATCGCCCGCTTCCGCACCATGGCGATCCACCGAGGCTCCGTCCTCGTCGGACACGTCGTCGGCAGCGTCCTGCAGTCCGTGGCCAGCGTCGTCCTCGTCGGCGCCGTCGGCGCCGCCATCGGCTTCCGCTCCACCGACGCCACCCCCCTCGAATGGCTCGCCGCCTTCGGACTCCTCGTCCTCTTCGCCCTCGCG
>NZ_JBHXTJ010000100.1:0-1050 GCF_042677525.1 Streptomyces sp. NPDC127114
GTCGCGTCGCTTCGCGATGGCCTGCGGCCACCCTTGACCCGGCGGCTCCGGGAGCCTGTTCACACTCGGAGGGCGGCCGGGGGCCCGGCCACGCGACCCGGCCCGGGTAGCCATTCCCGCCGTAGGCGGATGGCGGCTGCGTGGGTGGGGGCCCGGGTATCGCTCCGGACGGGATCCGACAGTGCACGCCGGTGGGGTGGGGCTCGGCCAGTGGCGAGGCGGGGGAGTCCGTTTCCCTCGGTTGGGGTGCGCGGTCGTGGAATGGGGTGCCCAATCCACGGCTTAGCGGCTGACGGCGTCGTCCGGCTGGGACTCATGCCCCGCTGGTCACTCCCGGTGGGCGGGGAGGGCCGGGGGCGATGCAAAGTGTGCGCTCGCGGGGTCGGGGAGTCTCCGGTCTCGCCTCTCACGTCACACGAGCACCATTCGTCACACCGAGGCCCGCGAGATCCCACTTTGCACGCCCGGGCCGACCTCACCCGGTGGGAAGGGTGTTTGCGGCGCCTCTGGAGTCACACACGTCACTCCCGGCACGTCACCCCTCAACGGAGGCGGCGAACATGCCCGTTGACGGGGCCGGTGCGAGCAAAGGTGGATCGCGAGGGGCGGTGGACGCCTCTCTCGTCACATCCGTGCTCTTCCGTCACACGGCGGGCCGCGAGATCCACGTTTGCACGCGACCCGCCCCAAGCCACCCACCCTGCCACCCACCGGGAGTGACCAGCGGGGCCTGAGTCCCAGCCGAACGACGGCCGACAGCCGCCAAGCCCGCAATGGGCACCCCATTCCACGACCGCGCACCCCCGACCGAGGACAACGGCCCCACCCACCCCTCGCCACTGGCCGAGCCCCACCCCACCGGCGTGCCACTGCCCAAGGCCGTCCGGAGCGATACCCGGGCCCCCACCCCACCGGCCCGCGCGCCGCCCACGGCGCGGCGGGCTGCCCGGGCCGTTCCGCGTGGCCGGGCCCCCCGGCCGCCCTCCGAGTGTGAACAGGCTCCCGGAGCCGCCGGGTCAAGGGTGGCCGCAGGCCATCGCGAAGCGACGC